>JBHHXT010000405.1:0-3424 GCA_046757165.1 bacterium | reverse complement strand
AGCATCACAAAAACGGCTCCATCAAGCGCATCCTGATCACCACGGTTCCGTTCGGTGAGATCAACCCCAGACCGCTCGAGATGCTCGATGAGCTGAGAAGCGTGGAATACCTCATCAACCCGCTTGGGCGCAAGCTCAAAGAAGTCGAGCTGATCGATTTGATTCCGGAGTTTGATGTTGTCATTGCCGGTACCGAGCCGATCACCAGGCAGGTTTTGCAGCGTGCCCCGAACTTGAAGGTCATTTCCCGTGTCGGTATCGGCCTGGACAATGTCGACCTTTCGGCGGCTCGTGAGCTGGGCATTGAGGTTCTGTACACACCGGACGCGCCATCGGCCGCCGTGGCCGAGCTGACGATTGCCCACATGCTCAACCTGCTGCGCCACCTTCCTCAGGTCGACCGCAAGATGCGCTCCGGTACCTGGCAACGCCAGACCGGCGACCGACTCGCCAACCAGACCGTTGGAATTATCGGTGTTGGTCGCATCGGCAGCCGCGTTCTGCGAATCTTGCAAGGATTTCAGCCCGGGCGTATCCTGGTCAATGACTTGCGGCCTGACGTTGACCTGTACCGTCGCCTGCACGCCGAGCATGTCGATAAAGAAACCCTCTATCGCGAGGCAGACATCATTTCGCTCCATGTTCCGCTGACGCGCAAGACGAAGTCTCTCATCTCGGCGAACGAAATCGAGCTGATGCGGTCCAATGTCCGGCTCATCAACACCTCACGGGGCGCGATTGTGGATGAGGCGGCCCTGTATGCGGCGCTCAAAGCCGGCAGAATCGCCGGCGCTGCGCTCGATGTCTTTGAGGCCGAGCCCTACTGTGGAAAGCTGACTGAACTCGGGAATTGTTTGCTGAGCTGCCATCTGGGCTCCATGACCCGCGATTGCCGGGCAGAGATGGAGCTGCGAGCTACCGAAGGGGTGGTGCGCTTTGTACGCGGGGAAAAACCGCTCAATGTT
The DNA here is from genome assembly GCA_046757165.1 of bacterium. Taxonomy (GTDB): domain Bacteria; phylum Zhuqueibacterota; class Zhuqueibacteria; order Oceanimicrobiales; family Oceanimicrobiaceae; genus JBHHXT01. Next base: position 2,459 of record JBHHXT010000405.1, on the reverse strand, counting down.
GTGCCGCAGGAAGAATATGAGAATCAACTCTAACCGAAGAAGGGCGTATCAGCATGGAATTAACCAGGCCTGAAACTTACGAGAAGCATCACAGCTTTGAGCTCTTCTATTCGCGCAATGGCAGTGTGCGGACGCAGACTGAGCGAGCCCTGCAAGTTGTGACAGGCGACCTCGAGAGCGTGAGATTGAATGGGCAAGCGGAAGTCATCGCTTCGGTGCGTGAGAGCCTGAGCAAGCAAAGTCAAGACGATGAGGCCGAGTTCCAGCTTACGCCGTTCATTGCCGACGAGATGTCCCGGTTAGAGGACCAGGAGCTTATCACCTACTTGTTCCATCGATTCCGCTACGATGTCTATCCAGGCCAACATCTCCTGGACGAGTACCCTCCGTACCTGCAAATCGAGCCGACCTCCATTTGTAATTTTAGATGCGTGTTTTGCTACCAGACCGACAAGCGGTTCACCACGAAATCGAGCGGGTACATGGGCGCCATGTCCTTCGAATTGTACAAAGAGATCGTGGACCAGGTCGAGGGCAAGATTCATTTTCTTTCGCTGGCATCGCGAGGGGAGCCGCTATTGTGCAAAGATATCGACAAGATGTTGGAGTACTCTATCGGCAAGTTCCTGGGCTTGAAACTGAATACGAACGGTTCTGTGCTCACCGAGCCTCATATCCATGCTATTTTGAGCGGCGGTGTCAACACGCTCGTTATCTCAGCCGATGCCGCTGACGAAGAGAGCTATGCCCGTCTGCGCGTCAATGGCAAATTGGACAAGATTCTAAAGAATCTCGAGAACTTCAACACGATCAAAGAAAAGCAGTACCCGGACGCGAAAATCATTACCCGTGTCTCGGGCGTTATGGTGAGCGAGGCGCAGAATATGGCGGAGATGAAACAACGATGGGGGGCACTTGTTGACCAGATCTCATTCGTGAAGTACAATCCCTGGGAAAGCATCTATGCCAGCGAGCCGAACGCCCTCACGACTCCTTGTTCTGACCTCTGGCGTCGCATGTTCATTTGGTACGATGGCAAGGTCAACCCGTGTGATTCCGATTACAAGTCGACCCTCGCGGTTGGAGATGTCCGCAAGAGCACGATTTCGGAGATATGGAGGTCGGAAGGGTATCGCGCCCTGCGTGAACACCACCGGAATGCCCGACGATGCGCGGTTGAGCCGTGCAGACGGTGTGTCGTGATTTAATACTTGACGAGTTCTTTCTGTCACTTTTTGGCAAGAGTTTTTTGCGACACACTTTTTTTCGAGTTTCGAGTTTAGGATTTCGAATTTCCGGTTGTCAAATCCCGCGCCTTCTGCGGGGCTTGTCCGGCTCAGGATAATCAAGAAAGCGTGAGTATGATCGAGCCAAAAACAACCATCAAGGATCTGTATCGCATCAAAGATTTCGGCAGCGACCGGACCGCCTACGTACGATTGGACAAGAACGAGCGAACCACTCCGTTCCCGGACTGGGCTTTGAAGGAGATGCTCGATCGCATTTCACCCGAAAGCCTGACCATGTATCCCAATCAGGCGCCGCTCTACGGCAGGCTCTCCTCCTTCTGGCAGCTAGACGAGCGTTTTTTCTTGCTCACGCCGGGCTCGGATGCGGCCATCAAAACTATCTTTGAGACGTATGTGGCACCTGGCGACGAGGTGCTGTTTCTGGATCCGACCTACGCCATGGTCGAAGTCTATGCCGGGATGTTTGCTGCACGCAAAGTGAAGGTCGGATTCTCGCCGGACTTGCAGCTTCGTTTTGATGCGTTGGTCGCCAGCATCACCGACCGGACGCGGGCGGTGTTCATCGCCAATCCGAATCAACCGACCGGGACAATTCTCGATGATGAGCAGATCGAATACTTGCTGGAGGAGACCTACAGGACAAACACGCTCATCGTCTTTGATGAGGCCTACCAGCCCTTTTCCGGCCAGGAGTCGGTCATTCGATGGGTGCAGAAACACCCTCATTTGATCATCACTCAGACTTTTTCCAAGGGTGCGGGTTTGGCGGCGGTGCGGCTCGGCTTCATCTGCACGGATCCCCGGAACATCAACTCCCTCTACAAAGTCAAGACTCACGCCGACATCAACCTTTTTGCGATCAAGTTCGGCGAATACCTGCTAGACCACTACGACCTCGTTGAAGAGTATGTCCAAAGCGTAAAGGCAAGCAAAGCGCTCATTGAAGAAGAAATGCGCAAGTTGGAGGTCGAGGTCCTGAAGGGGTATGCCAATTTCGTCCACCTGCGCTTTCCGGATGGCGTCTGCCTTCAGTCTGTCGCTAACGAGCTGAAGAAGCGAGGGTATTTGGTTCGAATCAGCGGCGACGGCATGCCGGCGGTAATCGAGCGGTGTATTCGGATAACTGTTGGTCCGGTAGAGCAGATGCGAGAATTCCTTAGCGTCTTTAAAGAAGTCATTGCAACTCTTGCTGCACGCCAGGCAGCCTGA
>JBHHXT010000404.1:0-3445 GCA_046757165.1 bacterium | reverse complement strand
TCACTATATCACTCAGTCCCCCTGTATTCCAGGGGACATTTTCAGCTTGGCATCGGTGGCTCTCCGCATCCTCGCTGGAGTTTATGGGTCGGAATGGGCAGCGGTCCTTATTCTGACGTAATCGGTATCGGAGCCATTGGCTATGAGATCAACAGACACTTGACGCTCAATGCTCGTGCCGGATTCGGGGAGGTCGAGGGTTTGAGTCAAAATTCGTTCAACATCGGTTTGAAATTGAGAATTCCAGAGTAATTGGGGTGCGGTTTTGTCGCGCAGCGTGACTCGGCAATCTTCCCAGATCCAGGAAACCCTCCACCTGTTTTTGTCAAAGCTGAGATTGCCACCATCATGACTGGACGCAACCCTGGCCAGTCTGGTCTAAGAATCAAGCACTTACGCCCGCACGAAACTCTGGCGAGCCTGGCCTGATGATTGCACTTTCGATCTCCTGTCCAAGCTTCCCCGTCGGTAATCAGCCATTCATTACAACTAGGAGAGAGTCTCATGAAACCCGCACTGCACTTCTCGTCGCTGAGGGCGCAAGAACTGAGTTTCGGCCAGCGTCGCGCAGTCTACTTCAATATCCTGGAGGTGATCAAGAGCACAAGATTCAAGCTCGGTCAGACTGAGCACAACATGCTGGAGGGCATCGATCTCATCTATCGAACGCTTTGTGCCATCTCATACAATTTTGTTCCGACTTCCGGCCATCCTGGCGGCAGTATCTCTTCCGGCCGCATTGTCGGGAGTTTGCTTTTCTTGAACATGGATTATGATTTTTCCCGGCCCGACGAACGCAGTGCGGATATGCTGGTTTACGCCGCCGGTCACAAGGCTATGGGGTTGTACGCCATGTGGGCGTTGCGCAATGAGCTCATTCGCGTCGGCAAAGCCAGGTTCTTACCGGAAGAACGCGAGCAGTTTCGGTTGGAAGATTTGCTGGGATTCCGGCGCAATCCCACTAATGATACGCCCTTGTTCAAAGAATTGAACGCCAGGACGCTGGATGGGCATCCGACGCCGGCGACGCCGTTTGTCCCCATCGCCACCGGCGCAAGCGGTGTCGGTGTGCCGGCGGCCCTGGGCTTGAGCTTCGCCGCGCTCGACACCTATCGCGACGATGCGCCGAAAATCCACATCCTGGAAGGCGAAGGGGGCATGACGCCCGGCCGGGTGCATGAGGCGCTGGCCGCCGGAGCCTCTGCCCGATTGCATAACGCCGTGCTGCATGTGGACTGGAACCAGGCGTCCATCGACTCCAACAGCGTCTGCCGGGAAGGCGACACGCCGGGCGATTATGTGCAGTGGACCCCGGTGGAGTTATGTTACTGCCACGACTGGAATGTCATCTTTGTGCCTAATGGCAAGGATTTTGTGCAGGTCGTGGCGGCGCAGCAGCTCGCCGCGACGATTGACAACAAACAACCGACCGCCATCGTCTACCGCACGATCAAGGGTTGGAAATACGGCATCGAGGGCAAAGCCTCGCACGGTGCGGGGCACAAGCTCTGTTCCGAGGGCTACTACCAGGCGTGCGAAGAATTCGAAAAAACCTTCAGTGTGCGCATGCCTCGCCTGAAAGGGAAGGAGACCCCGGAGACGATCGAAAAAACCTTTTTCGATACGCTTCTGCTCATTCGGCAAGTCCTGCAGATCAACCAGCAATATGCCCTGTTCGCCTCGAATCTTCTGCTAAAGGCGCAACAGCGCCTGAAGGGCCGGGGGCGCACCATGCGGCCGGACCGGCCGCAATTGAGCCGAATTTATGAGGCCAGCAGCGAGATCAAAGCTGACGTAACACCGCCTGAGCTGCTGTTGAAGCCGGGAGATTCGGTGACCCTCCGGGCCGTGCTGGGCGACACCCTGAATCTCCTGAACCGGGAAAGCAACGGCGCCATCATAGGAAGTGCCGCAGACCTGTTGAATTCCACCAGTGTGGCCAAGTTGAACCAGGGCTTTGACGAGGGGTATTTCAACGCCGTTTCCAACCGGGGCTCGCGGGTGGTCGCTGTGGGCGGGATTTGTGAGGATGCCATGGGCGCCTTCATGGCCGGGCTCTCCTCCTTTGGAGAGCACATCGGCGTCACCTCTTCGTATGGCGCTTTCATCGGGGCGCTCGAACATATCGCGGCGCGGTTGCACGGCATCGGGCAGCAAAACCGGGAAATGGTCACCGGCGAGCCGTACAACACCTGGATCATGGTCAGCGCGCACACCGGCGTCAAAACCGGCGAGGACGGGCCCACCCATGCTGACCCGCAAGTTTTGCAACTCCTGCAAGAGAACTTCCCCAAAGGGGTGCTCATCACGCTGACCCCGTGGGATGCCCGTGAAATATGGCCGCTCATGATCACGGGCCTGCGAGCGCGGCCAGCCATCCTGTGCCCGTTTGTCACCCGGCCCGCCGACACGTTGGTCGACCGCGCCGAGCTTGGCCTGCCCGACGTCACCGAAGCCATCAAGGGTGTCTACGCGATTCGCAGAGCCGATGCCACAGCCAGACAGCAAAGCGGGACGCTCGTGCTGCAGGGCAACGGTGTCGCCACCATCTTTGTTCAGGAGGTCCTGCCCCGGCTCGACGAAAAGGGATTGAATCTGAATGTGTACTATATCACCAGCGCCGAGCTTTTCGACCGGCTGTCTGCTGAGGAGCAGGAGTCCATCTTCCCGGAAGCGCTCACACGTGAGTCGATGGGGATTACGGACTTTACCCTCCCGACCCTCTATCGCTGGGTCCGGTCCAACGACGGCCTGCGCAGGACGTTGCACTCTTTTCGGGACCATCACTATCTCGGCAGTGGCCAGGCACACAAAGTCTTGCAGGAGGCCGGCATTCACGCCGACGGCCAGCTCAACGCCATCCTGGAATACGCACGGGCACGGGAGCAAAGATACAAAGCCCACAACGGCGAGGCCGTCACAGTGGACAAGCCAATGATGGAAACGGCCGGGCAAAAAGTCTGGCTGGTATGCAGCTCATGTAGCCGGAAATTCGAGCCGCTCGACTATTTTGGCACCAACGCCTGTCCCGAAACGGAATTCTGCGTCGAATGTGAGTACAGGAATCCGGCAGCATGCGCTGACTGCCAGGCGTATTGGATGATGAGCAATCCGAGCGTCGCTTTTCGGTGTGCCAACTGCCTGAGCTAGCGGCAGAATCTGGCATAGTATGGTCAAGCATCGATCCTGCACGGCTCTGACCCCGCTCCCCTCCAGGGTCCCCGGAGGGAACCTTCTCGTTACCCACATCTTTCGCTGGACACAGGGGGCTAATATTGCACTCCTAACGGAGTGCTTGTATGGTTGTGGGACGATTTGGCTATAAATATGTCACCGCTACGCGGTTTTGTACGCCCTACACAATGGTCAACGCCGTAGGCGTGAAATGTATATAGCACCAGGCGACAGAAAAAAAACCTAAGCCCCTTTAGGGGCGAGATGTTAG
>JBHHXT010000403.1:0-3450 GCA_046757165.1 bacterium | reverse complement strand
AATGAAAGGCGAAGACGAATGAAAAAAGATCTGTTCACTCCAATCAGGGTCGGACCCTATGAATTGCCAAACCGCATTTTCATGGCGCCGATGACGAGAAATCGAGCGCCGGAAACTGTGCCCACCCAAATGATAGCAACCTATTACCAGCAACGCGCTACCGCCGGACTGATCATCACAGAAGCATCGCAGATATCGCCACAGGGGGTCGGTTACCCGGCAACCCCGGGCATTCATAACAACCTTCAGGTCAAGGGCTGGAAAGTTGTAGCCGATGCGGTTCATTCCGCCGGTGGACATATCTTTTTACAGCTCTGGCATGTTGGTCGGATATCCCACCCGGATTATCATGGCGGCGCGTTGCCGGTGGCGCCGTCGGCCATCGCCCCGAAAGGTCAGGTTGCGACGTATGCAGGGATGAAACCTTTTGCCACGCCCCGGGCGCTTGAAACCAGCGAAATCCCCGGCATTGTCGAGCAATATCGCCATGCAGCAAAAAATGCCATGAATGCCGGATTTGACGGGGTAGAAATCCACGGAGCAAACGGTTATCTGCTCGATCAGTTCCTGCGCCACGGCAGCAATCAACGCACGGACGAGTATGGCGGCTCAGTGGAAAACCGTGCCAGACTTCTGTTGCAGGTCACGGCAGCGGTGGTGAGTGAGTGGGGTAAGGGCAAAGTCGGCGTACGCCTTTCGCCCAGCGGAACGGTCAACGATATGTCCGATTCCGACCCGGAAACAACGTTCACTTACGTCGCGAACAAATTGTCTTCGTTTCATTTGGCCTACCTGCATGTCGTGGATGCGCTGGAGGGAGACATCCGGCATGGCGCCAAAGTTGTCCCTTTGCCGTCGTTGCGAAAGGCGTACCGGGGAACGCTGGTTGTCAACGGCGGTTATGACAAAGCGCGCGGACATGCTGTTATCGAGGCGGGGACGGCCGATGCCGTTGCCTTCGGGCAATGGTACATCTCCAACCCGGATCTGGTGCAGCGACTGAAGAATGATGCGCCGCTGAATCCACCGGATTTTAACACATTCTATGGGGGCGGTGAAAAAGGATATACCGATTATCCAACGCTCAGTCAGTCTACGGCTGTTTGAGCGATTGAGCGAAAGAATTGCATAAATGGTGATTGACCGAAAACTCGTGTAAAGCGGTGTCATTGCGAGGCGTTGTTTACCGAAGCCATCTCCTGCCGTGCCTGAGATGGGGATTGCTTCGCTGAGAAATCCCGAAAGCATTCGGGACAATGACATCAAAAATCGCAGTTTTCGGTCAATCACTAAACAACAAACCGTTTGCTGTCTTTGTTATTTAACTTGACGGAACAAATTTGAACCAGCAACAATTCGAACAGGGTCTAACCTTTACAGACTATTTATCCAGGATAGAAAAGAACAAGCAATTGCACCGGCAGGTTTATGATGAAATACAAATCCCCGGGGAAGATGTCGACTTTTACAGAGGTCTCGGTCCCATGAACGTCATGGTCATCGCCGAAGACTGGTGCCCCGATGTAGTTCACAACCTGCCCATTGTGGCAAAAGTAAGTGACCAGGCACCGAATCTAACTTTACGCATCTTCTTTCGGGATGCCAATCCGGAGCTGATGGATCAGTATTTGACCAATGGCAATCGCGCTATTCCGGTGGTGGTTTTCTTCGACGAAAAGTCTAATGAAGTGGCCCGATGGGTGAGGCGACCGGCAAAAGCGCAGGTCTGGTTGGACAAAGAAGTCCTAAAAGGCCGGAAGTTTCAGGATGTTCCCAAAAGTGAGTTGGCAGGTCTGGACAAAAAGATGGCTGAAAAATACCGCAAAGAATTTCGGCAGGAAACTTTAATGGAATTGCGACAGGTGTTGGGACGGCAATCGTTCATCTCTCGTAGCACTCAGGAGGCCTCAAGCTAATCGTACTCATCTCTTATCGTTCCCTTATTTTCATCCAGAAATTGTGTTTGGACGTCTGGCCAATCAATCTCCGGTTCAACTACCCGAAAGGGACGACATGACGGCCTGAGCACGCGGGCTTCAAATTCCTTCGAGCGTGCCCGTGTCCCCCTATCTCTTAGACAAGATCCAACACCGGCCATAACGAGTCCGACATGTAACCGGGCTTCGCAGTCGAGTCCAAAGGCTTCAGATTCATTCGATTGTGCCAAAAGACCGGCATGCCAACTCCTGATGCTCCGGGAACATCTGCAGCAGAGCCAGCCACAAAGAGAACGTGCTCCGCCTGCCTCCCAAGCCTTTCCAGGGCCATTCGGTAGGGTCGGGGATGAGGCTTGTAATATCCCGCGTCTTCCGCCGTGATGACTACGGGGATGGACTGACCCGTACATGAAACCGCAACCTCGGCAAACGCGATTGATGAATTCGTCGCCACTGCAACGGGCACCTTCTTGAGCAGTTGCTGCAAAACGCGTTTCGTTTCAGGCCACGGCTCAATCTCGCCCCAACGCTGGATGAGTTCGTCGGCCCGTTCACAAACGACCCCGGCATGCTTCGCCGCTTCCCTGATGATGTCCTCGTAGGGTCGGTACCGACCCGCTTGATAGGTCAGTTTCAGGTACTGTCTTCTCCAGTTCAGCCCAGCCTGCTCGGACCCGGCCACGCGACTCCAAAGAGACCAGGAATTCAGGAGAGCGGTCAATAGGTCGAACATGACAGCCCGGTATTCAGTCTTTGACATGATTCCCGGCGGTTTTCGGTGGGGCGCACTCAGCTTTCTGTTTCAACAAACCCTCGATAGAGCACCAACCCAGCCCCAAAAAGCAGGCGCCCTTTGAGATTATCTTATTCTTCTCGCAACCTTCACTGTCGCAAAGAGCCAACCGTCCTCGCTGGCCTCGACCACGAATCGGCTGTCTTTTCTTAAGGCGTTGAAGAGATCATCTTCAGAGAAACGAAGGTAGCCTTTTGGAATAAACTCGATAAAGAGTTCATCAATAGAACGTGGCTTACGCTTTGGCTGAAGATAATCATAGCACCAATCTAAGACGGCTGATGTTAGCCTGATTATGGTTGGCCTCCTCGTCCAACTGAAGTCGTCCTCTGTACGATTCGTTGCAACAAGAGCATCCAAAATCAGATGCTGAAAATCTGGTATTTCAGGATATTGTTGGTGAAGCTTAGTGCAAAAATCAATGGCTGCCTGGTACTCGCCAACCAAATTGTATGCTTCGCCAAGTCTAATCTGAGCATACAAATCATCTGGTCTTCGCTGAGCATGTTCTTTTCGATATTCTAGTAAACCCCAATAGTCTTCCTTTTCCAGCGAATAAGCGTCTTCTTCCTGATTCTCAAACTCGTGATAATGTTCTTCATGGTCAAAGGTGTCTTCTGGGCGAATCATTTTGTTTCTGCAAAAAAAAGAAAGGCGGGGCTGTGTCACATTGAGGTAACGGCGCTCCTGATGACAGGATGACTGCCCGATGGGCAAGTC
>JBHHXT010000402.1:0-3452 GCA_046757165.1 bacterium | reverse complement strand
CACAGCCTTCTCAACCCTTCCCGAAACCCAACCTCAGGCGCCACGCCCAAAAGGCTTTTCAGTCTCGAATTGTCAGCCAGCGAGTGTTTGATATCCCCCAGTCGTTCAGGGCCAAACTTTGGCGCGCGAGTCGCGCCTGAAATCTCTTGCAGGTGTTCGACCAGCTGCAACAGATTGTTTGCGTGGTTGCAGGCCACATTGATGATGGGGACGTGGTCGAACTCGATCGCGGCCGCCGCAAGGTTGGCGCGGGCCACGTCTTGCACGAAGATGAAGTCGCGGCTTTGCTCGCCATCACCGTAGATGGTGTACTCCGCGTCCCGTTTGAAGCGGTCCAGGAAAATGGAGATGACGCCGCTGTATTCAGATGAAGGATCCTGCCGTGGCCCAAAGACATTGAAGTACCGCAGCGCGACGCCGTTCAATCCGTAGAGCTGGTGAAACAATCGCAGGTAATATTCGCCGGCGAGCTTGTGAAAGGCGTATGGCGACAGCGGTTTGGGCTGCATCTCCTCGCGCTTGGGGAGCTCGGGGTCGTCACCGTAGATCGCCGCTGAAGAGGCAAAGACCACTTTTTTTACCCCGTTGTCTTTCGCCGCCGTCAGAACCGAAACGGTGCCGCCGACATTCACGGCATCTGTCATGACCGGGTCCTCGACAGATTTGGCCACCGACGCCACTGCGGCTTCATGAAAGACGATATCCACACCGGCCATGACTTTGCCCAGAAGCGTATTATCCCGAATGTCGCCGTTTACAAATTCAACCTTGTCTTTGAAGGACTCCAAATTGGTCAGTTTGCCGCTGGAGAGGTTGTCATAAACGATCACCTCCTGGTCTGCCTTTGCCAGGTGTTCAGCGATATGCGACCCGATAAATCCGGCGCCGCCGGTGACGAGATATTTCATATTTTCCTCTGCATTTTTTTCTTTTGTACGGATGGTGCGCGGGAATTGGAATGTAAGACAAAATTCTTAAAGTGTTAACGCTTGTATACGAAATTTAACAATTGGCGCTTCGCGCCGTCATTTGCCCCGGGGGCGTCATTTGGTCATTGCCTGCTGAATGACGCCCACAGAGCCAATGACAACAAATGACGAGCAAAGCTCAAATGACGTCCTTTTCTGAAACGATTGACCCACAAGAAAATTATCGGCGCCAGGCGCCTGGGGATCTGCACCTTGACAGGATGGAAATCGTGCGGTGCTCCTGCTCATCCGCAGGCATGCATGCAGCGATAGAAACAAAGCGGTCGCTCCATTACCGCAGCAAATTCATTTTCTTCAGGTCTGAAAAGTCAGCGGCGTGGATTCGGTAGAAGTACAGGCCCGTCGCAGCCGGGCGGCCGTTCTTGTCCGCGCCATCCCACAGGACTTTGTAAATGCCCGCTTCCAGGTGGACATCGACCAGGGTCCTGATCTCCTGGCCCAACATGTTGAAAATTCTGAGCTCGACATGACCGGCCTGCGGCAGGTGAAAGCGGATTTGTGTCTCGGGATTGAAGGGGTTGGGATAGTTTTGAAAGAGCTGATAGCTCGCCGGCAGGGGCGGACCAGATGCCGGCTCTGAAGCGAGAGAGGGTGTGCCCGCTTCGTCAACGCCTGAGTCCGGTGCAGCTTCGTGCAGTCTGCCGTCTTTGCGTTTCTTCTTGAAGATCGCTCTCACTCCCTTGTCAGAATCCATGACCACACGGGTCATGGCGGAGAAATCCTTGATGTCCCCATCCCATGCAGCGAAACGGTAACCGGGATCAGGCTTGGCCGTGAGCTTCACCAGCGTGCCATCGTCGAACCAGTCACGGTCAGGCTGGACCCGGACGCTGCCGCGCCCCTTTTTCTTTACCGTCAACCTGAACCCGGGGAGGGAATCCGGGACAAAGGTTGCGGTGATGTACTTGTCGCCATCCATCAGGACCGTGACCGATGTCTTGGAGCTTGCCACGTCTCCCCGCCATTCGACGAACCGCCAGTCGTTTTTCGGATGAGCGGTCAGGGTCACGGGCGTTCCTTCATAGTACAAGCCGCCGGGCGGATCCAGGCTGACTTCACCAGAATCCAAACAGGTCACGAAGAGGCGGTATTGTTCGGGTGTTGTTTCCGCCAGGATCACATATCCCCATCCAGCTCCCTTGCCGTGCTGCCACAAATGGGACTGGTCGTGTGACCAGCTCGTGCCGTAAGCCGCGTCGATGAAGGGCAACAGCCATTGATCGTCGCCGCGGGCACGCCATTCCGGGCCGAATTCATTCGAAAAGCGGACTTGCAGCGCGTGCGCAGCCCGATAGAGGGCACTATCGCCCACCACCCAAATCGGAAGACGAGCGCGCTCGAGAATCCGCGCGGCCATGACCAGACCCTGAAGGCCTTCCCAGGCATAGTTGGTGAATGTGGGCGGCTTGCTCAGGGAGCCGGCGCGTCGCAGGTCGTCACCGATAATGCCGTCAATATTCAGGCTGTCCTTGACGGCCCCCCGGGGGTTGATCCAGCGCGGGTCGTGCTTGTCGACATGCCAGGTGCTGTCAGAGCCAAACTTGAAGCCCGGGTTGGGCCCGGTCACGCCCTGAATCCAGTATTTTCGAATTTCCTCGAGCGAGCTAAACATGCCGAGATAGCGATAGACGGCGCAGAGCGAACCGAAGGCGTGCGCCCCCCAGTTGTTGGGCCGCTCTTGAAACATCTGCCGGAGTGTCCGCCGGTCTCGTGCCTCGAACCCCTCTGCCATAGCGAGCAGCCAGGCTTCAAATTCGGGCGTCCGGTAGCCAACCAGGTCGGCCGCCAGAGCGTAGGCGCCAACCCCTCTGGCCCAGGCCAGGGTGCGACCCCGCGGCCTGCCCCGGCCGACAAGCTTCTCGCAGGCGCGGACGACTTTCTTTTTGTACTCGACCTGGCCGGTACGCGCATATACGATCGCAGCAGCCAGAACATAAACGTTGGTCCGGTCGTCTTTGTTTGAGATTCTCGGTCGGGAGCAATTGCGGTCGGCGCCCTCGAGAACGGTTTCCCATGCCTCTCCTGTCATAGGGAGGGAGGCAAGTTCAGCGGGCGTGGTCCAGATCCCAATCACGGGATGGTCTGAAGGGGGCGTGGGTGTCCGCGCAAAACCAGGTGTACCCGGAACAAAAGGGTTCAGGGCCAGTGCGAAGAAGAGGAGCTTCCGACTCGATGTCAATGCAAGCAGGCGCACAAGTTGCTTCCGTCCACGTTGTCGATGTTCAGTGCACTCAGTTGTTGGCCATTCCGTCGTCGTGAACCCTTTGACAGGACGACGGAATGAAAGCAAAGCGAAAGGCAGTTCGTGAGATAGAGTAGGGATATGAGCCAACTTCCCTCATCTACTCATCTTTATTACATACACCAATCGTGTGGGGATTGCGCAAAAACCATTTCCAGTCAAACCCACCTCTGAAAACGAACAAGTTCGTTTTCAGTCTCCTCCCCGGAGGAGATTTGCCC
>JBHHXT010000401.1:0-3478 GCA_046757165.1 bacterium | reverse complement strand
CGGAGGGCATATTGAGCAATGTGATTCCTGCGGGTCCGAGCGGATCTCATATAACTCGTGCGCGAACCGGCATTGCCCCAAGTGCCAAACCCTGACCAAAGAGAAGTGGTTGGAAGAGCGCAAGGCGGAGCTTTTGCCCGTCGGTTATTTCCATAATGTCTTCACCCTTCCGCATGCATTAAATCCGATTGCCCTTTGTAATACGAAAGCCATCTATGGGTTATTATTCAAGGCGGTCTCAGAAACCCTGAAGACCTTCGCCAATGACCCCAAACACCTCGGCGGACAGGTCGGATTTATTGCCATCTTGCACACCTGGAACCAGCGACTCAACTCCCATATCCATCTGCATGTCGTGATTCCGGCAGGGGCGCTCTCTTTTGACGGCAGTCGGTGGATCGATCCAAAGAGAAAAGCATTTCTCTTTCCCGTAAAGGCCCTCTCTCAAGTCTTCCGAGGTAAATTCATCCATCTGCTTGAGGCGGCCTATGTCGATGACAAACTCATCTTCCCTGGAAAGACAGAACATCTGGGAGGAAAGAAGGGTTTTAAAGGCTTGATTGAAAAATTATGGAAACAGGACTGGGTCGTCTTCTCCAAACATCCTTTCGGGGGGCCTGAACAGGTGCTTGAGTATCTTGGCAGGTACACCCACCGAGTGGCCATTTCCAATCACCGTCTCCTTTCCATCGAGAACGGCAAGGTTACTTTTACCTATCGTGACCGAAGGGACGGGGATAAAGTGAAGCAGATGCGCATTGAGGCCCAAGAATTTATCCGGAGATTTTTGCTTCATGTCCTACCGCATGGATTCATGCGTATCCGCCATTTTGGATTTCTGGCAAACCGGGTCAAACAGCGAAATGTTGAGCGGATAAGAAAACTCATCGGGAGAGACGATAAGCCGCCAGAGAGGGCCGATTCATCACCACTCGAATTATTGAAGAGATTAACCGGGGTCGATCTGGCAAGCTGTCCTTTTTGCAAAAGCGGAACGATGGCAATCATTAAGGAAATCCTTGGCCCTTATCAAAGAAGGAGGAAGGGCACGACTGTGCTATTTTTTGATTCCTCCTGAACGGCCTTGAATAGATGAGAGAGATAAAGGCATATCATTCAACAAACCATAATAGGACAGGTTTGCCTGAACGGGAATATTATCCCCGTTGGCAATATAGTTATTTTGTAGATTTATGTCTTACGATGCCACATGATCGGCAATATCATGATTCATTGTTCAATAGCGGCAACGATCCTTCTGAACATCCTGATAATCTGCCTCTATACAATCAACATAGAAAATCGTATTATAGGCCAACGTCGTTAGGGTAAGCGGCTCAGTTCAACCACGTTTTATCCATAATGCTTGTCATGACTCTTTCCCTATTTCGTTATTGTTGTAGCATTACGGATAAAACCCTATTCGTTAGCTCGACGTTTTTGTGAGTTGTATTTTCATTACCTGAATTCGTGAGTTTAAGCGTGGTATTTCGTAAAAAACACTCTTAAAAACAGCAAGATATAGGTATAATCTTCTCCAAGAAGAACTCACTTGGAGGGTGAAATATGCGGCGTTTTATTATTGAGCAATCTGAAGCGGATCTGAGCTCTCACTCTGGTTTGGCGTTGGTTGGCCAAGCATTGAGTCAGCGAACGGAGATAGTCCGAACACTAAAGAAGGAAATCCCATTGCGGAAACAAGGAATAAGCCATGCCGACGTACTGCGCAGTTATATCGGTCTGATCTGCACCGGCAAGAGCGATTTTGAAGCCGTAAGTAACGTGCGTGAGGATGATTTTTTTTCACGGGCACTTGGTATTGATCAAGTGCCGTCTCCTGAAACGCTGCGGCAGCGGATGGATGACAGAGCGGAAGCGTTTTTGCCCATTGTGCAAGAGGCCGCCATTGATTTGCTTGCGAATCTTGGCGCAGAGTATACCCCGTTGGAAACAGGACATGTTCCTTTGGATGCAGACGTCACCCCGTTTGACAACTCCAAGACCAAGAAGGAAGGCGTCTCCCGGACCTACAAGGGGAAGGATGGCTATGCACCGATGGCGGCATATTTAGGTCGTGAGGGCTATTGTCTTGAGTTTGAATTGCGTGAAGGCAAGCAACACTGTCAGAAAGACACGCCCGCCCTTTTAAAAAAGGTATTGGAAAGGGCGGGCCGTCTCACACAGGCGCCATTGTTGCTGCGCCTGGATGGCGGCAACGACGCCATTGAAAACATTGCAGTCGTGCTGGCGCACAATGTACAACAGAACGAGTCAGCCGCTGCAGATTATCTGATCAAATGGAATCCGCGCAAACAAGATCTAAATCAATGGCTTGAATACGCCGAAGAACATGGCCGTTGGTCGGAGCCGCGACCCGGCAAACGAGTCGCCCTGTTCGATGTGACAGAGAAACGGCGATGGAGCGGTAATGAATACACCCTGCGGCGTGTCATGCGGGTGGTCGAGCGTCGCATTGACAAACAAGGGCAAGTCTTGTTGGTGCCTTCGATCGAAATCGAAGGCTGGTGGACCAGCCTGGACTTACCCGAGGAAGAGATTATCCAACTTTATGCCGATCACGGCACCTCTGAGCAATATCACAGCGAATTCAAGACCGATCTTGATATTGAGCGCCTTCCCTCAGGCAAGTTTTCCACCAATGCCCTCGTCCTGTCGTGCGCCCAATTGGCATATAACATTCTGCGCTGGATCGGGCAAACTGGGATGACCGGGCCGGATGCCCCATTGCGTCATCCGGCAAAGCGTCGCCGCATCAAAACCGTGATGCAGGAAATCATCTATCTGGCGGTCCGAATGATCGCAACCGGAAGACGCTTAAAGTTAGCCTTTGGGAGAAACTGTACCGTCGTGGAAATATTTTCCAGACTTTATCAGCAACTGGCTTATGGATAAGTGGCAAAAGAAAGCGAACAGTGTGATGCCAGTGATCGAAAACAAAGGGATAGGTCTGCCTGGTATTTATGCCGATCTCTAAGTTGGCTGGGGAAAAAGTGAGAATACAGACAGTGGGTTCTATTGAGAGCTAATTTGTAATCATCAGGCCGCAATCCCTGGCGATATGCGGATGAATTATCTACTATAGGTATGTCGATTACTAAAAGGCACGGATTCAGGTTATATACTCTTGATTAAAGGATTTTCTCAAAAAGGCTTGGTTATATTCGTTATTCTAGTAACATGGGTTATCCTAAGATGAGTATTTTGTTGCTAAGTCTAGAATTCTAGAATAAATTCAATAGAAAAAGAGCATGGATACATTTATTGCCCGACAACCTATCTTCGACAACAAGCAACAGGTCTACGCTTATGAACTGCTCTTTCGTTCTGGACTAGACAACTTCTTTGATGGTTCTGATTTGAGTCGGGCATCCTCGAAGGTCATCGGAGACAGCTTCTTGGTTCATGGTTTGGATATTCTTATCGCTGGGAAAAAAGCATTCTATAACGTAACGCGTGA
>JBHHXT010000400.1:0-3504 GCA_046757165.1 bacterium | reverse complement strand
AATACACGGTCAGAGACCGTGTCGGATCGGTGCTTGAATCACCTCCTACCGGAAACCGGTGATCTTCCCGATTTCCGGTAACAGGCCCGCCGGTTTTCCCCAATGACACCGTCCACTTAATCCTATAATCCTCAGTAAGTTGCATCGTCGATTCTGCTGGTGAAACCAGTGGCATCGATTTTGCGAGCTCGCCGAGTGGCTTGATCATGCGAACCATTTTTCTTAACAGGAAACGGCCTGGCGGCGCAGCGACGGTGCGCGCTGTTTGGTCGTCTGAGAATCTAACACGATTGCAAGAGGAAGGAGAGAGAGCTGTGAAGCAAAGATATGTCATCGGTGTTTCGATTCTGGTCGCCAGTGTATTTGTTGGTGCAGGCTTGTTTGCCCAGGATTCAGGCAGCGTGGAAAAGCTGAAATTCGCTGGTGATTTGAGATTGCGTTTTGAAAAAGACTATGAGGTCAGCGGCAAAGAAGACCGGGACCGGGCGCGTTACCGTTTCCGGTTTGGGTTGGTGCACAAACGCGGTGACCACATAGAAATTGGCGCGCGCCTCGCCTCTGGCAGTCTCACCGACCAGCAATCGCCGCATCAGACCTTTGGCGATGATTTCGGCAAGAAGAACTTTTACATGGACCGGGCCTATTTCAAGTATTCATGGAAGTCTGGCTGGTTTTGGATCGGGAAGAACAGCTTTCCATTCTGGAAGCAAAACGAGCTGTTCTGGGATGATGACGTCAATCCGGAAGGCGTTTCCGCCTCCTATAGCGCGAAAGATTTTGCCGGGCCGGGCAGCAAACTCACCTTGACCGGCGGAGAGTACATCATTGATAACTTCAACGATCTGTTGGAGTCCTCAGTTGTTGCCGGGCAGGTGAGTGTCAACAAAAAGACCGGGGCGGTCAATTTCACCGCCGCGGCCGGGCTCTTCTTTTTCAACAACAACAATGGTGACACCCTTTCGTTCAACGCCCTGAACAACATGGACCACAACATCCTGGTTGTCAGCGCTCAGGTGAAGTTCGATGTGTCCCCGAGTCTTCCGGTGACCGTCGGTGCCGACTACATGAAGAATCTTGAAGACCCGGCAGTGGCAGGTTTTGACGACGAAACCCGGGGTTTTGTGGCGCAGGTCT
The DNA here is from genome assembly GCA_046757165.1 of bacterium. Lineage (GTDB taxonomy): Bacteria > Zhuqueibacterota > Zhuqueibacteria > Oceanimicrobiales > Oceanimicrobiaceae > JBHHXT01. Next base: position 2,370 of record JBHHXT010000400.1, on the reverse strand, counting down.
CACTCGGCAAGTTGAAAGCGCCCGGCGACTGGCTCTTCGGTGCCTACTATGCCAGAATCGAAAAATTCGCTGTCGTGCCCAACTTCGCCCAGGATGACTGGTGGCGTTTTGGCAGCGGGCACACGGACTCGAGCGATTTGAAAGGGTTCGAGCTCAGGGCTGCCGTCCAGATCGGCAAGAAGATGAATCTCGTGGCGCGCCACTATGTCACCGAGATGATCAAGGGCAGCAAAGAAGCCAACCGCTTTCGTTTGGATTTAAATGTAAAATACTAAGCCTTTTCGTTGCGAAAAGGAAATTTTGACTCCGAAAACCGAAGTCAGAAACAGCACGCTGAGTCGAAGTTTAGCCTGATTCATTCACAAATCTGAAAAAGCTTACAGGAACTTCGTCTCAAAGACTTTTTTTACCACGAAGAACACGAAGTTCACGAAGGAGTACAAGATGAAAACCGAAGTAACTCTGTTCAAATTCTTGGTTCTTGCCTTTTGTCTGGCTTTGACCCTGCCGGCAGCGAGTCAGGCCCAGGGCTATAAAGTCAAGCCCGTCACCAATGGGGGTGAGATCTCAGGAACCATTTCATTCGAGGGCACCCCACCTGCGCCGAGGGAAATTACGGTCACAAAGGACAAGAGCGTTGCAAAGGATAGAATTCGCCTGGTCGACGTTGTCGCGGTCAAGGATGGCAAGCTCGCAGACGCCGTGGTCTATCTGAAGAAAGTTGTGGCCGGCAAAGCGTGGCCTGAGCTAGCCGAGGGCGGCATGGTCGACCAGAGAGGCGCCAGGTTCATTCTGCACAGCCGTGTGATTCATCAGGGCATGAAAGTAGCGGTGAAGAACAGCGATCCGGTGATGCACAACATTCATGCCTACGAGCTCATTGGACGCGGACGCCGCACGCTCTTCAACAAGGGGCAGCCGAAAAACATGACGTTCAACCTGGCGTTTCCTGTGAAACAGACGCCGTATGTGAAAATCGAGTGCGACGCACACAATTTCATGCATGACTACCTGTTTGTGGCGGACAATCCCTACTACAGCGTGACTGCAGAAGATGGCAAATTCAGCCTGACGCAAGTTCCGCCGGGCAGGTACACGTTGGTTGTTTGGCATCCGAATCTGGGCACCCGGGAGGCGCCGGTGACTGTGGACGCCGGTGAACGTGTGCCCTACAACTTTACCTTCACCAACTATGGAGGAACGAAATGAAACGGCTACCGAGAAGTCTGTTCCTGCCTGCCGGGTTTGTGGCCGCGCTCTTTCTGATGGCCTTTTCAAAGCCGGGGACCAGGAGCACAAACGTGGAAGCGACCTACCCCGACATCGGGCCGCTGCCGGAATTAGAAGCGCCCGAGCCGGCGAAAGTCGAGCTGGGCAAGCTGCTGTTCTTTGATGTCCGGCTCAGCGGCGACGCCAGCCTGAGCTGTGCTTCGTGCCACCAGCCTGAAAACGGCTGGACGGACGCACGCGATTTGTCCCTGGCGTACCCGGGCTCGAAGTACTTCCGCAACACCCAGACCGTCCTGAATATGGCATACAAACGCTATTTCTACTGGGATGGCCGGCTCACTGGCAAAGACCGCGATACGCAGGTGCGAGACAAGATCACCGAGACCCACTTCATGAATTTGGATGGCCGGTTGATGATGGAGCGTCTGAAGCAAGTGCCGGAATATGTCGAGATGTTTCAGCGCGCGTTTGGCGGCGAGCCGAGCTTTGGCCGCACGCTGAAGGCGGTCGCGGCTTTCGAGCAAACACTTGTGTCGCAAAACGTGCCATTTGATACCGGCAAGATGTCGCGGCAGGCCAGGCACGGGATGAAGCTGTTCAAGGGCAAGGCGGGCTGCATCCGGTGCCACAATGGTCCCATGTTTACCGACAACCAGCCCCACAAGATCGGCGTGCAGGACCATCCTGAGCTGTTGACGGATGCCGAACGCGCCACCACATTCCGTTCTGTGATGAAGTTCCTGGGGGTGCCCAACTTCGAGAATCTGCGCACGGACCCGGGGTTTTTCGCGGTCAGCAAGATGGAGCAGGATTTGGGCAAGTTTGTGACCCCGTCGCTGCGCGAAGTCGCGATCACGGCGCCCTACATGCACAACGGCGTATTCCACACCCTGCAAGCGGTGATCGAGTTCTACAACAAAGGCGGCGGCGACGGTGCGGAGCTCGAGCCGCTCAATCTTTCCCAAAAGGAGAAAGAAGCGCTGGTGGCCTTTCTGGAGAGCTTGAGCGGAGATGAAATCGTCATGGAGGCGCCTGTGAGCCCTGACTACCAGGTCATCTCGAATTGGCGCGAAGTGCCAAACTAGGCGCCTAATTTTTTTCGCAGACTTCGCTGCGAAGAAAGTCATTAGCGCTTCGCGC
>JBHHXT010000399.1:0-3524 GCA_046757165.1 bacterium | reverse complement strand
CAGTTTACCCACTTATTCTTTATTATGAGTGCTTTACTTTATTACTGCTAACACCAATGATATCCTGACCAACCTGCGCGCCGAATTATCCGGCGAGCTGCAGCAGGAATTAAGAAAAAGCTACACGGTGGATTCCGAAGCTTACCAGGCCTATCTGAAAGGGCGGTATTTTAGTGCGCTGTGGTATCTTACCCAGACCTATTTCCACCTCAACGAGCTCGATGACTCCATCGCCACGGCTGAACGAATGTTCGGGAAGGAGAGCGCACAAAGAACGCTGTAGAATGCTGAGCGAACCGCTGAATCCGGTATCAATAATTGCTTCGATTTTTCGCTCTAAACCATTCGATCCGCGAACGAGCAATCGGATCATCGCTTCAAGCCCGGAGGCAAAAATTTTGTTTACTTCTGTCTCTATTTGAGTTATATTATCCGGTATGAAGGCATAACAGGTTCGAATCTTGCCATTGCCAGGCTCCAATCCACCCACAAGCGTGGGTTTATCCATGATACAATGCCCTGAGTTTGGTGCAGTCCTTTGACCGAAAACCATGAAACGTTTCCAAAAGTGGTGTCATTGCGAACCCGTTGTTCAGGGTGAGGAATCTGTCAACGAAGATTTGGACATTAAAAAACAAAACCTTAAAGGCAATTAGTCTGTGCATTGACCTGTACCCAGGGCTAATCATTCTTGCGGAAGAGGTGGCGATTATGGAACAGAAGTCTTACGATTCGTTGATTCATCATTTCAACATCATCGGAGAGAAGATCGCTTCGTCTTCGGGGATTGAAGAAACGTTGAACCAAATCGCCAGCAGCGCCCGCCAGGTGCTCGGCGCAGACCCGGTTATTCTTTTTCAGCATGATGCGGTGAAGCGCAAGTTTGTGCCACCGGCCATTTATGCCGGCGAATTGGTTGAAGAAGAGGAATATGTGCGTACGTTTGCCTTCCGCAGCCAGACCTTTGCGGAGTTGATTGTTGCCGACGGCCAATCCCTATATTTTGAACGAGAGCAGGACATAGAACAGCACCCTTTTATGACCCTCCCGCTGCAGAACCCGCTAGAGGGCCGGCCCAGCATACGGTTTCACGAGCGCGAAGAGATAAAATCCATGGCTGCATTGGTCTTGAAGGCGGGACGCGAGCCGGTCGGACTCATGTTTCTCAACTATCGCACGCGTCAAGAATTTACACCGGCCACCAAAAAGCTCATGAACACATTCGGCTCATACGCCGCCATTGCCATCAAAAATTCATGGCTGATCGAAAAACTGCGCCAAAACGAAGCGTTCCAGAAAGAAGTGGTTGAAAAAATGCCGGATCCTGTATTTGTGACCCGCAACAGGAAAGTCAATGGGGCGATGGTCTGGCGCATCGAAGTCGCCAATCGGGCGGCACATGAGCTATTCGGCTATGATTTCCACACGCGAGAGTTCGAGGGCAAAGATGCTCACGAGCTGCTCGGGAACGGACTTGCAGAGCTGGAGGCGGCCTTGCAGGAGAACGGCGGGGAAGTCACCAATTTTGAAGTGCAGATGTCTCACAAAAGAGGCCGGCCCATCCCGATCACCGTCTCCACCTCCATCCTGGAACGCGACAGCGCCGGACGCATCCTGAGAACGATTTGTGTTGCCAAGGATTTGAGCAAGACAAAGGAGCTGGAGAAGCAACTGGAACATTTGAACCGGGCCACCGTTTCGCTGCAAAGCGCAGAAAGCCTCGAGCAGGCATATGACACCATCTTCGAGCACCTCAGCGACATCGGCTATGATAAGGGCATGATTTCCCTGGTGGACAAAACAACAAGATCCATCGTTGGGCAAAGGAGCATTGGAGAGAAGTGGAGCGACATTTCCGCCAAGACAAATGTGCCGCTCGACAGCCCCGACATCCTCGCGCGCGTGGTCAGAGCTGGAGAACCGATATTGATTGAGGACTGTACGAAAGACTCTTACTGCGACCAGGAAATGATTCGCAAAGCCGGGATCAAATCACAATATATCATTCCGTTGATCGCGCAGGAAAAAGTGATCGGAACCCTTCAAATCGGCTTTTCTGACATCCCAGATTTGTTCAAGAATGACCCCTACTATCTCGATGAGAGTCTGAAGATTCTGTCAGGGTTTGCGAACCAGGTGGCCGGGGCGATCCAGGCAAACAGCCAGAAGATAACGATTAACGAGCTGCAGACAACCTTAGCTGATATCGGGCACGAGTTCAGGTCGCCATTGCACAATATCAATGCTCAATTGGGCGGATTGATCTATTATCTCAAGAAGACCTATGGCGACGACCAAAGAGTCCTCAAGGTTGCCAGAATCGTCGAGGAGGAGACCTTTCGCGGCGCCCGCCAAATGAAGAATGCCCTCGCTTCGGCAGGAGAATCGTTCGAGCGCATGGGTCTGAACCTTGAAAAGAACTTCATCGGCGAAACCGTGAGCGCCTGCGCCGACCGGTTCTTCGAAACAGCGAACAAAAGGGGCATTCGAATCATCATTCGCGACAGCGTCAGAAACCTGCCGGTCAGCTATTTTGACAAATCGCAGATGGAGCAAGTTTTCACCAACCTGATCGACAACGCGGTCAAGTACTCGTACGCCAATCAAAACATCGAGATAACGGGAGATGACCACGGCAGGAAACTTCAGATTTCGGTCAAAGATCTGGGGGTCGGAATCCCGGAAAGATATTACCAAAGAATTTTTGAGGGGTTTAGCCGAAGCGACATTCTGGATGCTACCCGCTTCATCCCGGGCACGGGGCTGGGTCTGAAAATAGCCAGGAAAATTATTGAGGGGCACAACGGAAAGATCCTCGTCAACAGCAAACCATATTTCAAAGATCCGAGAAAAGTCATGAACTATGAAGGCTACGCGACAGTTTTCATCGTGTTGCTACCCAAGAACCCCAAGGAGCAATGATATGTCCAGACGCATTCTGTTTGTCGACGATGAGGATTGGAGCGTGTCTCCCTATTTCGAGATTCTGCAAGACCATGACATTGCCGTCGACCTGGCTGAGAACGGCGACAAGGCAATGGAGTTTCTCCGCAAAGGGGATTACGACTTGATTGTCCTGGACATGATGTTTGCGCCGGGAACCATCATGGGTGAAGGGGTGCAACCACGCAAATCGGGAGCGACTCTGCTGAAGAAACTCCGCAGCCATGACATTCCCAATCTGCAAGTCAAGCCCGACCTGCCCGTGTTAGTTTTGACAGCAGTCACAGACCAGCGACTCCTGGATGAAATCAGAGAGATGGAAGTCGCAGCGATTCTCAGAAAACCCATCTCTTTCGATGAGGTCGTTGAAACCGTCCTGCGCATTCTGGGGATACCCCCGGGGGTTGCGAAATGAATGGCGGTGCGCTCAAGAATAGCGAACCCCACCATTTTCGTAGCCATGCCCCCTTGTGGGGCACCATGCGGGAGATAATAGCCACCCACAAGGGGTGGCGGCTACGAGGGGCGAATCACACCCTTTTGGAAATGACCGGGGACACAGGATGAAAGAACAAATCATT
>JBHHXT010000398.1:0-3550 GCA_046757165.1 bacterium | reverse complement strand
TATGTTAATCAATTTAAGTGCGTTGAATGGCAGCGCAGGTTATGCTTTCGATCGCAGGTCATTCAGTCCGAGCTCGACCCTCCGGCAAGTCCCAACAAATGCTGCGCCAGCTCCTTCGGCTGTGACCAGAAGGGCGAGTGACTGGTGTTCATTGCGATCACTTTTTCGCAGGGTAGTGCGGTGTACATCGCCCGCTGCATGTTGGGCGTCATGGCACGATCCTGAAGTGTCTCGATGTAGATGCGCCTGACACGGCCAAAGTTTTCATCAGATGTTTTTAACCGCGTCGCGGGTGGCGCCGCGGCCTGGGGACCGATGCGTGCCTGCACCAGGGCGACGTCTTCGTCAGTGCAGTCTCCATAGAAGAGATCCTTGAGAGCCGAGGGCTTGATCGTTGTGTAGCTGCCATCCGCAGACTTGTTGAGCACGCGCGGCCCCATGATTGATTGCGGGTCGACCGGCGCGCCGTCGTGGCGCGATTGCCCGTTCTCGAGCAAAAATGCACACACGTATACCAGCAGGTCGATTTTGTCTGGCCGGCTTTCCGCTGCCTGCGTAATGACCATGCCGCCCAGGCTGTGTCCAACAAGCATCACAGGCGGCTGCGCGGAATCTATTACCTCGCAGATTTTGTCGACATATGCCTGCAGCGTCACCTCCCGAATTGGCGTTTTGTCCTGACCGTGTCCGGGCAAATCCGGGGCCCGGACCAGGAAGTGTGCGGCTTTCAGATGTGGGATGACTCTTTCCCAGCACCAGCTGCCGTGCCACGCCCCGTGCACCAAAATGATGGTCGCCATAGCGCTTCATCCCGACAATCTTACAGAAACATTGTTTGGCTCCGTGAAAAAACGCAGGGCCTCGAACCCGCCTTCCCGCCCGACGCCGGAGCTCTTCATGCCGCCATAGGCGAGCTGTCCCAAAAGACCAGAAATGTCATTCCGACCGAAGGGAGGAATCTGACAAGACAGCAATCGTAGGGCTCACGAAGACAACTACTTACATCGAAGTCCTTGCACGAACAAGATTTCTCGCTTCGCTCGAAATGACAGGCGCGAGGAACCTTTTTGGACAGCCCCCATCCAGCAATTGATCCAGATCACCCCGAACTGCAACCGATTGGCCATGCGGTGCGCCCGCGTCAAATTCTCCGTCCACAGAGAAGCTGCCAGGCCATATTGCGTGCAGTTGGCCTGCCTCAGGACCTCGTCTTCAGACTCGAACGGCATGACGCTCACGACCGGGCCGAAGAGCCTGGATGATTTACTTCAGATGCATTTGGGTGAGAACAAAATTGAGTATGCTTTCAGCGAAGCCAATGGCCTCCTGTACTTGTTCTTCGTCAGGCTCTTCGAAGAATTCTGCGGGATATCGAAAGGCAGTGGCATAAGGGGTCAGTAAGTCCGCCTGATCTTCAAACTCATCAAAGCCTGCCTGGACCTCAACGCATAATTCCAGCAGGACGGAGAGATTATGTGTTCTTTCGAAAGCAATGTCATGGAAGACCAGGTAGGCTTTCAAGGCTTTTTCGGCAGCCTGTTGGCAATGATAGATGGCTGTATCCAGGAACGGCTCCGGAGGCTGTGCCAACCGTCTTGCCGATCCCAAATCGTTCCGGGCTTTTTTGAGCCAACCAGTTGCCAGCTCAACCCTGGAATCAGCCATACAACACCTTGCCTTGTGTCACTATCTTATGGGACAGAGAAGCTCTTACGCTCTCGTAACGTCTCAGGTCATCCTCGAGGCTTACAATAATCTCCACGGGAGCTCGCAGTCCACGCATGCATTTGTACGCTCTGGCAGCCCGTCGCGAGGGGGGCGCATCATCCTGTTTCACCACAACCAGAATATCGATATCACTGTCTGGTTCTGGTTTTCCCCAGGCATGCGAGCCGAACAGGATGATTTTCTCCGGGGAGAACTCAGCCACGAGTCGTCTCACAATTTCATCGAGTTTGTCCAGGTGAGTCGTTTTGCTCATGGTCAAAGATGGCAATAACGCTGGACAAAATAAAGAGAAAAGTTCGTTTAGCGCTTTATCCGAACAGTCTTACAGAAACATTCTTTGGCTCCGTGAAAAAACGCAGGGCCTCGAAACCGCCTTCCCGCCCGACGCCGGAGCTTTTCATGCCGCCAAAGGGGGTGCGCATGTCGCGCACCATCCAGCAATTGATCCAGATCACGCCGAACTGCAACCGATTGGCCATGCGGTGGGCCCGGGTCAGATTCTCCGTCCACACAGAAGCTGCCAGCCCATATTGCGTGCTGTTGGCCTGACTCAGGACCTCGTCTTCAGACTCGAAGGGCATGACGGTCACGACCGGGCCGAAGATTTCCTCTTGATTCGTGCTGCAGTCGTACGCCAGCTCTGTGATGACCGTCGGCGCGACGAACCAGCCTTTTTGGCAGCGACCTGACAGCTCGATACGGTGGCCGCCGGTCAAGACCTTACCGCCTTCCTGACGTGCCAGCTCGATATCGCCCAGAATCTTCTCCATGTGCGGACCAGAAACGACCGCGCCCAGCCGGCTGTCCGGCTGAAGCGGATCGCCCACTTTCAGTTTCTGAGCGCCGGCGATGAACTCTTCGACGAACCTGTCGTACAGCGGGCGCTCGACAAAGATTCTCGAACCGGAGAGACACACCTGCCCCTGATTGGCGAAGGCGGCTTGCAGCGAGGTTGGCAGCATCTGCTCGTAGTTGCAATCCGCGAAGACGATGGTGGGATTCTTGCCGCCCATCTCCAGGGAAAGTCGTTTGAACAAGGGCGCGGCTGTGCGCGCGATTTCGGCGCCGGTTTTGGTGCCACCGGTGAACGTGACGACCGGAATGCCCGGGTGGGCCGAAATGGCCGCACCGACTTTGTGTCCGTAGCCGTGCACGATGTTGAGCACGCCGGGCGGCAACTCTGCCTCCTGACAAATCTCCGCAAGCATGTACGAGGTCATGGGCGTGACTTCGGATGGCTTTCCGACCACGGTGTTGCCCGCGGCCAGTGCCGGAGAGATTTTCCAGGTGAACAGATAGAGCGGCAGGTTCCACGGCGAAATACAGCCACAAACGCCGATGGGATTCCGGATGGTGTAATTGATCGCGCCCGGCATCGGATAAGATTCGCTGGCGAATTGCGCCGCAGCGCCGGCGAAAAACCGGAAGTGAGCCGCAGCACGCGGGATGTCCAAACCTTTTGCCAGAGTCAGGGGTTTGCCATTATCCACGCACTCAGCGAGCGCAAACTTCTCGAGGTTCTGCTCGAGCAGGGCTGCGACGCGGTTCAGAATCTTCGCACGTTCTTCGACCGGTGTGGTCGACCAGGCCTCGAACGCCTTTTCTGCCGCTTCCACGGCCCGGGCCACGTCGCGCTCGTCCGAGTCGGGCGTTTGGGAGTAAACTTCTCCGGTGGCAGGGGTGGTGTTGTCGAAGTATTGTTTGCTGGCTGGAGCGACAAGCTCACCGTCGATAAAGTTTCTGATGGTTTCCATGGCTCCTCCTGGATGGTCATTGGTCATTGGTCATTGGTCATTGGTCATTGGGCCAACAGCACCTGTCT
>JBHHXT010000397.1:0-3561 GCA_046757165.1 bacterium | reverse complement strand
TTATGCTGCGCAAAGTTTCAGACCTCGACTTTGTCGTCCCAAACGAAAAACAGGGGGGGACCTGGGACGCCTTTTTCTGGGTTAGCGATGCGGAAGCCTTACATGCCGAATTCAAGTCGAAGGGAGCGACTATCGTCTATGGCCCGTCTGTCCAGGCAGCCTACCAGATGAAGGAATTTGCAATTCGGGATTCTGATGGCCATGTGCTCGGCTTCGGGGAGACCCTGGATAGTAAAGATTAGCTTAGAGAATCAAAGATGACGCCGGGATGATGTCGCCAGTCTCTGTAAAGAAACTTTTTCCTTGACTCTCACCCCACGTCATACCTTATATTGACACAATAGCAAATTAATTGAATTACATCGTCAAGATCAAAAACCGCAATTCGAACAATGAGACGTTTTTCCGTCAAACAACTGGCAGGCCTGGCTGGCGTTAGCGTCCGCACTTTGCACCATTACGACCATATCGGCTTATTGAAGCCGGCATACCGGTCGGAAAAAGGCTACCGGTATTATGGGCGGATGGAGCTGTTTAAGCTGCAACAAATTCTCTTTTTCAAGGAGCTGGATTTTCCGCTAAAAGAGATTTGTGAGATTATGAACAATCCCTCTTTCGATTTGCTCGAGGCGATGGAGTTCCACCGCGAGCAGCTCATCCGGCGCGCCGAGCGGCTGAAAAAGCTGTTGCAAACGATCAACAAAACGATTGACAAGCTAAGAAACAAGAAGGAAACCGAACTGACAGAAAAGGAAATCTATGCAGGATTTTCCGAGGAAGAGGTGAAAAGCATCCGCCGGGAAGTCTCTGAGCGGTGGGGGGAAAAACAGCTCCTCCAGACCGAAGAGCGAATCCGAACCCTGGGGAAACAAGGCCTGGGGGAGGCAAAGAAAAAGGGCGAGGAAGCCTGCCAACTCTTGGCTGATCTGATGCACCTTCATCCGTCCGATCGCCGGGTGCAAAAAGCAGTCGCTTTGTACCACAAATATTTGAATACATTTTATGACGTCAGCGAAACGCGCTATCGCGGGTTGGCAAAAATGTACGTGGAGGATAGTCGCTTCACGGCTTATTTCGAGAAGACCCGCGCAGGATTGGCAAATTTCGTCAACAAGGCGATCCAGGTTTATTGTGACAATGGGATGAAGGTCATGTAGTGAAGGAAAGGGAGGCTTTGCTGAAGAAGCAGATATGGGAATGCGTTTATCAGGCATGGGCATTACCGGTAACACATGAAGGAAAGAGCGAGCCCTGATTTTTTGTTTCGAAAACACGTTCGGCCAAGATGTGGAAAGCAACATGACATTTGTGATTGGTTCGGAAATCCCTCAGGAGACGCGTTACATCCACAAAAGAGTTGATGTGCAAGCTTCCCTTGCGGATGTCTGGTCGGCGTGGACCACCGTCAAGGGTGTTAATTCTTTCTTTCCTTTCGAATGGGCGATCCCTCGCCATTTTCCGGAGGTGAGAAAGAATGCCAACCAGCCATGGAATCGTACCTGGGTGGTCGTATTTTTTGGTGCTGTCGGCGAAGCTCAAACAGAAGTCGAAGTCTACCATATGGAGTTGGGCGTTGGGGACCAGTGGGATCGAGTTTACCACTTTTTTGACCGTAATTGGGATGCAATTCTCGAGCGCCTGAATCAAAGTTTTGCCGAAGCCAGATAGAGTGGACTGGAACGACCCTTAAGAAACGAACCAACATCAAAAGGAGAGAATCCAAAATGTCACTGATACCTCAAAACTCAGGTAAGGCAGTATTGTATGGATTTATGATTTGGCTTTCAGGATTTGTTTGGGTTGCGTATGCAGTCCTGATTCTTGTTCCCCGCAAAATGGGTCAAGTTGGGTAGCAGGTTGCCAAACCACTTCATTCAAAACAAACGGAGGGGAACGATGAAAAAGGTTTTGCTCATTCTCGGCGGTTTCGTCGCCATTGTTGGACTGGTTGCTGTGATCGGCGCGGTGTTGCCAAAGGAACACACCGCTACCCAGGCTGCCCAATTCAAACAGGCGCCTCCCGAAATATGGAATGCCATCACGGACTTTGGGGCTATGGCAGCGTGGAACAGCAGTTTTGACGAAGTAAAGCCTCTGCCGGACCACAACGGCAATGCCGCCTGGTCTCTGATCAGCGACCAGGGGCCGATGCCCCTCGAGGTCGTGGAAATGGACACCAACAAAAAATTGGTCACCCGCATCATCGATGAAGGGATGCCTTTCGGCGGCACCTGGACCTATGAACTCGCTGAAACGGAGGGCGGCACGCTCCTCACCATCACCGAAGACGGCTTTGTGCGCAATGTCATTTTCCGCTTCATGGCTCGGTTCATCTTCGGGTATCACAGCACACTGGAGCGTTTTCTCGAGGATTTGGGCAAGAAATTCGATGAGAAAGTGGCTGTTGTCGAGCAACCTGATGAGGTGATTGCAAATTCGCAGAGAAACTTCCACGGAGAGTAAACCCTCGGCGAACGACTTCTCGCAAAGGAGGAGACCCATGTCTGGTTTGAACAAAATTGCCACCTTTCAAAATCGACGCGATGAAGTACCCAATCAAGAACTGGCGAAGAGATTGGCAGAAACGAAAGACAAGAAGGGAATTCGAGAAATTGCTGAAAACCTTTGGCACGAGAACAAGAATGTTCAGAGTGATTGCCTGAAAGTGTTATATGAGATTGGATATCTCCAGCCGGAATTGATAGCGGACCATGTAGGCGACTTCTTGAGATTGTTGAATTGCAAAAACAACCGATTGGTTTGGGGGAGTATGATCGCCTTGTCGACGATTGCAGAGATAAAGGCAGAAGATATTTTTCAGTACGACAACGAAATAAAGAAAGCGCTGGAAACTGGCTCTGTGATCACAGTCGATAATGGCGTAAAGACGCTTGCGATCATCGCGTCAACAAAGGATGAACATCGCAAGAAGATTTTTCCCTATTTGTTGAAGCACCTCGGAACGTGTCGACCGAAGGAGGTGCCACAGCATTCTGAGAAAATATTGGTCGCCGTAAATGCAAAAAATAAACGTGAGTTTATTGACCTCTTAGAAAAGCGCATGCCTGACCTGAGGGGTTCACAAGTGAAGCGAGTCAATAGAGTCATCAAAAAAGCGGAAAAATGCTGAGCGGCTTGGCGTTACAAACAGTGGATATCAAAAGGAGCATAAAGTATGAATTCATTCTTGGAATTATTAGCCTGGAAGACCGTGCCCTGATGGAGAAATACAGAACTGAGATATTCTCAAACAAACAAAAGGAGTTACAAAATGAGCAAGAAATTAATTGTTGGGAAATCGGTCAAATTCAATGCAGACCTCTCAAATGTTTGGGAAGCATTGACCAATCCAGAAATAACCAGGAAATATTTTTTCAATTGTGAAGCCCTTTCCGACTGGAAAGTTGGCAGTCCGATACTTTTCAAAATGACGTCTGATGGCAAAGAAATCGTGCCTGTCAAAGGGATCATCACGGCTATAGAACCCGGGAGATTATTGGAGTATACTTGCTTTGCCCCTGAATTTGAAAATGTACCGGCAAAACACACGACCGTAACGTA
>JBHHXT010000396.1:0-3572 GCA_046757165.1 bacterium | reverse complement strand
TGCATTATTCATGAATTGTTTGTTCGTAGTGCCGCCGTCAGGCGGCCAAAGGCTTCAAAAACAGCACGCTGACGCGTGCACTACAAACTTCAAAAGGCAGCTTTATTCAAAAAAGACGCAATGAACGCGAAGGTCAAAGTATGATAGATTACTGACTGATCGTTACAGCCTGTCTCTTAAGATTGGAACCCTTGCGAGTTTTGCGTCTTTGCGGTTCATCATTTTATTGCGGCTTTGCCGCGCTAGGAATTATGCAGGTTAATTAATTTAATTGACTTTAGCTTACAAAGACACCGCTGCAAACGGTATCGGATCATCTCCCTTTGAGCCGTGCAGGCATCAGGCTAGATCGCCTTCAAATACTCTGGCCCAAAAAACGCCACGGGATCATCCAACCGCATCGGCTCGCGCACCAGAAACGGCTCCCCATATTCTGTGCCGATATAAGCCCCGTACTGCTTTGCCCGCGCAATGATCGCCTCCATAAAAACAGGCTGGCTGATGTTGGTCTCCTCGTCGCCGTAGCGGTTCTTTTGAGGATGATGAAACTGAGACCCGTAGGCCAGCACGGCTGCCAGTTTCTTTTCATGAACATCCGAGATATCCACAATAAACGAGGGGTTGAATTCAAACCGGCTGGCGTAGTAGATCACTTTGTGCGGCCGGAAAACCTCCTGGCCCGTCTCGATATTTTTCAATCCGGCGAAAAAAGCTGCCTCCCGCACCAAATCAGAGGTGTAGCCATGGTCTGGATGACGCACAATCCAGTAGGGGGCAAGCACAATTCCGGGACGATGTTTTCTGATCTCGCGAATGACTTTAAGCTTGTTCTCCGGCGTCACGGCCACATTGCCGTCCGGAATGTCGAGCCTCTCGAGTACATGGACGCCCATGATTCGTCCGGCCTCTTCGAACTCCTGCTGTCGAAGTTCAGCCGATCCCCGGGTGCCGAGCTCACCTTTCGTCAAGGCAATGATACCGGTTTTGTACCCCATTTCCCCCAACCTGATGAGGGTACCGGCACAGGATAGCTCCACATCATCCGGGTGGGCACCAAAAGCCAAAACGTCGAGCTGGATGTCCCCTCCTGCGTTCATCTCTTAGGTTCTCACAATTTGATGCTCAAAACTGGATATGTCCATCGCTTCGTAGAGCTGGTCAATGAACCCAAAGCCGTGCTTGAACAAAAACGGGACGACATTCAGCTCTCGTTCCTGCAGGTGATGATTCGGATACAAACTGTGTTGCGCCTTGTAGATTTGCTGCCGGATGACGTCATGGCGTTTCTTGTAGGCCTGCACGACTTTCTTTTCCAGGCCATCAATCTGCCCCTGAACCCTGTTGCGGGTATTCTTGACAAAATCTATCAGCGTAGGGTCGACGTCCTGCACCGTGTTTTCGAGAGCCTGTAAATTCTCATTGACACAAAGCGCCGCCTCTGCCACTCGTTTCTCCAGTGCTTCCGGTAGCTGTGCTTTCACGATCGCGGTGACCAGCCTCTCTACGTCGCCCCAGAAATCCTGCACCCGCAGCTCGTACCGGTCCAGGACTTTCTCTATTTTTGCCTCGAGCAGCGTCAGGCTCTTGCGCGGAAAAATTACGGGCATGGGAATCTCGAAGTGCTCATAAATGCCCTTCATTTGCGCATAGTAGGCGCCTTCGCTCGTGCCGGCGATGTAGGCGATGGTAGGCAAGAGCGTATCCTGGTACAGCGGACGCAGCAGCACGTTCGGGCTGAAAAACTCGGGATGGGCCTCGAGCTGGCTCAAAAGATCCGCCTCTTGAAACACCTGCTGCGTGCGTTTGATCGCAAACGCACCATCGTCAAACTGAATCGCATTGCGCTCGCTTTCGGCATAAAACAAATTCAACAGGCCGTCATGCACCTGCACCTGCGCGTGGTAATCGTGTTCGCGCAAGCGCTCTGATGCCGCGATGGCCACCTTTGTCGACGGTGAACGCTCTGTGATTTCCTTTTGAAACAGGTCCCGGGCCAATCCCTTGATTCTCACATCGCTGGCATCGATGACGATCAGGCCAAATGGCTTGAACAGCGTCATCAGCCACCTGGCAAACGCCTCCGAATAGACGGTGCCCGGGTGATACGCATCGCTGAGGCGGGCCAGGACCTCCTCCTTGAACTCACTTGGATGGGTTGCCTCGTCCAGCTCATCCAGAGCACGCACAATATCTTCGTTGAGCTCGACTCTGGACACGGGGACTCTCGAGTCCGCCGGATGGCCCTCATAGACGATCGGACGCAACTGATTGGCCTTGTCCAAAAGATGAACGTGATTGACTTCCCGGAAATCGTGGTCATCGGAGGCGAGCCAGAACACTGGCACATAACACCCCTCGCAAGTCCGGCTCAGCCTTTCAGCGAGTTTGATGGTCGTCAGCGTTTTGTAAATGGTGAACAGCGGGCCGCCAAACAAGCCGGTTTGCTGCCCGGTCACCACCGCACATGCACGCCGTTCGAGCAGCCAATCAATTTTCTCCAGCGTCTGAAAACCACAGCCAAACTGTTGATTCTGCTCCCGCAGTACGGGCACCAGCCTGGCAAGCGGGAGCCCACGTCCTTTGATCGTGTCGGAGCGGTGCAGAAAATTCTCCGGCTTGCGATAATCACCGTTGTAGAACTCGGCGACCTTCTCGAAATTGTCGAAATAATCGGCAACCAGGGCGCTCGTGCCCGGCAGCTCACTCATGAGGGTTTTCACTTACTTCGCTTCCTTTCTACCGACCAAAATGAGCCGGGGACTGTCCTCGCTGAACGGGCGCCCATCGAAATCTCCGAAGGTCTCTTCAAGGGTCAGATGCGTCATCGCAAAGAGTCGTTGCATTTCTTCTAACGTATAAAGGCGCACTGACTCGAAATATTCCCGCACGCTGCCACGCTCCTTGAGGGTGATTTTCTTCTCGATGCGCTCGCCTGTCCGGTTGTAAGTGCGCTCCTGAATAATTTCGTGGCCATTTTCCGTTCGCCTGTCGAACGGCACCAGGTTCTTTATGACAAACGATTTGTTGAGATAATCTTGCAGAAATGTTCCCCCCGGCTTGAGAACGCGCTCGATGTTTTTCAGGGTTTCCAGGTTCTCATCGTCGGTTTCGAAGTAGCCAAATGTGGTAAAAAAACTCACGACGGAGTCGAACGCCTCTTCAAATGGCAGGTGGCGCATGTCTCCTATGACGAAGCGCAAGCAGCAAGTTTCCGGGTTTTTCTGTTTGGCCAGATTCAGCAATACGGGCGACAGATCAAGGCAGGTGACCGCGTACCCACGACGCGACAGCTCGAGCGCATGCCGGCCGCTGCCACAGCCCAGGTCGAGGATGTTGTGCAAGGGGTGCAGCGGCAGGACGTGCTCGACAAAAGCCACCTGTTTCCTCGCCTCATCTTCGTCACGGTGTGGATACACCTTCAAGTAGTCCTGCCCGAACCACGCCTGGTACCAGGCGGTCTTGCTTTGATCTTGATTGCGGCTCATGAAGCAAATTTATGAAAATCCGAGGCAAATCAAAGTGTTTTTTTGGGCGCTATGTTCGTGCCAATTCGTGTAAATTCGTGGCTAAAT
>JBHHXT010000395.1:0-3595 GCA_046757165.1 bacterium | reverse complement strand
ATCAAATCCTGTACATCTTGACAATCCTGTTATCCTGTCCAATTCTTTTGACAAGATAACAGGATAAACCGGATTTACAGGTTCATTGTGAAATGAAGGGATTGGCCTTGCAAAGTGCAAACAAAAAATTTACCTTTAGGCTGTCCGTGACATTCATTGTAAGACGAAATGCTGAAAATCGGTTTACTTTCTGAACAGCAGCTTTTGAACCGCATCAAGAGCAACGACCGCAGCGTTCTGGGCGAGCTCTTCGTGAAGTACGAGAAGATGGTGCTCAGCTACGTCAAGGCCAACGGCGGCGATGCGAACGACGCGGACGACCTGCTGCAAGAAGCGATTATTGTGCTCTGGCAGAACGTGTGTTCCGGCAGGTTCGAGCTAAAGGCGAAGCTGAGTACGTACGTCCTCGGTGTGGTCAAAAACAAGTGGATGGCAGAGCGGCGCCGGCGCAGCAAGTTTTCAGATGGGGAGCTGCCGGAAGACACGTCGGATGGAACCCCATCATTTCTGGACAGCGTTATCGATTCGGAAAAGGTCGCCCTCGTGCAGCAGGCGCTCGATGAGCTGAATCCGCCGTGCAGGGAGCTCTTGCTTCTATTTTATTTTGAGGAGCGAACTTTGAAAGATATCGCCCGCATCATGGGATTCGCCAACACCGACGTCGTGAAGTCCAAGAAATATCAATGCAAGAAGTCGCTGCAAACAGCGGTGCGCAAGGTGCTGGCAGAGACCGAAAGGAGAAGTTGATGGATTGCCAAGCCATACTCGATAACGAGCTGCATGAACAGTATTTGCTCAACCAGCTCCCGGCCAACCGGAAAGCAGAATTCAAAGCCCACCTGCAGACGTGTCCGGCCTGCAAGAAAGAGCTGGTTGCACAACAGCGGCTGATCGGGGCCATCCGCCAGGTGGGCCGGCAAAAGATGAAGGCCGAAATCCGGCAGCAGGCCGCCAGGCAGCAACCGGCCTCCCCGGGCATGAACTGGATGATCATGTCACGGGTGGCGGCAGCCCTGGTGATGCTCATCCTGGCGCCCACGCTGATCTATGTTTACAACACGACCGTGCCCAAACATGAGTCTGTCTCGATGAAACGACCGGAGTTGAGCGAGATTCCGGCAGACCCGAAGCTCGACTCCCCGGCAGACACCGAATTCGAGGAATTACGCCTGCCGGAGCCCCCGCCGGTCTTGCTCGAGGAAGAGCCTGCCGCCGCAGCTCATCCTGCTCCTGCCAGCCCCCCAAGACAGATGCAGCCGCCGCTGGAACCGCGCCTCGAGGTCGTGGTGCCGCTTGCCAAGAAACAGCTTGCCCGGGAGAAAACCGAACCGGAGACGGAAGTTCTCGACCGGATCGAGAGTGAAGATGAAACGAACGCAGCCACCGTACAAGGTGCAAGCGAGAAAGAAGTCCTGAGCAAAGTACTGCGGGTCTCGCAAGCCCCCTATTCAGAAACCAAAACAACGCTCGAACGGGCTGGTGCGCGCAGCCGTGCGCTAGCGCCGCCACCACCGGTCGTTGAGATGACGTTGGAGACGCGCGGTCGTCAGCCCGGTCCGCCTGGCCATGAGTTTGTGTTCGACCATCAGAAAACACTCGAGGCGACGAGTGAGCGGGATTCACCGCCGATGCGGGCACAATGGCAATTCAAGCACAACGGCACGGTGATCGTCGTCAACCTGCACCACGCGTCCGTGCCCCCCCCGGCCAAAGCTGAGGCGCATCTACCGAGCTCCTTTCCAGTTGAAATCGTGCGCCAGGACTCCCTGGGGTGGGAAATGAACTGGAGCATCAACGCTGCTTTTCTGAAACTCGACCCGGCGGAGATGAGGCTAAAGCTTGCCGGACCCTCGTTGAACGTGATTCTGCAATCGGAACTCCTCTACACCATCGGTTTGGGAAGCCGGCTGACGAAGGCTGTTCGGGTTCGGTAGGGGGGTGGTAAGAACCTGTCGCAAGTCGAATGCAGCCGTCTATGAAAATTCAAAAACATAGAAATAGTGATACCTCCCGGATTTGAGCGTAAAACACGGTTGTCACGCAAAGGCGGGATATTGGATCGGGCTTGAATTAATTGCCTCCCCCAAAATACGAGACGTTCAGGTCTGGATACTTTCCCTTTGCTTTATTTGTTGGCCTTCATTTCTCGATTTCGGCATCTATCGCATCATGAATTTCAAGCGGGAAGTTATCGAAAAGTTTATCGCGAAAGATTTGCTCGACGCCGTGGATGCCGAGCTGAAGAAAGGCGCGCTGGCGGAGCAATCGGAGACAACCAGGCAGCTCGAGGAGAAAAAGCAAGCTGTGCAGGAAGCGCTTGGTTTTGAGGCGCTCGATGCTGAAGGCAACCTGAAGAAGGAGTATAAGCGCACCAAGGTCGGGCAGGAATACTCGAGGTTGATGGACGAGGTTCGCGGCTGGAACACCCGTCCGGCGCTCGAGGCCACTATTTTCAATCATCTCTGCACCTTCTTCAGCAGGTACTATGACGCCGGCGACTTCAGATTCTCACCACTGCCAGCCGTCTGAGCGAATTTGCGGAGGTGCTGCTAAGCGGCGTGGAGCAGGACGTCAAAGGCAAGATAGTCGCCTGGGTGGTCCTGCCGAATCATTACCATTTGGTAGCCGACGTTGACCTGGCGCTTTTTGGTCCCTGGACTGGCAGGCTACATAATGGCAAATCGACCCAGTGGAACCGGGAGGACAACAGCCTCGGTCGCAAAGTGTGGTACCGTTGTTCAGATCGCAAGATTCGCGGCGAGGGACATTACTATGCATCGCTCAATTACCTGCACTTCAACCCGGTGAAACATAAGTATGTTGAGGAAGCAGGAGATTGGCCGTGGAGTAGTCTTCACACCTACCTTGAGACAGTTGGGCGGGAAAAGCTCAATGAGTGGTGGCGGAAGTATCCCATTCGTAAATACGGGAAGGGGTGGGATGACTGAGCAGCGTGGGAAGGAACGCCTGACAGATAAAGGACGCCTTACGGCGTCACTACAAGCGGGTGGATAACATCCTGTTGATCACGCCAAACGAAGGGTTGACGGAACAGCACATGGCGGAAGTGGAGCTGTCAGATATCCCCTGCGAGCGTTTCAATCTCGATGAAAGCGGTCTCGAGCTCGGCGCCCGCAACTCGGTACGGGTGATCGAGATCACGAAACTGGTGGAGGAAAAGAAAGGCGGCGGGCAGAGTGTGGACATCGAGGCGTTCGAAGGCAACAATCTGATCTTTGTGGATGAGGGACATAAAGGCAGCGGCGGACAGGCCTGGCGGCGCTTTCGGGACCGGCTGGGGCAAACGGGATTTACCTTTGAATACAGCGCCACCTTTGGCCAGGCGCTGACGGCTGCCCGCAAGGATGAGCTGACCGAAGAATACGGCAAAGCCATCGTCTTCGATTACTCCTACCGCTACTTTCACGGCGACGGCTACGGCAAGGATTTTCATGTCCTCAATCTGCGCCAGGAAACCATGGAAGAAAAAACCGAGACTCTCCTGCTGGGCAACCTGCTGAGCTTTTTCGAGCAGAAGCTTCTGTTAGCAGTAATAAAGTAAAGCACTCATAATAAAGAATAAGTGGGTAAACTG
>JBHHXT010000394.1:0-3616 GCA_046757165.1 bacterium | reverse complement strand
GCAAGCTGAAGCTTGAACACCGTCCCCTCGTCGCCGGTGTTTAAGGGTGTTCACGCTTTAACGTGTCTTCCCCTCACCCCGGCAAGCTGAAGCTTGAACACCGACCCCCCCCTCAGTCACAAACCGCTCAACTTAGGAAAGAATCTTTTTCGTGCCAGATCGTGCGGTTCAGGAATCAGGAAGTGTACAAACACGGTCACAGAGCTTGTTGTCATTTCGAGAGCCCGTTTGCTGCTTAAACGATATTTCGCTCGTGAATCAGGGTTTTGGCTGCGAAGCGCGCAAAGGAGAACCTGCTCAGGTCGAGGGTCTGGTAGGAGCCGGATGCAATCAGCTCGCTGATGGCGCGACCGACGGCGGGGGCTTGCTGCAGTCCGTGCCCGCTGAAGCCATTTGCGAAGTAAAAATTCTCAACTTCCGGGTGGGGTCCCAGAATGGCATTTTTGTCGATGACATTGTAAGCGTAGTGTCCGGCCCATGAAAATCCACGCTCCAGCGCCTGGAATGCCGGCACGCGGTTGGCCAGCACCGGCCAGATGGCTTCTTCGAAGAGCCGGGGGTCGACCCTGAGGTCGTGACAGTCGGGGTCGTGGTTTGCCGGCGGGGAGACGCCGCAGAGAAACTTGCCGCTTTCGGGCCGGAAGTAGACGCCGCTGGGGTCCACCATCAGCGGACAGCCGGGGAGCTCGGCCCGGCATTCAAAAGTGAAGACACACCGTTTGCGCGGATGCACCGGGAGCGCGGGAATGCCGGCAAAGGCCGCAATTCTTGCCGCTCCCGGCCCGGCAGCATTGACCAGGGTGCCGCATGCGATCTTGCCGCGCTCACTGAGGCGCACGACGTCTACCTTCCCCGCCTTGCGCGCCAGGCCGATTACCTCGTCTTTGATGTAGCTGGCCCCGATTGATTGCGCTTTGTCCTTAAAGCCCATCAGCAGGCTGTAGGGGTCCACCCAGCCTTCGTTTTTCAACCCGAGCGTGCCGCCCCCCAGGTCGGCAACGTTCATCCACGGGAAACGGTGTTTGAGTCCATCCGGGGAGAGCAGGTCCAGGTCGACATGGTGGGCCTTTTGCAGCTCGTAATTGTCTGTCAGAGTCGAGAGTCCTTGCGGTGAAGCCAGCAGGAGATACCCCGCTTCTCGAAAGGAGAGCTCTGGCACCTTGTCTCCGACCGCAAGATATTCGCGCACACGCTTGAAGAATTGGGCGCCAAACCTGGAGATTTCGATATTCTCCGGCGTGGAGAATTGCTGTCGAATGCCACCGACGGACAGCGTGGTGGAGCAGCGGATGTAGGCCGGGTCCCGCTCGACCACCAGAATGGAGCCGCGGAAGTCGTTGTCTGCGGCCAGGAAATAGGCGATGGCGCTGCCGATAACGCCGCCGCCGACAATGACGACGTCTGATTTTTGGGTGCTGGTCTTGATACGGTTTCTTTTGGACTCAGGGTGAACGGGGCGGGACATGCGCAAGGGAGGCTTCTCACCTGGATTATTCCCAACGCGGCAAAGCCCCGTATAAAACACGGGATTTGACAACCGCAAATGAATGGAACACTTTTTTGCAAAACTTTCCGGGTTTCGATTTTCTTATTTTTTGCATCGAACTCTGCAAGAAGGCGCGCTCAAACTCTTCATTGTTATCATAAACGAAGCCAAACGTCCGCTGCCAGATCGAGGCCTTTTCCATGCAGAGATAGAAAAACACCTTGTCCTGCCACGGCCGGAAGGCATCGTGCAGGGTTCGAAACATGGCGATCTTGGTCTCGTCCGGATAGGTCAGCTTGCCGTGCGGGTCCGGCACCATTTCCATCTGGAGTATTTTGCTGGCCTGGCCGATCCGGCGAATCTTTTTGATCGCCGGCTTGATCAGGGTGATGGCGCCAAAGGAGACAAAGAGGACGTCATCAGACTCGAAAGAATCTGTCAGGGTCGCAGCGACTTTGGGGTAATCGACCTGCCACGCGTTGTAGTAAATCATCGGATGAAAATGGAATGCGACTTTGACCCCACGGTCTACCAGCGTGCGCGCGGCCGCCAGCCGTTGCTCCAGACTGGCGGTGAAATGCTCCTCGTTGCAGATGATGGTGGGGGTGTTCAAAGACCAGCTACACACGATGTTCTCCGGCAGGTCGTGCTCCAGAAAATAAGCGATATTGTTGGACTTGGTTTTGAACTCGAGCAGCACATTCGGATGGTCGGCTGCGAACTGGCACAGCGCTTCGAGGTTGCCGTTTTTGTTGCCCCAGACCAGGGAATCAGAAGACTGGCCGGTGCCGAAGTGGTAGAACCGGTCAGGCGCGATCGGAATGGCCTCGAGTTTGCTGGCAAAATCAGCATCGAAGACAAATTTGTCGCTGTAAAATGTCTGAATAGTGCAGTAGCTGCAGCCGAAGGCACAGTTTTCCACGGCATCAATTGTGCGCAGATTGCAGCAGACGGTTTCTTCCGAAGCGACCGGGCACATGCCGTGAATCTTCTTGTTGGACTTCTCAGAAATGACCGGTTTCTTTTCTCTTTTTTCTGGCCCGGGGAGGCCGTTTGCCGGATAGATTTTGGCGCTCTGTCGCTGCTGCTCGAGAAACTGATGCAGGTCAGCCAGAAGTCGTTTCTTGAGCGGGCCACGGCTGCTGGATTTGCCGGCACTGTTTGCTTGCCACCAAGCACTCAGCGGCCGTTCGCGCCATATGGAGAGGTCGCGGCTGGCTTCGACAACCTGGCGGAATTCCTGGAACGTAAACCGATGTTCGAACGCGATCGTGCGGATGAAGTCGCGTTCATCGCGATCGAGCTGGTCGTAGAGTGTTTGCGCTCTAAAAGATTGGAATTTGTTTATGTAGTGTTCGGTGTTCATAATGACCACGGGGTGCAGACGGACGCCATCTTGGGGCAATTACTTGAACTCATTGAGCCAGCCGTGCTTCTGTAATTGAGATGCAAGCCGTGGCGAAGATGTTCATTCAGATGCAATTTAGGCGGATTAGGTCGTGGCATGTGCGAAATGTTCTTGCCAATATTCGTAACTATTCTCCTGGCAAACACCATCCATTGTTACAATGTGCGGATATGAGGTCCGTCGTACACGCTCTAGCTCGCTGATGCCCAAAGTGTTGCAACATATAAATGTTGCGCTAGGATTGGTGCCGCGTGAATAATGCAGTCAAGAAGCTGTAGAATCTTAATGCTTTATGGCGCCAATGTCAAGAGAATCTTCGGATAGTGTTGGATGTCCCCCAGAAGTTCTTTTTGTGCTTAAGGTAAGTCATAGATAATGAATGTGTTATGCCTTGAATTTTCTATGAAAGTTCAAGAAAATAGAAATAGTGATCCCGGGGCTGTCCAAAAAGGTTCCTCGTGCCTGTCATCTCGAGCGAAGCGAGAAATCTGTTCGTGCGGGAACTTAGATGTAAGCAGTTGTTTTCGTGAGTCCTACGATTGGTGTCTTGTCAGATTCCTCCCTTCGGTCGGAATGACATTTCGGGGCTTTTGGGAGACCCCATACCACCCGGATTTCTGCGTAAAACACGGTTGCAAACGGTGTTGGATCGGGTTTGGGAATGCGCTGCGAATCGTGAGTCCCCCACCGATCCTGTAGCCATGCCCCCTTGTGGGGCATAT
>JBHHXT010000393.1:0-3620 GCA_046757165.1 bacterium | reverse complement strand
CCCCCAGAGTACTGGCCGAATTTGAAACGATGATATTGTTCAGAATCTCGCATCTATTTGGCGTCCCATCTTCATTATATTCGATTCCACCCCCTCTTTCCGCGGAATTGTTTACGATGTAATTTCCTGCAATCAACGGAGCACTAAACGAAACATAGATGCCGCCACCCATCCCAACTTGAAATTGAGAGCCAATGTCCTGATTATTTCTAATCGTATTATATTTTACAGTTATCGATGATTTGAAAACAGTGATGCCTGATTGATCCGAATATTCGATTGTGCAATATTCGAGGATGCTATTTTTGTCTGCTTCGGAAAATCTAATGCCTGCCCAGGTTGAATCAGGGGCTTTGTGAGTAAAGGTTATGGAATCCGCATCGGTACCAGCTGCTTGAAGGAGCCCCTTTATGCTGAATTCAAAATGACCATCGAACAAGATTTTGACGCCTGGCTCAATACGCAACGTATCTCCAATACTGACACTTATATCATCTTTGACGATGAATGGAGATTCCAGGAGCGTCCACACGCCTGCAACTTTTCCGCTAACTTCAGTTTGCGCAAGTGATATTTGTACTGAAATCACAAACAAGAATCCAAAACAAGAAATCAGTCCGACTTGTCTTCTTCTTTCTTTCATCTTATCCCCTATCATTGGTTCGTTCAGACGTGATATTATTTGGCCGTCGTCTTGGCTATTTCAGACAAAATAACTTCCGGTTGCTGTCCGCGGCTGCTGCGAATGTACTTGCCAACCCGGCGCTACACGATCGCATTGGCCCACGCCATGAACCCATGCTCAAACCGGGCAGTCTTCAGCGAAAGCGGCTTTTGATCTGCGTCCACGAAGCATCACTCGTTTCCACACTAGTTATCACAGGATATCTCTTGCCGTTCACCGAAGCACGCTTCAAAGCCAAAACTTGATTCGTCCCGGTTTGACGAATGATTCCCACATTGACTGCAAATTCGCATCCCGAACTAAAAGCCGAACCGATATCTGTAATGGAGAATTCCAAAACATTCTTGAACGTGCCTGCCGGAACCGTTACGGAATCTTTACGACTGAGAAGTTCGACAACCGTTTCTTCCGTCGCATTGGGTGGGGTAAAGGTCAGGCTGTCGCCCACTTCCGCAGTGAAATTGAATACGACGCGTTCTGAAGAATCCTCCTCGAAGAGGAATCGGAGTTGATGCAAAGAATCCATACGCGCCAGGCTGGAAAAAATCAAGTCCTGATCAAATTGATAGTAAAGATTCCCTTCTATGAGGATCGAGTCTATGACCGAGACTTCAACCTCCGGTATATTGGGTGCAAACTGCTCTTCATAAGTCCATGAATTTCCGACCCGCAAGGGGAAGTAATCGAGGGTGTCATCCGGGGAGACCACGCCTGCTGTGCTTTTTGCGAGACGCTCGCTGACTTCGCGGAAGGCGCGGATTTGCCAGGCGCCAGCTTCACGCATGCGGAATTCCAGTTGCACGTCGCCAGCGGCTTTCAAGACGGCACCGTTCAACAAGTGCAATTGCAGCCGATAGCTGTAAACCGCGGTCTTGTTCGTTTCCGTCAACTGGACCGTCCCGAGCTCCTGGAGAGTCAGATTGATTGCTTTTGCCGTGGCGAACATTTTCCGGTGAATGTGCTCCTCTTGTTCTTTCCCCCACAGAGTTGCAACGCCCTCACGAAACTCAATGTCGTCACTGAAACTCTCTAAATAGCGCTGCAGATTTTGCTGCGCGTAGGCCCGAGATAAATTTTCCACCACATCCTGAGCAGAGCTGAAGTGGTTCTTCTCGTCGATTCCGGCAGGATTCGCACAGCCGCAAACCAGGACAAAAACCACGGCGGCTTGCCAATTGCGGGTCAACAGAGTTTTCCTCTTGTCGGGGTGCTTACAAACGGCAAACCTTTTCATCACATCTACTCCTCTATGTAAATTTGGACAGAAGAAGCGCGAAGTAGAAAGTACCGTAAAGAGTACGAGTAAGGAAGAACGATGTCAAGCAAAACGTTCAACACCTCGATATTCTTGCTTGATTTATTCTGATGAGATTCGTATGATCTGGACAGTCTAGACAGAAATAATCCATCCTTCTGAACATGCTAAGAAAGGAGAGATGATTGATGCTCAATAACATCTGGCAACTACAGGATGCAAAAAACAAGCTGAGCAGCTTGGTGAGCAAGGCCCGGCGCGACGGTCCACAAATCATCACGAAGCACGGCAAAGAAGCCGCAGTTGTGCTCTCATTTGAAGATTACAGGAAGCTATCAAAACCTGAAACGGACCTTTTGAAATTCCTGCAGACTTCTCCTCTTGCCAACATAGAGTTAGATATTGAGAGAGCAAAACAGTTCCCCCGGGATATCGAGCTATGAAATACTTGCTCGATACGTGCATCATCTCCGAGCTAAGAAAACCGAATCCCGGGCCTAGCGTCGTAGAATGGGTCCAGAGTAACGATGAGCAGCATTATTACCTGAGCACGCTTACGTTCGGGGAGCTGCACAAAGGCATCGAAAAGTTGCCCGATTCCGCCAGGAAACGAAACCTACACGATTGGGTCGAGCATGAGCTTAGAGACAGATTTCGTAATCGAATCCTGGATGTCAACATAAAAGTGGCCAGAATATGGGGCACTGTCCAGGCTCACTCGGAGAGGGAAGGAAAGCCGATGCCCGCAATTGACGGACTGATTGCCGCGACCGGAATCGCCTATGGGTTGACCGTCGTAACGCGCAACACGGCGGACATGGAATCCAGCGGTGTGCTGCTGTTCAATCCGTGGAAGGAATGATGGCTGACCATGCCCGAAAATCTGTGAGAATTCGCAACACGTTTACCGAAAGAGAACTCCACACAGCGAGCAACATCTAAGCCCAATCGGCACTTTGACTCGATTGTCAGGTAGTGTCTCAATCCTTCTCAGTTTTGCTGACGTTATCAGGTCCAACGCATTGCTCGAATTATTCACCTCCACACCATCGTTAAAGAAAACCCGATGGAAAGGTGTTGACAATAGTCCGGTTTGATAGACAAGGCCGGCTTCAATCGATGCCTGAAGTTTTTTTGTAAGGACCTGGGAATAGATGACGGAAAAATCGACGCTTGTTCGAGTGTCGCTATCCTGGCCGTCTCCAGTCAGGTAATTGCTATCATCGTCACCACCTCTGAGATTCCCCGGTTTAGGCGTCCTGAATTCAACCGGCAAATACAAATCCCAGACATCATGGAACACATGGGCATTAATTCCAAGCTCTCGGTTACTGTCTCGAGATTCCTTTGCCCAGGAAGCACCAACGAGAAAAGACAATACGTCATATTCCTTGGAGATACCCAATGTGAAACCATAGGTTTCTCTTCGTCTTGGGAGTTTTCTCGTATACCCGACTTTCAAATGAATACGGGAATCTTTTTGCGAGTCTGATGACACGTCCGTATCGATGTTGTCTGTGGAGGCAGACGAGTAGAAGTCAACACCCAAATTGGCTGAAAGTGTGCTGTTGGCATCCAATGGTACGAACACGGTTACCGTCGGTGTGGAGTCCGCTAAGTCCTCTGTTGCGACGCCGCCGGTTACCGGAGAGTGATCGCCGTCTTGTTCATAATAGCCGG
>JBHHXT010000392.1:0-3621 GCA_046757165.1 bacterium | reverse complement strand
ATGAAAAACCTTCCTCCACGCCCGGCAAATCGGCTAAGAGTTCCCGAATTACGTCGAGTGTGACTATGGACGATTTATGTTTCTTGTGTTCAGTCATGGGTCAGTGACCCCGATGCCTTGAACAGGAATCCTTTCCTCCCTCCTTTCACTGACAAACCGATGGTCAAAAGTTTATTGTCGTTGTCCTATCTAAGTGATGTACTCACGATACTTATGCAGCTCAACCAAACCATCCCGCTCAATCAATAGACCGCAACGCGGTCAAACATCAAAGCCCAGGGTTAATCCCGACAAGTCGGGATTAACCCTGGGGCGCCACGTCCTCAAAGGATGAGACCCCAACGGGGTCTGACACGCTGGACTGCGTCTTTTCCCATTTGTGAAACCCCATCCGGGGTTCAGGTTGTATGGCCTGGATGACCCAGGGGTGCCGCGCATGCGGCACCCCTGGGGGCTGTGTTGTGTGACGCTTTCAGCGTCAAACCGCGCACCTTTTGAAGTGCGCCGCACAGTCAGCCCGTCAGTCGACGATCACTTGTGGCGGAACATCGCCCGGTGCATCGTCATCGACAGGCCAGACTTGCTCGCCGCTGTAATCCCTGACGATATATTGATAGGCTTGATGCGGTGCGGAGCCTTTGATGTGCAGCTTTGCCTCTCCTGTTGCCGGAACGGCCAGCGGAAACTGGTCGCTGGAAATCGTCGGGTCCTCGCCGCCGAAATCGATGGTGTAGTTTTTGCCATCGCCGGATTGGAAGACCACCTGGCCCCCATGCTCCACGGTTATGGAGTTGGGATCGGGCATCCCGTCGTTAATGGTGACTGTTGGTTGAGACATGACACAACCCTCCTTGCTTTGGGGTTAAGGATTGAAGTGCAACAACGTTGCACGATTGATTCACTTGTTGATCAATTTCTGGAAGCGGGCGTCTGCCCGCAGGTCACGGAGTCTGGGATTCTTTTCGATTTGTGCCGGATCATGGCCGTTGGCCAGTGCCCTGCCAATCCACTTCAGAGCCTCGTCGCGCTGATTGAGTTGTTCATAAACGTAGCCAATGGCGTACATGACGGCCACGTCTTTGGACTGCACGGCAGCAGCCTGCCTCAACAGGGAGAGCGATTTATCTTGTTGACCAAGGTCACTGTAGTAGCCCGCTAAACTCAACAGCACATTGGGGTCGTGTGGGTTCACCTGCCACTGCGCGTCAGCGCGCTCAACGGCTCGTTTTGTCGCCTCCTGCGCCTTGTGCGCCTCCCCGGGACTCTGGCGGTAGGCGCTGGCAAGATAGCCCCACACCCGATAATCCGTGTCGCGCATTTCCAACGCCTTCTCGTACATGCGTGCCGCTTTGGCGTAGTCTCCTTGTTGAAAATAGAGCGTGGCGAGGTTGGAGCTGATCGAGTAGCCGGGCTGGATCTCGAGTGCCTTGTTGTAGTTTGCAATCGCCTCTTCATGGCGATTGAGCGTGAAATACATGGAGCCCAGGTTGCGGTAGCCTTTGGCGTTGCGTGGCGTCAGCTCGACCACATGCTGGAACTGAGGGATCGCCTCTTCATAGCGGCCGTGCCGGAAGTAAAAGACGCCCAGGTCGTTGTAGCCGCCCCAATAATCCGGCTTGAGAGAAATCGCCTTCTTATAGATTGCCTCTGCCTCATCCAGTTGGCCTTGCGCCATGAATGCCCTGGCGCGCCCCCGGTGCGCGTCTACGTTGTGTGAATCGAGCTCGAGAGCTTGCTGAAACGCCTCGAGCGCTTGCTGGTATTGGCCGGTTTCCGCGTGCAGCAGCCCCAACGTCACGTGCGCCGCAGGCAGCAACCGGTCGATCTGAAGCGCCCGCTCGCAGTCCTGCACCGCCAGGTCGACCAGGCTCACCTCCTTGGTGGCCTGAAACTTTCTGAGATAGGCCTCACCCAGCCCGGCATAGGCCAGCGCATAGCTGGAGTCGGCCCGCAACGCCCGCTCGAACAATTCGATCGCGGCATCGATGTTTTCCACCCGGTCGTAGCGTTGCAGCGTGCCCCGCCCGCGCAAATAGAATTCGTACGCCCCTGGCACGGTGGTGGCCCCGGCGTGCAACACGCGCCGGGTCTGTGGCGTCATTTGCACATTCAGCATCTCAGCCAGCACCACGACCGCCTCGTCTTGCAGAATCGAAACGTTCGTCATCGGGTCGTCGATCATCTTCGATTCCAGTTGACGCAGCGTGTTGGCGTCGATCAGATTGATGGTCAGGCGCAGGAGGGAGTCGAAGCGCTGAACACTGCCGGCGATGACCAGGCTGGCGCCATACAATTGACGCGCCTCCCCGGCGGTGGTGATCTTGCTTTTTCGAATTTCCGTGGCCGGCACCACCCACAATTGCCCCTGAAACTGCTCGAGCTGCGACAGCTTGCTGGTCAACGTCTCGACCAGGCCGTCGCACAAGGCCTGGTTGGCCGGATCTCCACCGACGTTGGTGAACGCAAGAACCGCGATGTGCCGGGTCTCGGGCACAGTTTGCACACCGAGCCAGCGCTTGACGGTTTGACGACTCGATGGTAGCCCCAGCACCAAAACAAGGGCAAGCAAAGCAACGGAGATGAACGCTCCGGCTGCTTTTTGTTTCTGCGCCGGGAAAAACCTGGTCAACCGGCTGGCAGCGGGTTTCGCTTCAGGCTTTTTTGCGGCAGGCCGGGCCTGAACCACTGCCGCCGCTGCCGTGCCGGACTGCAATTGCGCGCGCAACGCTTGCAGGTCTTCAATGAGCTCTTCTGTTTGCTGATACCTTTCCTCCGGTTTCTTTGCCAACATCCTGTTCAGGATGTGCTCCAACTCTGCCGGAACGTTGCCATTCGTACCGGTGAGCGGCTTGGGGTCATCGTACAGGATGCCATACATCAAGGCCGGCTCGTAATCCCCCAGAAAGGGGTGAATGCCGGTCACCATCTCATAAAAGACGATGCCCAACGAAAAAAGGTCGCTGCGGTGGTCGACTTCCTGGCCATGTATCTGCTCCGGCGACATGTAGGCTGCCGTGCCCAGGGTTTCACCCGAGCGGGTCAGCCCGGCGCTGCCGGCCAATTTGGCCAGGCCAAAATCGACAATCTTGGCCTCATCCTGGCGGGTGATAATGATGTTCGCCGGTTTGATGTCGCGATGGATGATCTCGCTCTCATGCGCTCTGGCCAACCCGGATGCGATTTGCACGACGAGCCTGACCGCCTGCTGCAAGTCGATCGCACCCCACTTGATGCGCTCCCTGAGCGTCTCGCCCTCGTAGTAAGCCATGGAGATAAACAGGTGCTCATCTTCGCTCTGGTCGATCTCATGAATGGTGCAGATGTTGGGATGGTCGAGGGCGGAAGCGGCTTTCGCTTCCTGCACAAATCGCGCCTTTTCCTGCTCTTTCCCGCTCAGATGAGAGGACAAGAATTTCAACGCCACGAACCTGTCCAAATTCAAGTCCCGCGCTTTATACACCACCCCCATCCCGCCTTCCCCAAGCCTTTCGAGGATATGGTAATGGGAAACCGTTGTGTCAATCATTGTTTGAGCCATGTTGAACTATCTCTCAGGTTATTAGGCTGTTAGACTGTAGGCTATTAGCGATGCTCCGGCCTCCTATTCCGATCTCTTGACAC
>JBHHXT010000391.1:0-3623 GCA_046757165.1 bacterium | reverse complement strand
ACGTTATGAAACCCCCGGCGGCGGTTGCGGTTATTGCCTCGGAAAATGATGACCTCAATGCCAGCCGCCTCGCAGATGGGACAATCGCATTTCTGCCAGGGTTTGTCGGTCAATGTACGCCGGTAGGCTGCTTCATAGTCCCGTTTGATCCCGTAAAGCCTGTCATAGGTCAAAACGGTTGCCAACGTTTCTTCGAGGTCGGCTTCCCCTCTATCATAAGCCCGCAGTAGATGCAAAGCCTTTTGTTCCAACTCACCCAATGACGCTGCTGAAAGTTTACCATTTCTCTTCAGCACTTCTTCGACCGAATCAACACCCCGTTTATTTCGCCTGGCCTTCGCCTCCGGCACCCGAATGGCAGCGTATTTTTGGCCATCCGCAGTCCAATAGTTATCCTCGCCACTACCCAGAAAGGCCCGCCGCAGCGGTGCCGCACTGTCGGCGCTGGTGACGCCCAGGCGCACGAAATGGGGTGCCAATGACAACCTGGTCACGCCAAAAATGTGTAATTGGATGCCATTGTTAATCAGTGGGTGAATTTTCTCTAGAATGGCCACGATATCTTGATCCGAACTCTTGACCAGTCCACCCAAGGCCAAGTGCTCATAACCCATGTTGATGAGCCGCTCCACCGCCTCGCAGTAAAGCTCTGGCGTCCGGCCTTGAGCGATACCAATGGGCGTGAAATTGGGCTTCTGTTGAGTATGCAAATCCAAGAATTCTTGGGCGTTTTGTAAGGTCAGTTCAAAACGCGCAGCCTGAATTTGCTGGGTAGTTTTGCCCTGCCACCACCTTTCTTTGAGCTTGCCCTGCGCTAAGCGCAAGGCGCTTTCTAACATTTCGACCGTCACAAAAGCGAGGTGGTCGAGGGAGACACCATAATCAAAACCGAGCTCTTGGTAATAATCAACCACCTGTTGAACAGTATAAACAGGTTTTTCTTCGAGTAAATAGGTAAAAGCTCCACAATCGCCCATAATTGGGACGGTCGGATCGAGCCTGGTGAAGGCATGTACCCCGCCGACTTGACGGATGCGCTTTTCGGCAATGGGGCTCAACGAAGCTTTCGAGATGAGCATGCCGTCAAATATTGGCTCGGCGAAGAATTGGTGGGCAAACCAATCGTGTGCCCAGCGATCCTTCCGCTTGGGAGAAGGCTGGTCGGCGAGGAACTCGTATTCGGGGTCAACCATGTCTTCAAAGTTGGGCAGGTAGAATTTCAAAGTGAGCGGGCCTCCTTTTCTTTCGCGGTTCATTCATCTTGGTTCCTTAACTGGACTTTGAGTAGCGGTTCAAGACAATATCTCCAGCAACCGTATATTGCAATGTTGGCGTTTGGGGAACACCCCGCTCAACGGCCCAGCTCTTGACACCATCGGTTATGTAGCGGCTGGCGTCAGACACGGTAACGAAGCCCTTTTTGTCCAAATCAGCCTTTCCATATAGGGCCTCCAGCAGGTAATAGGTGAATACACTGCGGTTCTTGTCGCGCCACTCCCATGATTGTTGCCCTTGTTTGCAGGAAGCCAACACAGCCATTCCTTCAGCTTCTTCAAACACGCGCTGGATGAATTCTGGGGTCATAATCGGTTCCGCCTTGCCAATAGATGCACCGGAGTGGCAAGCGTCCAACATGATAACTTTGGCACGTGCCGGTGATTGCTCCAGCAGTTCGCGGACGTCGTGCATCGCTACAGCCGTGTGCTTGAGGGCAGACAATCGCGCGTCGCGCGGTAGCAGGTAGCTTTCGCCAGCCTCGGCTACGCCGTGGCCGCTAAAGTAGAACAAAAGCAAATCACCCTCACCGGCAGCCTGAGCAACGATAGAGAGTTCAGCTAAGATGTTGGCTCGCGTGGGTAGTCGGTCTGGGGTGGCATCGGTCAATAACTTGGTAGCCTGGTAGCCTTTGGTCAGCGATTGCTGGATGGCCGTCACATCGTCTACGCAAACCTTCAAATTGGCAATGTGCGGATCATCGTAATTATTCACGCCAACCAGCAGTGCCCAGGCTTTGCCGGTATTGAGGATTATTTTAGTGGATGCTACAACGACGCTGTCGCCCTTTTGTTGTTGCAGCTCGACTTTTCTAATGTGAAGTGTTTGAAGTGTGGAGTCACCAGCCAGGTACATTGAAACCAAGCGTTGGGCAGCTTGCTCAGGCATTTCAAGTGTGACCAAGATGCTACCTGGCGCTACTTGTAAGATCCGGATATGTTCGGGGGGGACATTGACGATGCGTGATAAAGCAAAAACAAAGCTATCTCGCTCGCTGGTGGTGAAATCCTGGAGGTCACCCTCAAGTAAAATGGTCAGTTGTGAAACAGCCTTAGCCGAGGTCGCGGATTTCCCTTTTTTACCCCAACGTCCTTTTATTTCCGCCCACAGCTTATTCAAATCAATCTCGGATTCCACACTCAGCAGCCCCGGCAAGAGCGGCAGGGCAAAGTGGAGGTAATTATACATTCCATCGACGCCCTCCGTTGGTTGGGTGAGATTGAGTATCGCCGCGCGCAGCTGAGCATCGACGGGTAGTCCGGTCTTCTGCACACTCTGGGCCCACCGGCGTAAGCCTTCGACCGTGGCGGCGATCTCGCCCTGTTCAACCCGGCCCTGTTGGACAGCCCGCCAGAGACGCTCGGCTGCCTCACGTTCGGCGATATTTGCCGCAGTAACAATCGCCTTAAGTTCTTGAATTAGCGCGGCGATGTCCTCATCGGCCGCCTTATCGAGACGTCTGACCCGGGGTTGTTCTCCCATACATAAGTCATTAAAGCTGATATCCAAATGCTCACGAGCGAGAGCATTCAGGCGCTCAACGATGCGTGCCCGATCTCGCCGCGACTGCTCGCTGGGGCCATAACGCCGCTCGTCACCCAGATTCTCACGGAATTGGGCTTCATACAGATCGAAATCGCCGTACCAATCGGCGCCTTCTGCAAATTGCTTGAGTACATCCAGTCCACGTTCGTAGTTCATCTTACCTCCTCTATGCGTGAGCTTGGGTGGCTGCGGCGTCGTGGGGGTAGGTTGCGGGCGAGACGCGACCGGTTTTGAGGGAGGCACAACCTCGGACGTTGACTCAGCGACTGCATTCAGCAATGTTAGCAGCCACTCCGCCAACTGGGTGTTGCGGTCCCCTTCACCTGGCAGATTGATCACGTGGTAGCCACGCCGTTCCAGGTCCTCCATCGTAAATTCGTCCACCCCGAAGGTAAGTAGATACGGGCGGCGTTGGTGCCGCCCCAGATCAATGCTCAGTTGGTCGTAGATTTGGTTGAAGTCGGGATCGCTCACACTATAGCCGATGAACAGAAAAGTCTTAGTCGCCAGCAACGTGTTGAGTTGCTGTACAATCAGGGCGTTGCTGCGATAGATAGTGTTATAGTCCTGCTCGGTGATGATAAGCGAGTCGGGGCGGTCACAGGTACCGTGCAGCTTGACCAGGTTGACCCTCGACTCATCCCAGAAGGGTAGCTCCGTTGCTCCTATCACCAGGTTGACCGGTCGTCCGGCTTTACGATAGGCCCCTTCCAGGAGATCATCGAAATTGGTGGTGAACACAATATTGGCCGGCAGCGTTGGTCGGCCGTAATCCGGGCTGGGGCCCCCGGTCGGGGCAAGTC
>JBHHXT010000390.1:0-3629 GCA_046757165.1 bacterium | reverse complement strand
TCAGTTTACCCACTTATTCTTTATTATGAGTGCTTTACTTTATTACTGCTAACCGTTAAATCCGCGTTCCATTCATTTCAGGAAGGCTCGTGCGTGTCGTGTCCGGTCAGGCGTTCGGCGCAAGGTTGTGAAAATCTAAACTTCAACTTGACATTTTCACAAAACTTGCTAGCTTTGTCTTTATGTTTACACGACAGATAACCGGGGAATTACTCGCTTCTTTCCATGAATACCCGGTCGTGGCGGTTTTCGGGCCGCGTCAGTCCGGCAGGACCACGCTTGTCCAAATGACTTTCCCTGACAAACCATACCGGTCGTTAGAGGATCCGGACATCCGCCTTGCCGCGGAAGCCGACCCACGTGGATTTCTCGCTGACTTTCCTCACGGCGCTATTCTCGATGAAATCCAGCGCCTTCCCTTTTTGCTGTCTTACATTCAGGGCATGGTCGACCGCGCCAAACAGAATGGGATGTTTATCCTGACGGGCAGCCATCAACCGGAGCTGCATCAGGCCATCTCGCAATCCCTCGCAGGCCGCACGGCTGTACTGAACCTGCTGCCGTTCTCGCTTCCCGAGCTCAGAGCCTACCGCTCGAACTGGCAGGCTTTTGATCTGGTTGTCCAGGGATGCTTTCCACGATTGCATGAACAGAACCTGGCCCCATACCGATTTTACAACGACTATCTTCAGACGTATTTGGAGCGCGACGTGCGAGCACTGATTTCCTTGAAGGATCTAGGACGATTTCAGCAGTTCCTGTCGCTTCTCGCCGGCCGGGTTGCCCAGATAGTCAACTACACTTCCCTGAGCAATGACGTCGGGGTCTCTGCGATGACCATCAGAAACTGGCTTAGTGTGCTGAAGGCTTCGTTCGTCATTCTTGAGCTGCCTCCCTATTTTGAAAATATCCGCAAGCGGGTGGTCAAATCGCCCAAGATCTATTTCACCGATACCGGTTTGGTCTCTCATCTGCTGGGTATCAACAGTGCGGAGCAGGCTTTACGAGATCCGCTTCGTGGCGCTTTATATGAAAATCTGCTCATCCTCGAGATTTTCAAACACCGCTTGAACCACGGGAAACGACCGGAGTTGTTCTTTTACCGCGACACCCATGGCAATGAGGTTGATTTGATTGTGCGCGAGGGAAGAAAACTTCACCCGGTTGAAATAAAATCGGCCGCGACTTTCACCTCGGAATTCCTCAAAGGGATTGAACATTTCCGCAAAGTAGTGGGAGACCGCTGCTCCGGCGGTGCGGTTCTGTACAACGGCGATGAGACGTTCCAGGTGAAACGAACACGGGTCTCAAATCTGTTCAGGCACGACATGGTTTTTCAGCAGATTACCGCTATCCGGGAATGAAATCAGGAGATGTTGCACATGATACGCGAGTTTTGGTGTGTCGCGCAGATTTACAATTGAAATGCAAATTTGCATTGTTTCCTATTTTCTTTTGTGCATCACGGCGAACCGCCGCGCATCTATTTTTGGCGCACGACTGCCGGACATGAAGTGGACCTTGTGCTTGATTTTGGCACCCATCTCCTCCCGGTTGAGGTGAAACTCAACGCCACACCCACACCGGAGTTGGCAGTTAACCTCAAGGAATTTATCGAGGTTTTTGAAAATAAAGTAGAACAAGGAGCGCTTATTTGTTTGACCTCGCAAGCCCGAAAACTCTACAACAACATAACAGCCGTTCCTTTTTTGAACCTTTAATCCCTGAGTTTAACCATTACCTTTGCGTCACATTTGTCTTGATTTTCTTCACCCGGTTCCCTATACTTGAGGGAATTCAAGGTCACCTCGACAGCGCGCACCTCACCAGCAGACCCCTTCAAAAACATGGATAAGAAGCAACTCAGTCAGATCCTGGACGAAATCAGCACGCTGCTTGAAATCAAAGGCGAAAATCCGTTCAAGAGTCGCGCCTACATGATGGCGGCCAGGACCATCCTGGCGCAAAGTGCCGAGCCCGGAGAGCTAATCGAGTCCGGTGAAATTCGAAACCTCAAAGGCATTGGCACGGCGCTGGCAGATAAAATCACGCAGCTTGTCAAGACCGGGAATTTGGCCTATTATGACAACCTCAAAACCTCCGTTCCCAAGGGGCTGGTGGAGATGACTGCCATCCCGGGCTTTGGACCCAAAAAGGTCAGGAAGGTTTATGAGGCCCTGGGCATTCAAAGCATCCGCGAACTGGAATACGCGTGTCAAGAGAATCGTCTGGTCGACCTGGAAGGGTTTGGCACCAAGACACAGGAAAGAATCCTGCAGGGCATCGAATTCCTGAGAAAACACCAGGACCGCCATCTTTACCACAGAGCCGAAGCGGCGGCCCGTCCGCTGTTCGAAGCCGTCAGGGAGCATCCGAAAGTCATTCGTGCGGACCTGGCGGGCAGTTTGCGCCGCAAGAAGGAAACGATCAAAGATATCGATATTGTAGCGAGCGCAAGGGTGGAGGATGTGGAGGAAATCATGCACTTTTTCGCGCGCCAGCCGCAGGTAGAGCGGGCCACCGGCCAGGGCCCGACCAAATCCAGCGTTGTATTGAAGCAGGGCATCAACGCCGACCTGCGCATCATGCCGGACGAGAAGTTTCCGTACATTCTGCATCATTTTACCGGCTCTGCCGAGCACAACACCGCAGTGCGCAGCCTGGCCAAAAAAAGGGGCGTGAAAGTGAGCGAACATGGCTTGTTTACGGAGCACGATGAGCTGATTCCCTGCCGCGACGAGGCGGAGATTTTTGCGGCGCTCGGGCTGGCCTACATCCCGCCCGAGCTGCGCGAGGACCACGGCGAAATCGAAGCCGCTGCTCAGGGGAAGATTCCGCGCCTGGTCGAGCTCGCCGACCTGCGGGGCATTTTGCACTGCCACTCCACGTTCAGCGATGGCGCGAACACCGTTGAGGAGATGGCGCTGGCGGTCAAGAACCTCGGCTACCACTATTTCGGCCTGTGCGACCATAGCCAAATCGTCGTCTACGCGCGCGGGCTGGAGCCGGAGCGGGTCAAAGAACAGCACGCGCTGGTCGACGAGCTCAACCAGCAATTCGAGGGGTTCAAGATATTCAAAGGGACGGAGTGCGACATCTTGAACGATGGTTCGCTCGATTACCCGGACGAGGTGCTGGCGAGCTTCGATTTTGTCGTCGCCTCGGTGCACAGCAACCTGGGAATGAACGCTCAGGATGCCACCAATCGCGTGCTCAAAGCCATGAGAAATCCCCACGTCACCATTCTCGGCCACCCAACCGGCCGGATTCTGCTCGGCCGCGAAGGGCTGCCGCTGGACGTGCACCGCATCATCGATGCCGCTGCCGAGTACAAGGTCGCCATCGAGCTCAACGCCAGCCCCTACCGGTTCGATATCGACTGGCGCTATTGCCAGTATGCCAAAGAGCAGGGGGTCTACATCAGCATCAATCCGGATGCGCACAGTATCGAGGGGCTGAACGATATGGAGTACGGCATCGGCATTGCGCGCAAGGGCTGGCTGGAGAAGGAAAACGTCTTGAACGCCATGGGCGTCGAGGAGGTTGAGGCGTTTTTTAAGGCAAAATGACGGGGATTGTGATTCGCGGCTGTCCCTACAACCGTGGAGATGCCGAGGGGAATCTTGCTT
>JBHHXT010000389.1:0-3664 GCA_046757165.1 bacterium | reverse complement strand
TTTTGCGCAACTTGTTGCTTGATAGATGTCCAATGCTCATTCGTCGGCTAACGAGTGATTGACCGAAAACGCCGTCGCTGTCATTTCGACCAACGGGAGAAATCTGTCAATGCACAGACTAATTGCCTTTAAGGCTTTGTTTTTTAATGTCCCAATCTTCGTTGACAGATTCCTCACCCTGAACAACGGGTTCGGCTGGCTCCGAGTTGTCTTCGGAGAATGACACCACTTTTGGAAACGCTTCATCGTTTTCGGTCAAACACTGACTAAAAGCTCGAGGTTTCGTATGTTCTCTCATCGATTTTTCTACAGCCTATCTACCTGAAAAGTTTCGAGCTGGCCAGGTATTTACGCAGATAGCGACCCGTGTATGAGCCATCGCAGTTCATCACCTCTGCGGGCCGGCCGAATACCACCAGGTCTCCGCCCTCATCGCCCCCCTCCGGGCCCAGGTCGATGAGATAGTCCGCACATTTGACCACATCCAGATTGTGCTCGATCACCACGACTGAGTTACCGGAGCCGAGCAGTTGGTTGAAGCATTCGAGGAGCCTGGCAATGTCGTGGAAATGGAGTCCGGTGGTGGGCTCGTCGAACAGATAGAGGTAGTGCTTGCCACTTTTTTCTGCCAGATGAGCCGCGAGCTTGACGCGCTGGGCCTCCCCGCCTGAAAGCGTGGTGGCCGGCTGACCCAGGCGCAGATAACCCAGGCCCACATCCTGCAGGAGCCGCAGCTTCTTGACCACTTTTGGCACATCGACGAAAAAGGCCAGCGCCTCACGAACGGTCATCTCGAGCACCTCATGAATGTTCTTGCCCCGGTAGCGCACCTGCAGGACGTCCTTGCGGTAGCGTGTGCCGCCACATTCTTCGCAGGTCAGGTAGAGATCCGCGAGGAACTGCATTTCCACCTTTTCAACGCCAGCCCCTTCACAGCGCTCGCAGCGCCCCCCGGCGGTGTTAAAGGAAAACGTTCCCGGCGTAAAGCCGCGCGCTGTCGCCCGGTTCGTTTGAGCAAAAAGTTGCCGAATGGGGTCGAACGCCTTGGTGTAGGTCACCGGGTTCGAGCGCGGCGTGCGCCCAATCGGCGTCTGGTCGACCAGCACACACCCGTCGAGATAGTGCGCCCCTTCGATGCGGTCATGTGCGCCGATGCGCCTGTTCCACGAGCCAAAGTACCGGCTCAGACCGGCGTACAAAATGTCGTGTACCAGCGTGCTTTTGCCGGAACCCGAAACCCCCGTGACCACGACCAGGGCGCCGAGGGGAACATCGACGGTCACCCCCTTGAGATTGTTCTCCCGCGCATTCACAATCTTCAGGGACCTACCATTTCCGTCCCGGCGCACCGCCGGCACCGGGATGGTCCTCTCGCCCCTGAGATACTGCGTCGTCAGTGTCTGCGCCCCGTTGGCCCCGATGTCCGCAAACGCGCCCTGATAGACCACTTCCCCGCCCTCTTCACCCGCGCCCGGGCCCAGATCCAGCAAATGGTCGCTGAACGCCATCATGTCGCGGTCATGCTCGACCACCACCACCGTGTTGCCCAGGTCCCGCAGCGCCACCAGGATGTTGATCAGGCGCTGGTTGTCTCGTGGGTGCAGGCCGATTGAAGGCTCATCCAGGACATAAAGCGCGCCCACGAGCTTGAAGCCAACCGAAGTCGCCAGGTTGATGCGCTGGTACTCGCCGCCAGAGAGCGTCTGGGTGCGCCGGTTCAAGGTCAGGTACCCCAACCCAACATCGACCAGATAGGTGAGCCTTGCGCGCAGCTCCTTCAGAATCTGGTGGGCGACCTCCTCCTCGAACGCTGACAGCCGCAACTGCCGGAAAAAGGCGTGCACCTGTGCAATCGACATGGCGCTGATCTCACCGATGTGCTTGCCGCCAACGCGAACATTGAGCGCCTCGGGACGCAGACGTGTGAGATCGCAATCCGGACAGGGGAAAAACCCGCGGTAGCGACTGAGCAGCACGCGGATGCCGAGTTTGTACTTCTTTCGCTCCAGCCGGCGAAAAAAGCCCTTAATGCCGGGAAACGGCCGCTCTCCCTCGATGATGATCCGCTTGTGCGCCTCAGGCAAGTCACCCCACGGCCGGTTGACATCGATGTGGTGCTCGGCAGCGGTGTCGAGCATTTTGGCGAAGACGTTGCTCCGTTTCGGGGTGTTCCACGGCGCCACGGCTCCCGCGAGCAACGACTTCGACGGGTCCGGAATGACCCGCTCCAGATCCAATTCGATGATCTCCCCAAACCCGTTGCAGGTCTGGCAGGCACCAAACGGATTGTTAAAAGAGAACAGCCTCGGCTGCGGTTCGATGAAAGTCAGACCGCACTTTGCACATTCGAAAGCTTGTGAGAAATGCAACGGCGCGCGCGCTTCGGTTAGCACACTCACCCGGCCGCCGCCGTGCCGAAACGCCAGGTCAAGCGAATCTGCCAGGCGTGTCTTGTCCCGGTCTTTCACCTGCAAACGGTCGACCAGAACCCGAAGGTCGCGCGCTGCCTTAATCTCCGCGGGGCTGATCTCGTCGACGTTATGCAGGCGACCGTCGAGCAGGAGGCGGTAAAACCCCCGGCTTCGAAGGTCGGCCAGCGCGAGCCCGACGTCTCCAGCCGCTGCCGTGACCGGAAAGGTGATCTGAATTCTCGTTCCCGCAGGAAGACAGAAGATTCTCTCCAGCGCCTCTTGCACCTGGTCTTTCTTGATTTCGTCGTCACACTGCGGGCAAAAGGTGCGGCCAATGCGGGCAAACAACAGGCGCAGGTAGTCATGGATCTCCGTGGCCGTGGCCACGGTCGAGCGCGAATTGCGCGTCGGGTTCTTCTGCTCGATGGCAACCGCAGGTGAAATGCCGCGAATCTCATCGACATCCGGCCGGTCCATGCGCTGCAAGAACTGCCGGGCATAGGCGGACAGCGACTCTACGAACCGGCGCTGCCCCTCGGCAAACAGCGTGTCAAACGCCAGGCTGGACTTGCCGGAGCCGGAAACGCCGGTTACGACGATGAGTTTATTCCGAGGCAAGTCAACATCGATGTTCTTCAGGTTGTGAACCCGGGCGCCGCGAATTTGAATCGCGTTGAGCATGGGGCAATATACGGATTCTTGCGCAAAAACTCAAATTCCTCGTCGACAATCTTGATTCTGGATCTTTTTTGTACTACATTCTCATTGAGAGGTGAAATGGCGTCGTTTCTTCATTCCCGCGCAAAGGGAGAATCGCCCGGCAAGCCACAGAGAATGAAACATGTGCATAATGAGGGAGGAAAACCATGCCACTCGAAAAGCAACTATCTATCTTCGTCAAGAACAAAGTCGGCAGTCTGAGCCAGGTCAGTGAAGCCCTGTCGCAGGACAATATCAACATCCGCGCTGTCTACACCGTAGACGATGTCGACTGGGGGATTATTGGGCTCATCCCCGACGATATGGGCAAGGCCAAGAAGCATCTGCACGAGTTGGGATACAAGGTTGCAGAGACCACGGTCCTGACGATTGAATTGGATAATGAACCCGGAGCGCTGGCAAAAATCTCCAAAAAGCTCTCTGAGCAGAATATCAACATCGTCCAGACATTTGCCACCGCCGCCGGAAATCGAAGTCTGGTCGTCCTGCTGACAACAGACGACAAGAAGGCGGAGCAAATCCTGGGGCAGTAG
>JBHHXT010000388.1:0-3669 GCA_046757165.1 bacterium | reverse complement strand
TGCGAATCGTGAGTCCCCCACCGATCCTGTAGCCATGCCCCCTTGTGGGGCATATATTAATAGCTTATGAATCACCATGCGGGGAGATTATAGCCACCCACAAGGGGTGGCGGCTACAAGTAGCGAACTGACACCCATTTATGAATGCGGTAACATCACAGCCCGGGTTAACCCAAAACGGTGCCCTGGGCTGTCGTGTAAAACCGCGTTGCGTTGTCTGCAAGACAAGGAGGCCGGTCTTCAACCCAACGTTTATCCCTGACGAGTTGTTTTCTGCCACTTTTTGACAAGACTTTTTTGTGGCACACTTTTTTTCGAGTTTCGAGCTCAGGATTTCGAATTTCCGGCTTGTCCGGTTAGGTTTTCCCCATTTCGACCTTCCCTGAAGTATATTAAATATGCTATTAGGTCCTGTTATGCCGAAGTTTTCTGTTGACCCGAGGTCGTACCGCGGTTGATTTGCGTCATTGCTCCCGTTTTGAACCCCTGCACCATAGGACGGCGTTTTCGCACCTTTCGGCGTAGCCGGACGAAAGATTTCTTTTTGGTATGGATTCATGTCGGCAATAAAGGATGGGATTCGGGATGAAACTCCCAACACGTAAGCCGGTGCTTTGTTCTCTCACGATCACTTTTTCATTCTGGTGGCTTCTGGCACCCTGGACAAATGGGTTGGCTCAGAATGGTTGTGAGAAAAGCCTATCAGAAATACGCTACGAGTTTCTGGCGTTTCGATTCGAGGAGGTCATCGCGCTGGCCAGCGGCTGCTTGCACGCCGGTCAACTTTCGCGGGAAGAAAAAGTGCAGGCCTATGAATTGCTCGTCCTGTCCTATCTGGAGCTGGATGAGTTGTCACAGGCGAAAACGTCTCTGAAATCGTTGCTCGGACTGAACTCAGACTTTGTACTGCATCCGGCTGAACCGGATGAAAAAGTTCCTGTGTTGATGGCCGAGGTGCGTGCCGAGATGGCCAGAGAACGAAAGTCGAAGTGGCGATGGATTGCCATCGGTGCCGGAGTCCTGGCGGGAACCTTTGCTGCCATCCTCACGACGGGTGGCGCCGGCAGCTCCAGGCCAGCGGGGTTTCCAGAGCCACCGGGCCGACCGCCGGGCGACTGAGTCTTTGTAGCATGGGTTGTCCTCGACTCGGACCAGTATAAGCAGGAATCCAGAAGAATCAATAGGATTCCCGCTTTCGCAGGAATCGGACTTTTGGGCAGCCCCATGTCTGTCGGATTTGTACCTAAGACACGGTTACAAACCGTGTTGGATCATGCAACTGTCGCCCAAAAAGGGGGCAGTGAAAACCAACGTGACCGAAAGTTGATGCTGGATTTTTGGGACAGATTAATGCGCTGTACAACCCTGACGCGGCGAAGCCGCAAATTCCAAATCCCAGATGGCCAAATCCCAAATAAATTCCAAATCTCGAGAGCCAAACTGATTTGTTTGCTGTGATGTTCTCTTGTAGAAAAGTGGAAAAGTTGATTTGTACAACCCTGGCTATCCTGACTCTGGCGGCGTCGCTGACTGTTGCAGCGGGGGCGAAGGCGCAGTCAACGCCCGCGCAAGGCGTAACACTGGTCAAGGCCTTTGCGTTTGGCGCGAATGATTTCACACGCGAGGTTGCGAATGCACCTGAGCAGCAGTACGTCAAAGTCGTACAGGACGGCGCCAACTTCATCTATGACATCATTCAGGGTCACGGGTACACCGACCGCGATGACATAGACGACACCCCGAATGACCGCAATGTGCTGAGCGGTTCGGATGAAATCTACGATCAATTTATCGGTGCAAGAGGCCGGGGCCACGAAATCATCTTCCGCGTGGACGTGCCCAACGGCGACTATCGCTTTGTCGCAGCAGGCGGGGACGCGCGCTTTGGCGGCCATGCCACCACTTTGACCATCCGCGACGGCGCCGATGGCGACACCGTCGTGCTGGTCGAACAGCAGAGGCTGGAGGCCAATACCTTTTATGTGGTCGGATTCGAAGGCAATACGCCGCCGCCTGCCGAAGGCCTCCAGGTTCAGCCACGCTTCTTGCCATTAGCCGACTCCCCAACTCTGACGGTGAGCCAGGGATACGTCGAAGTCATTCAGACCGCGGCAGCAGACC
Organism: bacterium; assembly: GCA_046757165.1. Lineage (GTDB taxonomy): Bacteria > Zhuqueibacterota > Zhuqueibacteria > Oceanimicrobiales > Oceanimicrobiaceae > JBHHXT01. The sequence continues at coordinate 1,548 of JBHHXT010000388.1, read as the reverse complement.
GTGGCGGGGACCTTTGTGTGCTTGAACTCTGGTCGCTTGCTGCCGAAAACCAACCTCCAGAAATTGTTCATCCTGTGCCCAATCTGGTCTTGAACGTAAACGACGATGCCGTGGAAATCGATCTGAACACCGTTTTTTCAGATCCCGATGGCGACGCCCTCTCTTTTTCCATGAGCAATTCTGGTGTTGAGGTCGTGGCGGCTGAGCTCGCCGGCGCCAGTCTGGTTGTGACACCGCTGGCAGAAGGCACCGCGGCCCTCACGCTCCGCGCCGACGATAATGTCAATGCCGAGGTTGCGCACATGTTTACCATCGCGGTACAGTCGGACGCGCCGACCTTGTTCGAGGCGGAGTTCGACCGCGACCCGGAAGGGTTCGAGTTTTTCCCCGACACCTTTCGGGGCACCAACCAGCCTGTTTACGCTGCCGGCGAGTGGGTCACCGATGGCGGTTTTGACGGCGGTGCGGTTCAGGTCGTGCTCGGCGGCGTCGACGACGAGGACATCCTGGGCATGTCCGGCGGCTGGCGTACGGATTTCACCCTGGATAGACCCGGCACGGTCAGCATCTCGTTTTACTACAAGTTGACCCTGGCGTCGAAATACGAAGTCGATGAGTACAGTGAGGTGCTTGTTACGGTGGATGATTTGCAGCCTGGCGTGGGCGAGCAAGATTATGTCGCGAGAATTGCCGGCGACGGAAACACGGGCGGAGAACAAACCACAGGCTGGCAACTTTTTGTTGCCGATCTCGGCGGGCTTACCGAAGGCAGTCACACACTAACCATCGGCGGCTACAACAACAAGAAGACGTCAGCAGAGGAAGCGACAGAAATCCTTCTGGATGAGGTGCGCATTGCGACCGAGAGAATCAACGGGCCGCCCTTTGTCGTCGAAGGCATTCCGGACACGTCCCTTGCACTCGAGGAGGAACTGGAGATAGATCTGATCTCTGTTTTTGCCGACCCGGACGGTGATGCGCTGAGATTCGACGTGAGCAATTCCAATCGTGAGGTGGTACGAGCACAGCTCGGCGACAACATCCTCACGCTGACACCGCTTGCGGTGGGTCGCTCACAGATCAGCGTAAGCGCGAGCGACGGCACGAACCCGGAGGTCACGGAGAGGTTTCAAGTCACGGTTGAAAAGGCAAATCAGCCGCCTTCGCAGGTCTCGTCCCTTCCGGATACGACCCTTTTGCTGCCGGAAGGGAAGTTTGAAACCGACCTGGCTGACATTTTTCTCGACCCGGACGGTGATGCCCTGAGCTTTTCGGTGGGCAATTCAAATGGCGAAGTCGTGATGGCACAGATGGCGGGCAGCGTGCTCACTCTAACGCCCCTGGCGGTAGGCACCGCGGAGGTAACAGTGCATGCCAGCGACGACATCAACCCGGAAGTTTCGGACACCTTTCAAGTCACCGTTGAACGAGCGAACCAGAGACCTGTGCTGGTCGCTCCCATTCCCGACACGACCCTGGTGCTTTCCGGGCCCGCTTTCGAGATGGATCTGCATGATTTTTTCTTCGATCCGGATGGGGATGATGTGG
>JBHHXT010000387.1:0-3684 GCA_046757165.1 bacterium | reverse complement strand
GTCATTGGTCATTGTCGGGTCGTGGCTTTTGTTTGCCAATCGAGTTAATGTAAGCATTCAACTTAATAGCAATTGTGTTTGTCTGCTTTTGAAGTGAGGTGAAATCATCATCTGTGATCAAGTTTCGATTATGAGCTTTTGTTAGCCAGGTTTTTGTCTCATAAAGTGAACCTCTGCTGTAATAGCAGAATTGTTTATTTTCTTTGTAGGAGAATCTGCCATAGCCTTCGCTCAAATTCGCCGCGACGGAGTCAGCCGCCTTTACGAGCTGTTTTCCCAACGTGTCTTTGTCAAAATAATTCCATTTGCTCACAATTTCCCAAATCTTTTCAGCCAAATCCATAGCAAGATTGTAAACTCGAATTTCTTCTAATTTCATACCTTCCACTCCCAACCCGAAATGATGACGCGCAGCAAATGACCAATGACGCGCAGCAAATGACCAATGACGCGCAGCAAATGACCAATGACGCGCAGCAAATGACCAATGACCTTTCTAATGACGCCGCAGGCAATTCAAGGCGTCAAATCAAACCGCAACCCCAACCGCATCTGCCTGGGCACAGACCAACGATCCGGTGAATTTGTAACAAGTCGGTACAAATTCGCCGCTGGCTCACCGCCATTTTGAGCGATCCAGGTTTGACCTTCTGGAGAAGCCAAATAGCCGTTATCGGCAATGTCGCCGGTTGCAGAATAGATCTCTCGGGTATCCCAGTTTCTTGCTCCGAGCACATTGATCGCCCAGAGGTAGACGTTAAAATTTACGCCGCCCATGTCAAACGTGCGGTCGATACGCATATCCAGTTGGATGTTCCAGGGCCCGTAGGAGGAATTGATGGCTGCGCGTGGAAATCCGGCTCCGCCGAAAACCGTGTCGCCAACATCTCGGGGTGTATAAGGAAACCCACTACCAAAAGTCAAGAGCAGGTTTACACCGGTATTGGCCAATGGTTTGAAGCCAGCGAGAGTTGGGCCATCATCTTGATTGAAGCGCACATCTACATTCAGCGAACCCGTATGTCTCTGGTCGAAGTCGGTTGGCGCAACATAGGTTCTTTCGTTAATAACACCGCGAGCGTTTGTGCGGCCGGTGGAGCCGGTGCCACCGGCGAACTGCAAGGTGTAGGACAGACCCGCTGCTACCCGCGCCGTGCGGCGAAGGCTGAGATTCATCGACACCCCTTTGATCGTTCCGTAATCGCCGTTGGCATAGCGGAAGTACGATTGTGGACGGGCGTCGACCAGCTTTTCAAACTGAATCAGGTCCCGGGTTTGCTTATAGTAGGCCGCAAGATCAACCGCCGCGTGATCGCCAATCTGTTGCCGGAAACCAACTTCGAAAGAAGTTGTCGTGGGCGGTTTGAGATCCGGATTCGCAAAGTTCACCGTCCTGCCCGTGGCAAACAAGTTGGAAATGACTTCCCATCCCACATAGAGCCGCCGCAACGGCGGCTGCTGGGTAAACTTGCCAAATTGGCCGTAAAAGACCGTCCCCTCAGTGACCGGGAACGCAACGCCGAGACGCGGGCTGATGGTAGTATGCGCTTTGCTTTTTCGGAGCTGGGTGCGGTCAAAGATGCCCTCATCCGTTATTTTGATATCCAACGGGTCTTTGACTGTGTAGGCGTTTGCATCGAAGTGGTCGATACGCAGGCCAAGATTCAACACCAGGTCAGAAACCTCAATCTTGTCCTGCAGATATACCGCGTAGATAATCGGGTGCTTGGCCTGGTCGAATTTGTTCAAGCCTCCCGCTTTCAAATCACCGTCAGGCCCGGGATCCTGAACGAACTGATAGCCATACGCGTCTGTAAGAGCAGCGGTATAAGCCAGTACTGGATCGATATCCGGATTGTTTGCGAATATCGCCGCCAAATCCATCGGCCTGTATATGCGATAGCGTTTCACCGTATGGCGACGGTACTCGAAACCGAGCTTGAATTCGTGGCTTCTGCCTCGTTGGTGGGTCATATCGAACTTAGCGCCGATATAGCTCGTCCGATTGAGCCCATAATCGTCGAATATTGTCCCGGCAGGCTCGAAAAGATTGGCCGTGGAGGCATCGCTGCTGTTGTTCAAGCCGTTGCCCCTTAGATCAGGGTTAAGAACGCCGTCGTTGTTGACGTCGGTCTTATCGCCGTAATTCACAATATCACGCTTCAAAAGCGGATCATACCATTCGTTGCCATCTTCGAAATAGTTGATTTGTCCGCCATAAAAGGTGTTGGCGCCCAGAGTATGGGTGACTTTGAAATAAAGGCTTTGTGAGAATTCCTGCACGCGCAGGTTGTGCTCTGAATTGAAAAGCATGGACTCGACGTCAGGATCTCCCAAAAAACTGTCGAGCGCATCATCGTATTTCTCACGCGTGGTGTTGCCGCCGATCTTCACTCTAACCGGCCGCAAATCGATGGTGATGTTTGCATTGGCCACCCAGCGTCCCAGGTCGTTGTTTGGGATCGGCCCTTGTCGACCCTCGACGATGTCAATCTGTTCGGGCCCGGCCAGGCCCGCTTCCGGCGGCTGCCGATCTTCGATCAAGACCGGATGAATGCCGACCGAGGGCGTACGGTCGTCAAAATGGTCGCGCTCGATGGCGCCAAAGAATCGCACTCTCTTATCGAATCCAGGGAAAGGACCCGAAATGGCCAGATTGACAACATTATGGCCGTACGAAAACGTGCCGAGACGCTTGTTCGATTTGCTGAGCCATTCATCGGTGATAATTTCGCCGAAAACATTGAATCGAGAGCGACCACTTTTCGTGGTCGCATTCACCACTGCTGAGTTGGCGAACCCGTACTCTGCGTTGAAGCCACCAGCCTGCACCGAGACTTCTTCAATAGAGTTGGCCGCAAGCGTGCCGGTCCGGGTGCCGAAACGGAGGTTGTTTTGATACACCCCGTCGATGTAGTATGCCGTTTCCTCGACTCGGCCACCGCGTACATAAGTGGTGCCATCATTATCGGTTACCGCGCCGGCCGCCAGTGAAACCATTTGATGATAGCCCCGCAGGGGCAGATTCCTGATCTCATCAGAAGTGAGGATGGACACACTGTTGGTGGCGTTGGTATTCACAAGAGGACGTTCGGCGACGATTTCTACCGCCGATACGACGATGGCCGCGGAAGGCAGGCCAAAATTCGCAGTCGTTGTCAAGTCGACATTGACACGAATGTTTTTGATGGTTACCTCGCTGTAGCCAATGAAGCTTGCTCTTAGCGCATAAGCTCCAACAGGCACATTGAGAATGACATACTCCCCCCTTGTATTGGCCGCCGCACCATAGCTTGTGCCCATAATCATGATGTTCGCCCCTGGCAGCGGCACACCGGTCTCGCTGTCGGTGACCGTGCCGCTTATTTTGCCAACCGTGCCCGCGAATAGAAGAGCTGGAACGAAGATGCCCGCCAAAGCCACTACGATTTGGTTCTTCATGGACTCCCTCCTACATTTAAGGCATGAAAGAAAATGATAGGTCTCAGATAGGAACAAGAACGGCCGCGCCGCAATCCCGCCAAGCAGAGGTCCTCGATATCGGGAAAGACGAGCAATTGGCGGTTTCTTTATCCTGCATTATTCATGAACCTGTCAGACGCGTTCAGACCTGCAAAAACCGAGTTTTGCTCGACCAGTTGGGTGTTCCCCGCTAAGCAGGGCTATTTTACGGTATCTAGCTAG
>JBHHXT010000386.1:0-3708 GCA_046757165.1 bacterium | reverse complement strand
TTAGAACTTATGAAAAAGACACCCCCCTACAAACCGAAAAACAAAATCCGTATCGTCACGGCGGCCTCGCTGTTTGACGGCCACGACGCGGCCATCAATATCATGCGCCGCATCATCCAGGCCACCGGTGTGGAAGTCATCCACCTCGGCCACGACCGCAGCGCAGAAGAAGTGGTCAACTGCGCCATCCAGGAGGACGTGCAAGCCATCGCCATGACCTCCTACCAGGGCGGACACAACGAATACTTCAAATATATGGTTGACCTGCTGCACCAGCGCGATGCCGGGCACATCAAAATCTTTGGCGGCGGCGGAGGCGTTATTCTGCCGCATGAAATCAAAGAGCTGCACAACTACGGCATTGCACGCATTTACTCTCCGGATGATGGCCGCAAGATGGGCTTGCAGGGCATGGTCAACGACATGCTGGAAAAATGTGACTTTCCCATCGGGCTGGAGTTAAATGGTCAAATCAGCCGGCTCAGAGAAAGAAATGTCAATGTGATTGCCCGCCTGATCTCGGCGGCGGAGAATTTTCCGGCCCGGAACAAACCCCAACTCGACCAGGTGCACGAAATGGCCCGGCAGGCCGCCACGCCGGTGTTGGGCATCACCGGCACAGGCGGCGCCGGGAAATCCTCCCTCATCGACGAGCTCATCCGGCGATTTCTGCTCGATTTTCCGGACAAAACCCTTGCCATCCTGTCCGTCGATCCGTCCAAACGCAAGACCGGCGGCGCGCTGCTCGGCGACCGCATCCGGATGAATTCAGCCAACTGCGAACGGGTCTACATGCGCTCGCTGGCCACCCGTCAGTCCAATCTCGCTTTGTCCGCGTATGTGAAAGAAGCGCTGCTGGTGCTCAAGGCCGCCGCGTATGACCTGATCATCCTGGAAACCTCCGGCATTGGACAGTCGGACACAGAAATCGTCGACCACTCCGATGTCAGTCTCTATGTCATGACGCCCGAGTATGGCGCCGCCACGCAGCTCGAAAAAATCGACATGCTCGATTTCGCGGACCTGATCGCGATCAACAAGTTCGACAAACGCGGCGCTCTGGACGCGCTGCGCGATGTCAGGAAACAGTTCAAGCGGTTGCACCAGACCCCGGACGCAAGCGACGATAACTTGCCGGTCTACGGCACCATCGCCTCGCAGTTCAACGACCCGGGCATGAACGCGCTCTACAAGGCGATCATGGACAGGATGGCCGAAAAAACCAGCGCGCCGTTGAAATCTGGTTTTGACGTGACACAGGAGATGTCCGGGAAAGTCTATATCATCCCGCCCCGGCGCGTCAGATACCTCGCAGAAATTGCGGAAAAGATCCATGAGTACAACGCCTGGGTCGAGCAGCAACAACGAACCGCCCAGAAACTCTATGCCCTCAGGAAATCCATCGACACCTTGCAGGAGCTCGACGAGACCGAAAACGAGGCGGCCATCAAGAAACTCGAGGAGACCTACCAAAAAGTCGCGATGGATTTCGACCCCAGGAACCAGGCGTTGCTGGACAATTGGCAGGCAACCCGCAAGAAGTATGAAGACCCGGTTTTCAAATTCAAAGTCAGAGGCAGAGAGCTGGCGGTCGCGACACACACGGAGAGTCTCTCCGGCACCCGGGTGCCGAAGGTGGCCCTGCCGAAATATCAGGCCTGGGGCGACCTGCTGCGCTGGGGGTTGCAGGAAAACGTGCCCGGCCAGTTTCCCTTTACCAGCGGGCTTTTTCCGTTCAAACGGCAAGGCGAAGACCCGACACGCATGTTTGCCGGCGAAGGCGGACCGGAGCGCACGAACCGGCGCTTCCACTACCTCAGCCTGGCCATGCCCGCCAAACGGCTCTCAACCGCGTTCGATTCGGTGACGCTCTACGGCGCAGACCCCGACCGCCGTCCGGATATCTATGGCAAAATCGGCAATTCGGGCGTTTCCATCTGCTGCCTGGACGACGCCAAGAAGCTGTACTCCGGCTTCAACCTCGCTGACCCAAAGACCTCGGTCTCCATGACCATCAACGGACCGGCGCCCATGTTGCTCGGCTTCTTCATGAACGCAGCCATCGACCAGCAATGCGAGCTTTACATCAAAGAGCACGGACTGGAAGAAGAAGTCCGCAGCAAGATCGCGCACCTCTACAGCCGGAAAGATGCGCTCCGCCCGGCCTACCAGGGCGACATTCCCGAGAGCAACGACGGGCTTGGCCTGATGCTTCTCGGCGTCACCGGCGACGAGGTGCTGCCGCGCGAGGTCTACGAACAAATCAAAGCCAAAACGCTCTCACAGGTGCGCGGCACCGTCCAGGCCGATATCCTGAAAGAAGACCAGGCACAAAACACCTGCATTTTCTCCAGCGAGTTTGCCCTGCGCCTGATGGGGGACGTGCAGGAATATTTCATCGCCCACCACGTGCGCAATTTCTACTCGGTTTCCATTTCCGGCTACCACATCGCCGAGGCCGGCGCCAATCCCATCACCCAGCTCGCCTTGACGCTCAGCAACGGCTTCACCTATGTCGAATACTACCTGAGCCGCGGCATGGACATCAACAAATTCGCACCCAATCTCTCCTTTTTCTTCTCCAACGGCATCGACGCGGAGTATGCTGTCATCGGTCGCGTGGCGCGGCGCATCTGGGCCAAGGCGATGAAACTCGAGTACGGGGCGGATGAACGCGCGCAGAAGCTGAAGTATCACATCCAGACTTCCGGGCGCTCGTTGCACGCCCAGGAAATCGATTTCAACGACATCCGCACTACCTTGCAGGCGCTCTATGCCATCTACGACAACTGCAACTCACTGCACACCAACGCCTACGACGAAGCGATTACCACCCCCACCGAAGAATCTGTGCGCCGGGCCGTGGCCATTCAGCTCATCATCAACAAAGAGCTCGGTCTGGCCAGGAATGAGAATCCCATGCAAGGCTCCTTTGTCATCGAAGAGCTGACAGATCTGGTCGAGGAAGCGGTGCTGCTGGAATTCGACCGGCTGACCGAGCGCGGCGGCGTGCTCGGCGCCATGGAAACCATGTACCAGCGCAGCAAGATTCAGGAAGAAAGTCTGTATTACGAAACCCTCAAGCACTCGGGAGAGTATCCGATCATCGGCGTCAACACCTTCCTGAACTCGCAAGGCTCACCGACCCTCATTCCGCAAGAAGTCATCCGCGCGACCCCGGCGGAGAAGGAGTACCAGATAGAGATGCTCAACCATCTCCACGCCCGCCACCCGGAACGTGCGGCGGAGGCACTGCGGAAAGTCCAGGCCGCCGCCGTGCAGAACGAAAACGTCTTCGAGCAGTTGATGGAAGCGTGCAAAGTGTGCTCCCTCGGACAGATTACCCGGGCGCTCTATGAAGTGGGGGGGCAGTATCGGAGGAATATGTGAGGCTGGTAGAGGCGGGGAAGATGATCAAAGAATTAGATTTGGTGGTCCTCACACACGATATTGAGAAATATGGCCTTCGATCAGGCGATGTACGTACCGTCGTGCATTGCTATGACGATAAAGTGGGATTCGAAGTAGAGTTCGTCACCGCTCAGGGCAAAACGATAGCGGTCCTGACATTGACAACAACCGATATCAGGCCCTTTGACCATGCAGAAATTCTCCATGCCCGGGGCGTCACGCCGCTGGTTGCCTGAGAGGATGGGAGAACTACCTATCTTAATTGAATCAAAATCAGGCATGGCATTACCGGTAGCA
>JBHHXT010000385.1:0-3727 GCA_046757165.1 bacterium | reverse complement strand
TGTTGGGATGGTCGAGGGCGGATGCCGCCTGGGCTTCGAGCATGAAGCGTTCTTTGGCCTCGTCGTCGCGGGTTAAATCCGGCGGCAGAAACTTGAGGGCGACGGTGCGTTTGAGCTTGGTGTCTTTGGCTTTGTAGACCACGCCCATGCCCCCGCCGCCGAGCTTTTCCAAAATTTTGTAGTGTGAGATGGTTTGACCGATCATGTTTGTTTACCAATTTTTTGGATTTTCTTTGTCTTCTTCCCAGTTTGATGGATTGCTTATAATATATTCCCGGATTCGGTTCAACACAATTAAACCAAATTCATTCAAAACCATCTTACCGTTCACCACCTCACCAAACAAGCATTCTCGTTGGTAGGTACAAATCGTGATAAAATAGGCACCGACGCTTGAATAATCGTAACCTTTCAACCGAATCGAACGCCGATGATGAATTTCTGAGTTATATCTCACTCCTTCAATCCCACTTTCTTGATCAATTCTGTAAAGCGCGGATCCGAACGCAGGTTGTCTGACTTCGGATCCACTTTCAGAAACAAAAGCTGGCTGTCTTTTTCTTCAAAAGCTTTCTGCAACCAATCGAACGCCTGATCGTTGTCGCCAAGCGCGGTGTAAGCCGTAGCAGTGAAATATGGCGACACATACTGTGTCGCGCCCGATATTGCGTCAATTACCTTGAGTGCCTTAGTCTTTTGACCGGCTACGGCATAGCTGCGGGCGAGTGACGGACCAGCAATCGATGGTCCCAAAACGCTTTTTGCTTCTTCCAAGTGAACCCTGGCTTCTTTAAATAATCCCTGTTGTTCATACGCCGTAGCGAGAATCACATGTGCAATACCGAAGTTTGGTTCGATTTCGAGAGTTTTCAGGCACGCTTCAACCGCCTTATCATAATTGCGGGCATAGTAGTTTATGGCTCCCACACCCACGTTAATAGGCAGCGAAAGCGGATCGAGTTCTTGTGCAGAACGGATATGGGCGAAACTTTCATCTGTGCGACCGAGCACCGTTAAGCAGTACGCGTACCACCAGTACGTCGTGGCGTATCCCGGGTTAAGTTCAATTGCGCGGCGGAATTCTTGCTCGCCTGCCGACCAGTCCCAATCGTACGCCCATTTTGCAACCGCCATCGACGTGTGGGCTTCGGCAAGCGCATCATCAATTTCAAGAGCTTTCTGCGCAAATGCTTTTGCTTTGAGAAATGCTTCCTTCGGGGGGAGATAACAGTAGTGCCCTATGATGAAAAACGAGTCTGCTAATCCCGTGTAAGCTAAAGCATGAGTTGGCTCTTTTTCAATGGTCTGATTGAAGAAAGCCATCGCCTGCTGCAGTTCACCCTGATGCCGTTTGTTCCAGAAATAACGCCCCTTCAAATAGAGTTGATAAGCCTCCAGATTTTCCGTGTAACGTTTGATAAGCGGCACTTCTGGTTCACCCACCAGCTTGACTTTCAGAGTGTTGACAATGGTAGAGGCGATGTCATCCTGAATGGCAAACACATCCTCCAATTCGCGGTCGTACTTCTCTGACCAGAGATGGTAGCCGTCCGCCACATTGATAAGCTGGGCGGTGATGCGCAGCCGGTTTGCCGCTTTGCGCACGCTACCTTCGAGGACGTGGTTGACTTTCAATTCTGCCCCAATTTTTTGAATGCTTAGTTCCTTTCCTTTAAATTGAAAAGCAGAGGTGCGCGAAACCACTTGCAATCCCTCAAGCTTCGTAAACGTATCGATGAGATCTTCGGCCATACCATCACAAAAATATTCTTGATCCTTCTCCGGGCTCATGTCCACAAATGGTAGCACCGCAATGGAAGGTGCGGCCTTTTCCTCGGCAGCGGTTTCTTTTGTCGCTTCCGATTCGAGCTCTTTTTTGAGAGAATTCAAATCAGCCAGTAACTCGTCCATCTGCTGGTAGCGTTCCTCCGGCTCCTTTGCCAGAGCCTTTGCAACGATTTGCTGTAAGTTTGCCGGAATCGCGGTCTCTTGCTCAGGTGCTTCATTGAGGATGGAATAAATGACCGCCGCCTCATACTCGCCACGAAAAGGCAGCTCCCCACTGACCATCTCATACAAAACCACACCCAGCGACCAGATATCCGTGCGGTGGTCCACCGTTACGCCTTGCGCCTGCTCCGGGGACATGTAGGCCACCGTGCCCAAGGTCGTGCCGGTTTTGGTGAGCTGAGTGGCGCCGGTCAGTTTGGCCAGCCCAAAATCGAGGATTTTGACGATGCCGTCCGTGGTGACCATAATATTCGCCGGCTTGATGTCCCGGTGCACGATGCCTTGCTCGTGAGCCTTCGCCAAGCCATGCGCGATTTGGATGACAATCTCGATGGCCTCGGCAACGGGTAGGGGCGAACGGCCGTTCGCCCCTACGGATTCAAGCCGCTGCTTCAGGGTCTCGCCTTGATAGCAGGCCATGGCGATGAACAACTGGCCGTCCTTCGTTTCATCAATTTCGTGGATGGTGCAGATATTCGGATGGTCGAGGGCAGAAGCCGCCTGCGCTTCGAGCATGAAACGCTCCTTGGCTTCGTCATCACGGGTCAAATCCGGCGGCAGGAACTTAAGAGCCACGGTGCGTTTTAGTTTGGTGTCTTTGGCTTTGTAGACGACGCCCATACCGCCCCCACCCAACTTTTCCAAAATCTTGTAATGCGATATCGTTTTACCTATCATAATTTTCATTACGGTTTAATGTTCGAAGGTTGGATTGATGGATTTTCTTCGTAGAGCGTAAAGCGAAGAGCGTGGAGCGCATCATTCATCCGTACGCTTCCCGCTCTACGCTCAACGGTTCCTCCAACCCATTTTCTTGCGCAATTCCTTGTTTCTCCCATTATAAAAGAATGGCCTTGACTTTTCAAACAAACAATTGTATTATTTCTCTTAACACTAACATCATTTACGATTAATTTGGCACCGACATGGCTGAGAAAACTGAAAGTATTTTAACCAAAGCTCTGCAATTGTCCCCGATCGAACGCGCCGAACTGATAGAAGAACTTCTATCAAGTTTTGAATTTCCCTCAAGGAAAGCCATTGATGAATTATGGGCAAAGGAAGCTGAAGACCGAATTGATGCGTACGAAAGAGGAGAAATGACCTCCACACCTGCCGGGGAGGTGTTTGACAAAATTAGCAGAAAATAAATCCTGTGGAAATTGAATTCCTCGCTGCGGCTGAGTCGGAGCTTGAAGAAACTATCGAATACTACAACCAACAGAGTGAAGGCCTGGGTTTTGAGTTTGCCGCATAAGTAAAACGAACTTTGGAAAGGATACTCCAGTACCCGGAAGCCTGGGCACCACTTTCTAAACGTACCAGACGGTGTAGAACCAAGAGATTCCCATACGGCGTCATTTACCAGAAACGTTCCGACAAAATCCTCATCGTTGCCATCATGCATCTCCGTCGACATCCGGATAGTTGGAAAAGACGGATCAAAAATCACTAAGCGCTTCTTCACTGTTCGATGCCCTGAACTCACTTCTGCAACCCCACTTTCTCGAGCAATGCCGTGAATCGTTGGTCCGAGCGCAGGCTGTCGAATATAGGTTCCACTTTGAGGTAAACCAGCCAGTTAGAGCGCTCCTCGTAAGCCTTTTCCAGATATTCGAATGCTTGTTCCTTCTGGCCCAGGCCTACATAGATCGTTGCTATAAGGTACGATGTAGCATATAATCGCTTGGCTAGCTCGTTCGACTTGACGAGCACT
>JBHHXT010000384.1:0-3730 GCA_046757165.1 bacterium | reverse complement strand
CCATTTTATGCCCCATAAATCATCGTTACGCCCCATCAACTGCCTGGTAACGGGTTCCTTTTCCACTTCCTGTGGCTTTTATCCAACCAGTCTTCACCAGACCTTGTAAGTCACGTCCTGCAGTGTTTTTCGATACATCAAATAACTGCCGGTAGGCTGTATTCGTCAACTCTTTACCTTCATTGGTCATCATGCGCAATGCCTCAATCTGTCGCTCATTCAGACCAAGCAGACGCAGATCAGTTGCTCCTTCTTCCGGGATTAAGTCCAAGATACGGTCACCTGGGCCGTAAAACGTCACAGCAAAAAAATCATCTAAATTCTCCAGGTGTGGCTCGGTCAGCCCGTATTCGCGCATCGCACGGCGCATACGGGCAATGCCAGTTCCCCACTTTTCAATGTAAAAGATATCGTAAAGGTAATTGGCAATCAGTGGGTTGCGCAAAACATGCTTGCGTTCAATGTTATCGAGTGTAACTCCTGGCGGCAGTCCGCCGGGACTATTCACTTCAATGCGATCATCGAAGACCATGATTCGCACAGTCGCGCCTTCGATGCGATAATCCCGATGGCAGACGGCATTGCAGATCGCTTCGCGTATGGCTTCGAAAGGGTACTCGGTCACTTCACGTCGACGAAAGCCGACAATCTTGGCGGCGAGGCGGGTGTTGCGACGAACGAATTGTTCGGCCGCATCGATCATCTCTGGCAGCGTACCCCGCAAATCGGCTCGGTCAATAAAATGGGTTGTTGAGGCTCCTTTGAAACGTGCGATACGCACTTGACTGTGAGGAATTGACTTGTGCGGATTTTTCCCAAAGCAGAGCATTCCCGCCTGAGTTGGAATGATTTCACCTGCTTGTTCAACTGCTGAACCCATACCCGTCAAGAGATCGGGTAATGGCATGTCGGGTATGGAGACTCCACGCTTCTCAGCTCGTTGCCGCAGATACCAATGAATGCGCTCTTCACTGAGGTCCGAAAAATGAGTTCCGATGAGAGGCTGGCGATCGTAAATAGCTGTTGCACGTGCCAACAATAGCCTTTCATATTCGTCACGCGAAAGCTGTACATCCGTGGCGCCGACTCGCTTGTACGCCCTGCCTTTGCATAAATGGGGCCGGTTTTGGGAGGCTTCAACTTTAATGGCCATGACCACTTTTCCTTCCACAGCAATGATTTCGATGGAGGGATATACAATTGGATCGGTAGAATCCGTGATCGCTGTGGATAAACGCTCCTTAGTGTGTTCGCCAACTTCAACGCCAACAATTTCCCCTGAATCGCGCACGCCCAAAAGCACGACCCCACCGTTCGAATTGGCAAATGCGGCTACTGCGCGCACCGCGGTCTCCAATTCAGCCAACGAACGCTTGAATTCCAACTGCTGGCCTTCGCCCTGAATCACAAGCTTTTGAACTTCACTCGCATCCATTAAACTATTTCCTTAAATCAAGTCTTTTTTGCTACGGAATGCAAGCCGCCATCAACATCGCCTTCGCCGAGTTTTTCGAGGATTTTGTAATGGAGAATGGTTTCCCGATCATTTCGTAAGTCCCATTTTGCGAACTAATTCGTGGAACCTCGGATCTGACCGCAAGGGGTCAAGTAGCTGATCATCTAGGTGCGCTGTTATGGGGACAGATCGTTCCTGATAACCTCGCTCGAGCCACTTGAACGCCTCATCGGTATCACCGATTAGGGCGTAGAATTTTGCAAAATGAACTGGATCAACATAGCTAGAATCTACGGCAACTCTCGCTTTGGCCAGCAAGCCCATGGCCTCTTCTCGCCTGCCCAAACCCCAAAATACAACAGCTCGATTAAGGGGGCCTATTGGAATCGACGTTTCATATTTATCGATCTCTGCAAGGGCCTCCCTGAACATCCCCTTTGCTATGTACGCCCGACTGAGGTGGTATCGGGCGCCGGCAAAACCGGGATCGACCTCGAGAGTTCTAAGTAATTCTTCTATGGCCCGGTCGTACTGGCGGGTGGTGATATAATGCACGCCCACACCTGTGCTGATTTGAAGCACAAGTGGCTGCAGTTCCCTGGCCAAGAGGACTTCCGTCTCCGCCTCTTCGGTTCGTCCCACTGCGTCCAGGTAAATGGAATACCAGTAATGCGCGAACGCATTATTAGGATCAAGCTTTAGGGCGTCAACGAACTCGCTCTCGGCTTGGTGCCAGTCCCAATCGAGCAAAAGAATCCACGCCAGGGAAAGGTGTGCTGCCGCCAGATTCTCATCAAGTTCTAACGCGCGTTGAGCGGCTTCCTTCGCATGCGGAAGAACGTCTTTAGGAGATGCGAAAAAATAACCCGCGAGGATGGAGTACGCATCGGCGAGACCGGTGTATGCCAGAGCATATTCCGGGTCGAGGTCGATCGCCTGCTGAAAAAAATCGATGGATTTCTTAAGCCCTTCCTCGGTTCGTCTATTCCAGAAGTAGCGGCCTTTTAAGTAAAGGTTGTAGGCTTCAATGTTGCTGGTTTGCCGTTTGCCGGGCGTGGGCATCTGGTCGCCGATGAGCTTGACCTGCAAGGCCCGGACGATTGAGCGAGACAAGTCATCTTGAATGGCAAAAATGTCCGTCATCTTCCGTTCATAGGTCTGCGACCACAGATGGAAGCCATCGGCCACATTTACGAGCTGTGCCGTCACCCGGAGTTTATCTTTCGATTTTCGCACGCTGCCCTCGAGAACGGTAGCAACCCCCAGTTTTTCGCCAATGCTTTGAATATCGACTTCCTGCCCTTTGAATTGAAACGCCGACGTTCTCGCCGAGACTTTCAGACCTGGAATCTGCGCCAGCGCGTTGATCAGCTCCTCCGCCATACCGTCGCCGAAATACTCCTGGTCCCGCTCCGGACTCATGTCTGCGAATGGTAGCACCGCGATGGATTTTTGCTGGGACACGGAAGACGAGTTCGACTTAAATAAGGAAGGCAGGAACGCCGCCAGAAGCGCGATCAGGGCCATCCCCCCCATCAGAATGGGCCATTTTTTCGTGGCTGGTTGATGCGGCAGTCCTGATACACTTGATGCGCTTGACCTCTGCAGACTGTTCAGCTGGGCCAATAAATCATGCGCGCTCTGAAAACGCTCTTCCCTTTGTTTCGCGAGCGCCTTTTGCACAACGTGCCTGACATCGTCGGGGATGTCTTGGCAGTCCGGCTCCTCATTCAGAACCGAATAGATCACCGCCTGTTCGTATTCGCCGCGAAAAGGCAGTTGGCCGCTCAGCATTTCGTACAGCACCACACCGAACGACCAGATGTCTGTGCGGTGGTCGGTTTCCATGCCCTGTGCCTGTTCCGGGGACATATAAGCCGCTGTTCCGAGCGTCGTTCCGACTTTGGTGAACTGCGCACCGCCGCGAATCTTCGCGAGACCGAAATCCATGATTTTGATTTGGCCTTTATCAGTAACCATGATATTTGAGGATTTGATGTCGCGGTGGGTCACGTCTTTTTCGTGAGCGGCCTGCAAACCGGAAGCGACCTGGGTGGCGTAGTCAGTAACTTTACTAAACCTTAAAGGTTTAGTAAAGTTGGCCGTGATTATCTCCCGCAATTCCTTGCCTTCGATATATTCCATGACGATGAACATCTCGTCGTCATGTTCTTCGATGGCGTAAATCGTGGCGATGTTGGGGTGATTCAGTGCGGCGGCGGCCTGTGCCTCAATTTTAAACCGCTCGCGTTCCTCTTCGCTCGCCGCAATCTG
>JBHHXT010000383.1:0-3779 GCA_046757165.1 bacterium | reverse complement strand
CAGTTTACCCACTTATTCTTTATTATGAGTGCTTTACTTTATTACTGCTAACATATTTCTATTAGCCTGCTACTCGCCAATTCTTATGTCGATTATTAGACAAAAATGGCTAATAGTAGCAACATGTCTAATATTAGACAATGGTCGCTGTCTAATATTAGACAGTAGGTGGCCCTTTGTTGGTCGTCCTCCTCATTCGTCCTTCACCATCCGTTTGGTGAGACCGAGCTGCTTGACTTCTCCATATTGCAACTCCCAGAGACGTTCCTCTGCATTCCATTTGCCGCCCGCGTTTTTGACGAGCTTGCGCAGTTGTGTCTCCGCATGGTCGACCCGGATGCGGACGGTTTTGTTCTGCGGAATGCGGTCTGGTCTTTTTTGCCACGGCCCGGCTTCAACGATCAACTCCACTGTTGTGACGCGTCTTCCGGCGGTGGCGTCGTAGCGGTAGCGGACGCATACGAGGTCTTCGCCATAGCGCCGCAGGAATTTCTGCGTTCCCGGGTCTCCGGGTTTTAATTTTCGTTTGCTCCGCATGGTGATTGCCTGTTCACAGCATGTCCGACGGACTCTTCACACCGAGACCGCCACGGTTCAAGACGTGGGTATAAATCATGGTTGTCTTCACATCTTCATGCCCCAGGACCTCGCGGTGAAGAAACAGAAGCGCGCTCAGCGCCTGGTTTTGGGTCGAGGCTGCCACGTTTTCTTTCACGGCCAGATGAGTGATAAACTCAGCAATTTCTTTTTCACCCAGCTCCGCAGGATGGCGTTTATTGTGGAAGAGCACATACCGCTTGACCCACTGCACGTACGCCGCTTCGGTGCGGATGCTGTAGTGGCGCACTCGAATGGCGTCTCGGACGCAATCGAGAAGTTTGGGTTGGTTGTGGGTTGCCGCTGTCATGTTGACCCCGACAGGTGACGATCCTTCAGTTTCTCCCTTCCTGAAAATCAGAGTCGTCGCCGCTGGTGGATACTATCGAGATGGGAAATCTTAGTTGGAGATAGGGATTGGTGAAAAGTAGCGAAACATGACGAGAATGTCAAGAAAAAGATCAGGGGAAGATCAAATGTCATGCCTGAGCCGGACCAGCCCCGCAGAAGGCGCGGGCTCTAACAACCGGAAATCCGAAAATCCGAAGCGTCAAGCCGCAAGCACGGGTCCTGCAAAGAGACGAATGGGAGTTGTTTTGGTTTGCCGGGGATAGAACTCAGCAGGCAGGATGCCTGCGCCACAAAATCTTTGCGGCCTAGTTTGGCGTGAGCTCGACCTTGCCTTGCGCCGGCACGATCTGGATTGCCGGGGCGGTTTGTTTCTCCGCCTGCCGGCCGAAACTCAGGGTATCCATCGGACAGACGGTCACGCAAATGCCGCAGCCGATACAGGAGCTGGTCTCGTTGTCCAGCACGTTCTGTTTCATGGCATAGTTCATGACGTCGATGCCGACCTGACAGTTGCGGGAGCACTCGTAGCAGCCGATGCATTTGTCATTGGCAACGATCTTGAAACGGCTCCATTCGAGCCTGGCGTACAACTTCGATTGGATTCCCATCAACTTAGCCAGCGGACACCAGTAACGGCACCAGACTTTGCCGCCCAGGAAGGGGTACAACGTCACCGGTAAAATGCCCACCAGCCAAACATCGGCGTAGATGCGATAGAGTTGGATGCCGAGGTCGGACGGCCCGCGCAGGGCGTGGTAGACATCTTTTCCAAGCACGAGGAGTGTCACGCCTGCCGCAAAAATGAGTACCACCAGGTTCATCCACTCCCATTTGACGGAGGTCTTGCCTTTGGGCGCAAGATGGCGCCAGCGGTCTCCGAACGTCTCCGCCAGACCGCCGCAGCCGCAGACCCAGGAGCAGTACCGCTTGCCATGAAACAGCACGATGATTGGAATCAGCACAAAGGTCAGAAAGACCCCCCAGACGACCCACACCTGGTGCGGGCTGTAAAAAAAGGTGTAGAAAAAGAGCGGCCAGGCGTAGATGACGCCGTAGCTGCGCCAGGCTTGCTCGGCAAAGACGGGATCGCTGGCGAGTTTCTCGCCCACCCACTGGTACTTC
Organism: bacterium; assembly: GCA_046757165.1. Lineage (GTDB taxonomy): Bacteria > Zhuqueibacterota > Zhuqueibacteria > Oceanimicrobiales > Oceanimicrobiaceae > JBHHXT01. Next base: position 1,709 of record JBHHXT010000383.1, on the reverse strand, counting down.
ACCGCCGCTTGAAACAAGAACTCCGGGATGAGAAAGAAGAAAATCCACTGAAAGCTCAGCAGGCTGATGTAGCGCCAGATCTGGAATTTGTCCTTGCGGTCCAGGCCCCAGCGCTGGAGCGCCCGCAGACCAAACACCGTCATCAACGTGGTGTACAAAACGGTGTACCAGAACGACCACGGCCGGTTGAGAAAAGAAAGAAACGCGTAACCCCAATCCCGGTAAGGCCAGAACTCTTCGCCGGTGCCGACTTTGGCGCCGTAGATGGTGTACCAGATGAAAAAAGACAACCCCAGCCAGGCAAAGCGGTCCCCTTTCCTGCCGAAGGCGACCAGTCCGGCCAGGGCCAGGGCCCACATGAGCAAGCCGAACCAGTCCGGCACCAACGCCAGATTGAGCCCGAGAAGGGAGGCGCTGCCGCCAAACTTGACGCCGAAAATCGCCAGGCCGAGAAACCCGGCAAAGGTCGACCCGGCCGCGCGCAGAATGCTGCCCTGCCATTCGTTTTCCATCCTGATCCCGAGCGACTGCAAGAATTCCCGCGGCACGTCAGCACCGATGAGAACAAAGGCGTGGTCGTACGGGAGGGTGCGTTCCCTGTCAGAGCGGTTCTCCCGGACGTTCAGCCGCGCTTGCTTTTTGCCGAACTCGACAACGGTTGAATGAAACACGGGTTCGATCTTACCGGCGGCGATCTGCTCGTTGAGCCTGCGCTCGTTGTCTTTGAAGATGCGGCTGAATTCGCCTCGCCGGTAGGAGAGATAGACTTTGTTCTGCTCGCTCAGGGTGATGGCGGCCTCCACCGCGCTGTTGCCGCCGCCGATGACGAGAATCGATTCGTTCTTGTACTTGCGAGGGGAATACAAGCGGTGGTAAACGTGCTCCTGCTCCTCGCCAGGCACGTCGAGCTTGCGGGGGTTGCCGCGCTGTCCGGTGGCCAGCACGACGTGCCGGGCGCGGTAGGTGGCTTTCGACGAGGTGACCTGGAAAACGCCATCTTTCTTATCGATTTTCTCCACACCCTCGTTGGTTCGGACCTTCAGTTTGTTTTCATCAATAATTCGGTGCCAGTTTTTCATCAAATCTTCCTTGCTGGCGCCATCGAGCCAGAGCTTGCCCTTTGGCGGTTGGCTGTCGGGCTCGGCATAGACCCACTTGCCCTCAGGAAAATTTTCGATGGTGTTGGCGATCCGGTTTTTTTCCAGTACGATGTAGTGCATGCCCCGCGCCTTGGCCTGCAGCGCCGCGTTCAGCCCGGCCGCGCCGGCGCCGATGATGAGCACATCGTAGACTTCCTTGCCTCCGCCTCCGTTGCTGGCTCCCCGGGTCGCGATGTGCTCGATGACCTCGTAACCTTGTGCCATGGCATACTTGATCACCGGTGCGCCAGCCAGGTCGCCGATGATGAACAGACCTGGAATGTTGCTTTCGTTATGCTTCTTGAGATAGGGTCGCTCGTTCTGGCTGCTGCCGGAGTGGAGGAGGTCAATGGCTCCTTGTCTGATTTGGCTGAGGAGAGGCATGGTAAATATCGGTTTCAGGTGGTTAGGCTGTAGGCTGTTAGGCGCTTGGCGCCAGACATCGACAAAGTATTGTCGATAATTTTTTTTGGGTCGATCGTTTGCTGAGAAAACCGTCATTTTGAGCTTCGCTCGTCATTTGCCCTGCGGGCGTCATTGAGCTTTGCTCGTCATTTGTTGTCATTTGCC
>JBHHXT010000382.1:0-3854 GCA_046757165.1 bacterium | reverse complement strand
TTAGGCGCTGAGTTGTAAGATCTTGCCATTTTGGGCAAGACTTTACAACTCAGGGCATTACCGGTAGAACAGGATACAAATGCTAGCCCAACTTCGACAGCCAAACCGGTTTGACGCTGAAAGCGTCACACAACGCAGCCTGGGGTGTGATGTTTGACCGCGTTGCGGTCTATTGGTGCAGGGGGATGGTCTGGGTGAGTTACATAAGTATCTTAAATGCAGCCCTTAGATAGCACAACGTCAACAAACTTTTGACAATACCGCAAATCTAATGAGTTGTTTTTCGGACCGCAGCGTTTTTTTTGACCGCACCTTCAGTGGCGTCGTCGCCTCGCGCAGGTTATGCAGCGATAGACGGCTTAGCCAAAACACGGTCACAGACCGTGTTGGACCATTTCGGAACAGTTGCCTCTATGAGTTAGCAAACCGCCCCGCTTCACACCTCCCCGACTTTCACCACAACGATGGTAAAATCATCGTGTTGCTGCGCGTCGCCGGAGAATCTGGCCACCTCGGCACTCACCTTGTCGAGCAAGTTTTGCGCTGAGCCGTTGGTGTTGTCCTGAACTACCTGGCGCAATCTTTCCTCCCCGAATTCGTCCCCCTTCTTGTTGACCGACTCAGAAATGCCGTCGGTGTAAAAGACGAACACATCCCCTTTCTCGATGGAGATCTCGATTTCCTCGATGGTGCGTGAGAAAAGGCCGCCTTTATCCAGGCCGATGGCCAGACCTTTGGGCACCACGAATTCAGTCTTGCCGGCAGCGTGCTTGCGCATGATGAGGGGGTTATGACCGGCGCGGGCAAACTTCAGCACTCTCTTGTCGACATCGAATTCCCCGTAAATGACGCTGATGAAGACGTTTTGGGGGACGTTTTCATAGAAGATGAGGTTCATTTCGGAGAGCAACTGCCGGGGCGTGCTGGTGGTTTTTGACAGCGTTTTGAGAATGCCTTTCACCATGGTCATGTAAAACGCTGCCGACACGCCTTTGCCGGAGACATCTCCGATGATGACCCCGAGGGAATTGTCACCATTGGGGATGAAATCGTAGTAATCGCCACCCACCTCCATCGCCGGACGGCAGAGGCAGGCAATATCTAGATTCTTGAAGGAGGGCACCGATTGCGGCAGAAACCGGATTTGCACCCCGCGGGCGATCTCCAGTTCCTTCAGAAACCTCTCCCGTTCGGCGATTCGCCCCACGTACTCCGGGACATAGTGCTCAAAGTCGCTGACGGTGCGCGGTGCAAAGATAAGATAGACGCCGCCGCCGAAGAGCAGCAGGACATACGCCCAGCAGAACAGACCTTGAGGACTCCATAGCGCGTTCGGGAGCTGGGGCAGAAAGATGAGCTCCAGAAAGGAGTGGACCGCAAACAGCGCCAGGAAAATCGCCAACAGATCATACTTCAAGGCAAAGAAGGCCCACAAACCCGCGACCGGCAAGAGCAGAACAACGGCCAGGTAAGTTGGCTGAATCGTGTAAAGGTCCAGTCCGGCCAGGTTGAGAACAAGGGCGAACACCAAAATCAGCGTGGTCCGATGCGCAGTTTTCTCCTCGAGATAGGCCAGCCAGAACGAAAACAGGACCAGGCCGATGAAAGCTGCCGACATGGCATTGTTGAGGCCGGCAGAGAGGGCGGCAAGCGTGCCATTGAAAACCCACAAGACATTGTCTTCAAATTCAACATAACCGACGTTCAGAACCCGCACCAGCCAGACCAGAAAGCTGACGAGCACCAGGGTTGTGCCTGTGATGAACAAAGAATCCAGGAACGATTTGCCTAACTCGCGGACGCGGAAAAAGCCACGAAACAGGATATCGCCCAACGCCAGTCTCTGCGGCCAGACATCGCGGTTGACCGAATCCGCCACCGGGTAGACAACCAGGAGCGCAAGACCGGTTACCAGGCCCGCCAGGCCGCCGCCGAAAAGCATGGCTTCCGGCACGGGCCAGCTGGCGATGGCAACCATCGCCCACATCAGCACAAAACCCGCGACCGCAAACCAGGACCCTCTCTTGAATTCCAGCTCATCATGCCGAAGTTTGACAAAGAATTTGATGATGAGCACGATCGAGATTCCGAGCCAGACCACCATCGCCAGAATCAGTGAGACGATTGTCGAGGTTCTATGGCTTTCTGGCGTCAGAGGCGAGTCAGCGTCAAAAGTCACTCTTGCACGATAGGAGGTGATGATTTCGCCGCTGATCGTGACCTCATAGATCTCCTGCAAATCCGGCGAGATCGGCGAGGGATTCAGAAAAACAAAATTGAAGAATCTGACCCGGTCCTCGGTGTTGATGGTTTTGTTGGTCAGAGTCAGGGCGGTGGTGTCGGCGCCCAGGGAAGCGAGGAACGTTTTGGCCTCGGCGACGGCCTGCGATTCTTTGAAATTCGGCGGCCGGGTCAAGTGTGGGGCCAGTTGCTGCAGGCGAATCAGGTTGCCTTTGAAATCATATTCCAGCCTGAATTCGACCTCCTGCCGGCCCTCTTTTTTGGTGTCCACGGTTCCCTGCCAGCGAATGACCCAGGAGGCGACCGGGAAGAACTCCTCGGGCAGCTCATGGTCGAGGCGCGTCTGGGCGTACGTCAGGAGCGTCTTGTTGATCTGCAGGGAAACCTTCCTGGAGAGATCGGTTGCAGCCAGCTCGGAATCCTGAAAGGTCTCGGTGGCTTTTTGCAGAATCTCGTCTTTGCTCCTTTCCAGCCTGAAGACCGCGGCGATGTCCGAGAAGGAGGCGGCGATGAAATACAGGGCAATGCCCACACCTCCCAGGACCGCCGCGAGGATAGAAAAGAGTCTCTTGTCAGCCTTCATCTGGGCAGAAACGGAATCCTATTTATGTTTGTGCATGGAAATATAGCGCAAACGGGACCAAAATGCAATGTTTTCACCTTGACAACGATAGAATTATTTATTAACATACGATATTGTACGGCCTTGTATTTCAACGAATCCTGCTTTTCACATTCTCAACTCTAAGCAATGCGCGCTCCTGGGGAAGAATGATTTATGCACTGGTTGAAGACGTCCGCAGCCTGTACAATGTCGGCGCGATTTTTCGCACGGCGGACGGCGCCGGGATCACCGAGCTTTTCCTGACCGGCATCACCGGATGTCCGCCACACAAGGAGATACGCAAGGTAGCGCTCGGGGCTGAAGAAACCATCCCGTGGCAATACCACGCAGAAAGCCTGGAGCTCGTCAAACGCCTGAAAGAGCAAAACATAGCCATCGTCGTGCTGGAGGCCACAGACAAGAGCATCCCGTATCACGAAGCGGTTTACGAGTTTCCCCTCTGCCTGGTCGTGGGTAACGAATATCATGGCGTCAGCGAAGCCGTGCTCGCCCGGGCCGACCTGGTGATCGAGATTCCCATGGCCGGCGTAAAGGTCTCCTTGAATGTTGCCGTGGCCTTTGGCATTGCGGCTTACGAAATTATCAAACAGAAACGTAACTGTTCAGGCCGATAGGCTGTAGACTTTTCGTACCTGACCAGTTTTTTTCTGTCACTTTTTGGCAAGACTTTCTTGTGACACACTTTTCTTTTCGAGTTTCGAGTTTCGGATTTCGAATTTCCGGTTGTTGAATCCCGCGCCTTCTGCGGGGCTTGTCCGGCTTAGGCTGTAGGAAGATGAGAGGAGCGGTTCCATCCCGGCGTCAAACTTCGGGATCGAAGGCTCGGCAAGAGAAAGTGAAGGCGAATATGAATTGTAGAGACAGAAAAGGTTCTAGGTTTCGTGCAAGACTGCGCTTGCAAGAAATGGAGTCGTGGAGTAATGGAGTGTTGGATTTTCGGCCAGCCATTACTCCATCACTCCATTACTCCAAATTATCGACAACACTT
>JBHHXT010000381.1:0-3942 GCA_046757165.1 bacterium | reverse complement strand
AGACTTAAAGGAGGTGACCAGTTGTGTTCATTCGTGCCAATTCGTGGCTAACAGTTCCTTACCAAGGAGGTGACGATGAAGATCCCTTTCGCCGCGTTTCTTACCACCGTTGTTTTCATGCTATCCATGCAATTAGCTGCGCAGCCGGTTCAGACGAGCAGCCTGGCGCACACTTATTCCATCGTGGCACGCGACCCGGAAACAGGCGAGATGGGCGTGGCGGTGCAAACGCATTGGTTTGGTGTGGGCAGGCGCGTGCCGTGGGCGGAGGCCGGCGTGGGCGCGATTGCGACCCAGTCGTTCACCAATCCCTCTTTTGGCCCGCGCGGACTCGAGCTCATCAAGCAGGGGAAGAGTGCACAGCAAGTGGTCGACGAGCTGATCGCTGCCGACGAGGGCCGGGATTTCCGCCAACTGGCGGTGATCGACCACCAGGGCAATGTCGCCGCCTACACCGGCAAGAATTGCATCAAGGACGCTGGCCACACGCTTGGCGACAATTTTTCCGTGCAGGCGAACTTGATGCTCAACGACCGGGTCTGGCCCGAGATGGCGGCGGCGTTTGAGCAAGCAACAGGCCATCTGGCAGAACGCATGCTCGCCGCGCTGGAAGCAGCACAGAAGAGCGGCGGAGACATTCGCGGAAAACAGTCCGCCGCGATGGTGGTCGTCAAGAAGGAATCGAGCGGCAAGGTCTGGCAAGACAGAATCATCGACCTTCGTGTGGACGACCACAAGAACCCGGTGCAGGAACTCGGGCGGTTGCTGCGCGTTCACCGCGCCTATCAGCACATGAACAAAGGCGACCAGGCCATGGAGGACAAGGACGTGGACGGCGCGCTGCGCGAATATGGCACCGCGCAGACGCTTTATCCCGGCAACCTGGAGATGAAGTATTGGCACGCCGTTTCGCTGGCGAACATCGGCCGGGTGGAGCAGGCCCTGCCGATTTTCAGAGAGGTCTTTCGTGCGGATGAAAATTGGCGGATTCTAACAAAACGGCTTCCCGCAAGTGATTTGCTCGAGGTTTCGGAACCGGAGCTGCAACGGATTCTGGCCCTGAAGTGAGATAGTTTTCTGCGAAAAAGTCCGATTGGTCTTAAGTGTAGACAAATCCTTTTTCGTACCTCCAGGGGGTCGTACCATGATCTTGGCAGAAGCTAACATTTTTACGAAACTCCACTTTCGAATGCTGGAAAGGACCTCGCCAAAAGCGTCGGCCAGGAAAGCGTTGAAGCTGTGGTTGACGCCGGGCAAATACAAGCCCGGGGCGCCAGAACGGCTGACGCTGGAGCAGGCGACGGTAAGACGAATTCTGTTCAAAGATAGCCCTTACCAGGCGTCGCCGGAGACCTATTATACAAGTTATACCTGGGGCAGCGGCCCGACGGTACTGCTGGTTCACGACTGGGGCGGAAGTGCAGCACAGGTGGCTGCTCTGGCCCGGCCCCTGGTGCAGGCAGGCTTCCGGGTCGTGGCGTTCGACGCGCTGGCGCACGGCGACTCGCCGGGCAAACGGACTGACCTGGTCGAATTCGTCGACGTCATCAAGAATTTGCACCAGCAATTCGGCCCGTTTTACGCCGTGTTTGCTTTTTCTCTGGGCGCTGTCGCAACCGTGATGGCGTTGCAGGATGGGGTGCGGGCCTCCCGGCTGGTTGTCGCCGGCGCTGCCGCTTCCGTGGATTACTATTTGAAGAGATTCACACAAACTATCGAGGTCTCGAGACAAACGATGGGGCGCATCAGCACGCTGATCAATACACGTCTCGAGCGGAATATCAAGGATTTTTCCATCATCAACATTGTGCCCAATTTGAACGTTCCGGGTCTGATTCTACATGATAAGCATGACGAGGTGGTCAACTATATCGAGGCCATTGCTCTGTCGAAGCTCTGGCCCATGAGTGAGCTGCATTTGACCGAGGGACTCGGGCATCGCGGCATGCTCCGCGATCATGAAACGATTTTGACGATTGTCAGCTACCTGCGGCGCACCGGAGCACCATCCAACAGCGCCAAAGAGGGGCCCCGGATTCAATCCACCGGCCCGCCGCTCGCGAAGAAATAAATCCCACGCCATGATTGTTCTACACAATAGTTAGCCATTCGTCAGGCGCTTTGCCGCCAAAAAAAAGTGCGCCGATATTTCCCGCAGCCGTGCAAAGTCAAATGGGAAGTACCGACGCATTTTCTATTCGGTTCAAGTACAAAACCGTCTCTGAATTATTCCCAAGAACGGCCACTTTAGTGGTAAAAATTCAGCCATCTGGACTGTGCCAACAGAAGGCTGCGGAAATCGCTGCGCTCATTTCCTCAGCCGGGCCCGGTTGACGGGGACAAAATTTGGTTGAAAAAGTAACCGCAGTTGATTATAGTAGGGCTGTGCCATTTCTACCCCAGCGAATTTGTAACGGGTTCATCTGAGAATCTCATCCAAACGACACGGAGGGAGCATGGTCTACATTGTCGTAGTTTCTGCCTATCTGGTTCTGCTTCTCGGGATCAGTATCTACAAAAGTCAGAGCGTCAAAACACAAGATGACTTTATGGTTGCGGGACGCAACGTGCCGGTTTATCTCCTGGTATCGACGCTCGTGTGTACCTGGATTGGCTCCGGGAGTTTGTTTGGGACCGCCGGCCTCACGTTTCGAACCGGATTCTCAGAGCTGTGGTTCTCAATGGGCGCCTGGGTCGGCATTCTGGTCATTTACTTTATCGCAGCCCGCGTGCGCTCGATCTCGCAGTACACGTTGACCGACCTGCTGGAGAAAAGATATGGCCGCGTTGCCAGGATACTTGGCACCGTCACGATTATCATCGCCTACATGGTCATCGCCGGCTACCAGTTCAAAGGGGGCGGCCGCTTCATCAACATCCTGACCGAAGGGCGCATCAGCCCGGAGACCGGTATGCTGATTTCCTGTGTCGTGATCGTCGGATTCACGGTTTTGGCCGGCATGGTTTCGATCGTTTCGATCGACATTTTCAACGGCATTATCATGATCGTGGCGATGGTTCTGACGCTGCCATTTGCTGTCGCCAGTCATGGCGGCTGGGATGCGGTTATGACGACCATCAACACAACTAAACCGGAATATCTTTCCTTGTTTGAAGGTCACAGCGCCTGGTGGGTTGTTGGCATCGTGCTGCCAACCTTTCTCTTGTTGCTGAGCGAAAGCAGCGCTTATCAAAAGTTCGCCTCCGCAAAAGATTCACGAGCCGCAAAACAAGCGGTCATCGGCATGTTCACGGGTGTGGTCCTGATCGAATTCCTGATGTGTACGATTGCCGTGGTCGGCTACGCCATCTATTCAGATGATCCGAGATTCTTTCTGGCCGATGGCAGCGTCAACCGCAGCATGGCCGAGGAAGTCATCCTGCGAATCGGATATGAGCAGATACCGGTTTACATCGGGATGCTTTTGTTGTCGGCCGGCGTCGCGATCATCATCTCCACCGGCAACACCTTCCTGATGGTGACCTCCACCAATGTGGCACGCGACATTTTCCAAACCTTTGTCTATCCGGATGCCTCGTCTAAGGAGATGGTGTGGATTCAGAGAATCTGCATTGTGGTCATTGGCGTTTTGGCGTACTTGATGATGAGCCAGTTCGAGACCATCCTGGAGATGGCCTTGATTTCCTACACCATGATCGGGGCCTCGCTGGCGCCCGTCCTGCTGGCCTCCTTCTTCTGGAAGCGGGTCACGCGCCAGGGGGGCGTGGCGTCCATTGCATCGGGAATGGCGACCGTTGTGATGATTACGCTCACCATCCGGCTCCTGCAAAACGCCGGCGTCACCCATCTCTTCGATATCCCGATTGGCACCATCACAGACTACATCGCCATGCCGGCGGTCTTCGTTTCGCTCACAACCCTGGTGGTGGTGAGTTTGCTGACCCCGCCCTCGCCCGAGAGTGTCTGGAAGCCGTTTATGG
>JBHHXT010000380.1:0-3958 GCA_046757165.1 bacterium | reverse complement strand
TTTGCGAGTTTTGCGTCTTTGCGGTTCATAATTTTATTGCGGCTTTGCCGCGCCAGGAATTATGCAAGTTAGAGATGAATGTTGCCCTCGTTCGGCCGGTAGGTCGGGACATTGAGGGACATCAGGATCCAGTTTCGGAAATTGGTGAATTCCGGACGATGCAGGAGGCTCAGTATCTTCTCCCTGGCTTCATCGTACAGGCCGATGTACGCCAGGGCTGCTGCATGCTGCAGATGGTAATTGACCAAAGTAAACGTGTCGTTGCGCGTTGCCGCATCGATGAGCAGTTCGCGGAAGATGAGCCCAAAATTGGATTTGCCCATCTGCAACGGACTGTCCGGGAAGCGTGCGTTGATTTCATGCGCATCCAGCGGTTTTGTCAAACGAAATGTGTAGGTGTTATCGACATGCGCCACCAGCTTGAAATAGTCTTTCAGCATGGCAACCAAGGTCGGGATCCAGAAACAGGTGAAGGCCCCGTAGTCCTGAAAGATGAAATAGCTTCCTGGCGGTGCGCACGTGCTGATCTCCTGCATGAAATACTTCGTGCCGAACCAGCTCTTGCAGCCATCGACAAAGACGGCATCGAGCACCAGGCCAGGCGGAGCGCGGAAAATATTGCTGATGGTTTCAGTCTCCTGCACGGTGTTGGGCAAACTGCCGGCCGCGGGTTGAACCAGCGGGTAGTACTCATGCGGCTCGTGAATCAAACGAAAGATCGTTTGAAAGTCGGTTGTCTGTTTGATGTGCTCTTTCGCTTTGTCGTCCAGGACGCCGCTTTCAAAGAGCGGAGCCAGAAAGGACAGCAGCCGGTCTGGATTGTAGTAGTCATCAAATTTGTCGAAGGTGTAGAGCTTGCAGCGTTCCAGCCGGTTGGGGTTGAGGAGCATTCCCAGCGCCATGGCGCGGGTGGAGCCGCCGACAAACGGACCGATCTCGAGAACATGATACAGCCCCGGCCAGAGATGACGAAAAAAGTTGAACAAGAACTTGCGCTCACCAACCGAGGTCTCAGTCGGGATTTCTGTGAGGAATTGTTCGTACGTTCTTCCCGTGCTGTCGTGGCCCTCCACCAGCATGGACAGCGACCGTCCCAGCCAACGGGGATAAAGGTCCGCTCCGATCAAATCCTCGAATTCGGTCGCGCACGCGGAGAGGGCGACTTCACGCGCCAACAAGAGATGGCGCGCCAGGTCCTTGTGGGTGTCTTCTGCCATTTTATTGCCTTTGGGATAGTGTCTTTTTATTATTAGGATTTTGTGAGACGTGAGACGTAAGACGGCAAACGGCAAACGTGCCCGGTCCGAGCGAGGTCAGCGATGGGCGTGCTGGCCAGGACACGAAGATAAGTCCAGGTTAATCAAAGGATGACCGGCTTCATCAAAACACGGTCAGAGACTGTCAGAGACCGTGTTGGATCCTGTCTGGTTTTTTGGGGAGTTTGCTTCAAACGTAACTCAGGCTTCCAGCCTGAGCCTTGAGTGGCAGGACAGAGAAACGAAAATCTCTCATACCACTACCGGCAAACGCGGCGGAAGGATGTCTGCTCGTCTCATCCACCTCCTGCGCGGAGAAAGAGGCGCGCAGAAAATACGTTTCGTCCAGCTCTGTGTAAGAGATCATGCCGATGAGTGCCGCGGTGCGTTTGTCGACAACAATTCGAACGCCTTTGTGGGCATCGCCGATCTCCAGTGTGCCCCCGGTCAGGCCGATAGCTGTCTGGGCGGAGATGAGCGCTGAAACCGCCTGGCCATGGTCGAAGCTCTTTCCGGACAGGGTGAACGTCTCGGGGGCACGTCCGCCGTTATGAGTCCGATAGTAGAGCGAGGCGCGGTCGAACGCGGCCGGGTTGATCGTGACCATCCCCACGCGCAACGAGCCAACGGGCAAGAATGGCCAGTCCAGTCCAATGACGATGTCCACACGCGGCGAGTTCTGATAAACGCAGTAGGTTTTGTGCACCGGTCCGAGCCGCGTTTCGACCGTTGCGCGGACTCGCAGCCCTTCCGGGCCTTGCTCGATTTCCGCTGCAACCGGGCTCAGGTCCGTGACTTTGGCCGACCCTGCGGAAGAAAAGACCACGTGTCCGCTGTAAAAATCAGCGCCCAGGGTGATGTCGTCGTAATAGCCGTGCGGCAGCGTGCCGAGCAGAGGGGCATCTGACTCGCCGCTGAACCACAACCCGTCGATGGCCAGACCCCGGCGGGTATTGAGGTGCAATCTGACCCTGTCCGTTTCGATCGGGAGAATCCGACCTTCTGTCGGCGGTTGGCCAGGAGCGCTTCGCGTGGTTGCAGTCTCATCAGGACTTTCCCGGGAGGCTTCTGGCCTGACCGAGGCGTCGCCCAAACCCGAATGCACCGGGGTCAGCGTCGGGGTCGCATCCGTGCCAGGACTGCCACCGTGACAGGCATGCCGGTCTTGATCGCCGTGCAGGCCCAGCTCCTGTTGGAAGGCGCGCAGCTCGGCCAGCACCTTCTGCCAGCGTGGCTCCGTGATATGCGTGCGATAATCGCTGCTCCAGAGGTGGCATAACCGGCGCCAGACAGATTCCTCAATCTGACCGCCCGCACGCAGCGTAGAATAGATTTGCCAGCAACCGGTGTTGATTTCAAAATCGCCCTTGCCGGTCACGGCCCAGCGTGTCAGGTTGTACTTGGGCTGCTTCTTGACCGGAGTCGGCTGGGCCGCAGATTCGAGATGCAATTTGTGACCCGCCTCCGGGGAATCAAGCAGTGCAAGCGTTTGTGACGGCGGAATGATTTCAAACCGGTCATCACGGGTCAGATTCATCAGCAGACTTTCAACGCGGTGCCACTCGGTTCTTTCGTGCAACTTTGCTTCCGTCAGATAGCGGCCCGGCCTGAAGTCAAAAATTTCTGCGTCATTGCCGTAGAGCGGAAAACAGCGCTCGCCCTCGCCAGTCTGGCTATCCAGAAAACTCAGGACCTGCTCCAGTGTCATTTCTTTGTGCGCGTACCGTTGAAACTTCTGAAAAGCGATAGAATCGTTCCAGATGACGGTGATTTCTTCGCCGCCCTGGCCGACCGCTTTCTGTGGAAAGTAGCGCCACTGCCTGCGCCACTCTTTATGAGCGCTGGCCGGATTGTTCCACTCCATGACAATCGCCTGATAACCTGCGTTTAGATAGTGCTGCAGCAAACCAGCCGAATAGGCTTGTTCATTGGCCAGGGCAATCGTGGGTCGAACCTGCAGGAGCCGTTCGTAGACCTCGTTTCCGAGCCGTAAGTTCGCGGCATTTACTTCCGCTGGCACAAGTGGGCCAATGGTCTGTGCGTAACCGCTCCCGATGAATTCACATGCCCCTCGCTGGATGGCCTCTCGCAAGTGAGCAATCCAGCTGGAATCAATCTGGTTGATCGTTTCGAGGGTGTAACCGCTGGCTTCGACCGCGATTGGCACGTTCAACCGGGTGGCCAGTTCCAACAGGGGCCAGTAGCAGCGCCGCACGATTTCAGGGCGCTGCTCTTCTTCGATGGAAGAGTAGGCGAGGTTCAGGTGAAAGATGGTGTAAAGCCGGAGTTTCGGCAATTAATTACCCGTACGACAAGCCGACAACATGGTGTTTGTTTAGCAAGGTTTTGACGCTTCAGAATATATTTGAGCCACGGATTTACACTGATAAAACACAGATCTTAAGAGATAATGTATTAGGAACGAACAATTATTTTGATTTTCACCCAGCGCGGCGAAGCCCCGTATAAAACACGGGATTTGACAACCGCAAATGAATGGAACACGGATTTGACGGATAGAACGGATTTACACGGATTTGGTCTCTGGAGGACAGCCAAAAAAATCATGAGCTAATTACCTGCCACTGAACTTCGACACATTCCGTTTAGTCCAATCTGTTCCGATCCGTTAAATCCGTGTCATCCGCGTTCTATTTTCTTTGCACTCTTTTGCAAAACTTTATTGATAATACTATAAGAAA
>JBHHXT010000379.1:0-3974 GCA_046757165.1 bacterium | reverse complement strand
AAAAAAAATATCGACAATACTTTGTCGATGTCTGGCGCCAAGCGCCTATAGATTTGTCTCATCATTCAAAAGAATATGTGGATGACCGCACCCTGTCTTTGCCTGGCTGAGGCGTAAGCCCGGAGAGACGAAAAATCACCGGAAACGGTGTAAAGGAGGGTAACAGGATGAAAAACCAACCTGTTCTTTCATTGACGATGCGCTGCGCCCCGCGACTCTTTTGCCTGCTGATTATTTCGGGGATGTTTATTGGATGTGGCGCAGCCAAAGACCTGATGAAGACCCTGGACAAATCACTCTCGACCCGGTACGCGGAAGCGGACTCCGCTGGTGGCAAAGTGCACCTCGTTGTCCAGACCGGTCATACTTCTCCCATTCATGCCGTGGCTATTAGTTCAAACGGCAAGATGATTGCCAGCGCCTCGGAGGTCATCAAATTGCTGGACGTTTCAACCGGCAAAGAGATTCGAACCATCATCCCCTCTCCGAAACATTCCGGGATTCGCGATTGGTTCAGCCAGGGCAATGTAACCATCAACTCCCTGGCTATCAGTCCGGATGGCAATCTCATCGCCGGTGGCATCGAAAGTGGGGTTGTCAAGCTCTGGGACGCGCACACCGGCAGAGAAATTCACACGCTTTATACCTCATTGAACGTTGTCTACGATTGGGTCGGCTGCGTTGCCTTCAGTCCGGATGGCAAGATCGTGGCCAGCGGCGGCGACATGATCAAGTTGTGGCGCGTCGACACGGGCAAAGAGATTCGTACGATCAAGAAATTTTTTGGCACGGCTGAGTGGGTCCGCTCGATTTCATTCAGCCCGGACAGCAAGCTCATCGCAGCAGGCACCAAAGACAAGAAGATAGGACTTTGGCAGGTTGACTCGGGCAAGAAATTCAGAACGCTAAAGGGCCACTCAGCTCCAATCAACGCAGTCGCATTCAGCCCGGATGGTGTCCATCTGGCCAGCGCCGGTAAGGACGGGGCCTTGAAAATTTGGGACTTTGCCGCCGGCAAGGAACTGATGACCCTGAGGGGACATGCCCGGAGTATTCCGTCGCTTGCTTATGGTCCGGATGGCAAAGTCCTGGCGAGCAGCGCGGACAAGACCATAAAGTTATGGCACGTCGCCACAGGCACAGAACTTCGAACCCTGGTGGGGCACACCGACCGAATAAGCTCTGTGGCGTTTAGTCCAGATGGCCAAATGCTGGTCAGTGGCGGCCATGATCGCAGCGTGCGACTTTGGGATAGCCGCACGGGAAACGAGCTGCTAGCGTATGCCGGATCACCGGTCATGTCGGCCCGCGCCGCTTGCAGCCCTGACGGCAAGCTCCTGGCCAGCGCCGGGGCGAATTCGACCGTGGTGATTTGGGACTTGAGCGCGGGTAAGATCAACCGGGTTCTCAGTGGCCATTCTGGTGAGATCTTCTCAATCGCATTCCATCCCAAAGGAGGACTTCTGGCGAGCGGCGGCGCCGATGCAACCGTCCGACTCTGGGATCTTCGCACGGGCCAACCTTTCCACACGCTGACCGGACACGGGCAGACGGTGAGCTCTGTCGCCTTTAGCCCGGATGGCGAGCTCCTGGCAAGCGGCAGCCATGACCGGACCATCAAACTCTGGCGGACGGAAACCGGGCGAGAGCTTCGAACCCTCCGGGGCCATTCGGGACCCGTGCACGCTGTGGCCTTCAAACCGGGCGGCAGAATGTTGGCCAGTGGCAGCCGGGACAAGACTATCAGGCTATGGAAGGTCAGCAATGGCAAACGACTGGAAACGCTCAAATCCGGAAAAGACGTAGACGATGTCACCATACATTCTCTTGCCTTCAGCCCCGATGGCCGGTTCCTGGCCTCGGGCGGCGGAGAATTGGATGGTGGCGATACTGATGTCGGTTGGACCTCCGTCTGGGATGTTAACAAGAAGCAGCAACACCACCTGCTGGCTGGCTTGGGAAAAGATCCCGTCCTGGCCGTCGCCTTTAGCCCGTATGGCACGGTGCTGGCCAGCGGCAGTCACGACCGAACTATCACCCTGCAGCGTGATCTCGAGTCATTCCCCCGAAAAAATCCAGACATGCACGAAGCTCTTGGGGCCGTGATCGCAGGCATCGGGATGGTCAAGCAGAAGGGACGCGCGGTCACACTCGTGGGTCACGCCAGCAGCGTCAACTCCCTCGCATTTGGTGCGGATGGCAAGATTCTGGTCAGCGGCAGCACGGATGGCAGAGTCAAGCTTTGGGAGCTGGCCCGGGACCGGGAGATAGCCAGCTTCATCGCCATCGATGAAGAGAATTACGTTATTGCGACGCCCGACCACTACTACGCTGCGCCCAAAAGCGCAACGAACAAAATCGCTTTTTACATCGATGATCAAGTCTTTCCTTTCGAGCAGTTCGACTTGAGACTCAATCGTCCCGACATTGTCCTCGAGCGCCTCGGACACGCGCCGCAAGAATTGCTTGCTGCTTATCAAAAGGCCTACGAGAAGCGTCTGCGCAAAATGAATTTCACCGAGGAAATGCTCGGCGAGGATTTCCATCTGCCAGAAATTGCCATAACCTCGCAAAATCTGCCCATCGCTACCGAGCAGAAAATGCTCACGCTCGATATCTCGGCCAGGGATTCCATCTACAGGCTGGACCGCCTGAATGTATTTGTAAATGATGTCCCGGTTTATGGCATGCGAGGAATCGATCTCCGGGACCGGCAGCTAAGTACGCTGGAGAGAGAAGTAAACCTCGAGCTGAGCGCAGGCGCCAACAAGATTCAGGTGTCGGTGCACAACGAGAAAGGTGTCGAATCGCTCAGAGAGACCCTCGAAATCAATTACACCGGCGCCGTTGCCAGACCTGATCTGTACGTGGTTGCGATCGGAGTTTCTGACTACCGCGATGATGATTATGATTTGACCTATGCCTCCAAAGATGCCCGTGATCTGATCACGTTCTTGCAGCAGCGCAAGGCCGAGTTCGCCGAGATAAGAGTCCTTCCATTTTTGGACCAGGCAGCTACCAAGGAAAGCATCCTGAGGGCCAGAGAGTTCCTGCTGGCGTCGAGAGTAGATGATGAAGTCATCCTGTTTGCCGCCGGCCATGGCCTGCTGGATGATAATCTCGACTACTATTTTGCCACCACGGATATCGATTTTGACGAACCGTCCCGCAGCGGGCTGCCCTATGAAACCATCGAAGGACTGTTGGATGGAATCCCTGCCCGCAAGAAGCTGCTTTTGATGGACACATGCCATTCCGGCGAGCTGGACAAAGAAGAAATAGAGCTAGTCGCCTCCAATACGTTTAACGAAGGAACCGTGAAGTCCCGTTCTTTTCGGGGGTTCAAAGCGGTAAAAAAGGCCAAAAGTCTGGGCCTGCATAATTCCTTCCAGTTGTTACAGGAATTGTTCGCGGACTTGCGGCGCGGTTCTGGCGCCATGGTGATTTCCTCGGCGAGCGGGGTAGAGTTTGCCCTGGAATCACCTGAGTGGCAAAACGGCGTGTTCACCTACGCTATTCTCGAAGGATTGAAAACAATGAACGCCGACGGCAACAAAGATGGCGAGGTTTGGGTTTCAGAATTGCGCGATTACGTCATCAAAAAAGTTCAAAAGCTTACCAATGGCCAGCAAACGCCGACTTCGCGCCGGGAGAATTTGGAGTTTGATTTCAGGGTTTATTGAGATCGTTGTTGTGCAATCGCGCGAGTGCCAATTCGCGAAGGAGGGTACGAAAGAATGGGCCCGACAGGGAAGACGTTCGTTCCGTTTCTGATGCTGTGCTATTTGTTTTCAACTTCCTGCGTTTACAAACGTGAACTCGTGCGCCTGGAACCAGAAGCCGCGCAAACCACGCTGAAGAGCGGTGATCTGGTGAGGGTTACGACCAAAGATAGAAGGACGTTTGAATTTAGAATCATCGAGGTCAGCAAAGAATTCATCGTTGGTGAAGAGCAACGAGTTGCCCCCAGCGAG
>JBHHXT010000378.1:0-3988 GCA_046757165.1 bacterium | reverse complement strand
AATCCGTGTGGTTTTTTGATCCGTGTGGGATATTTTACCTTTTGCCGCCCGCAAGCCCATGCAGGCGGAGCGAAGACCCCAGTTTATGCCTGGTTTTCTTATCACCGACTATCTACCGCCGCCATCACCCAAAACATCTTCCACCACCCGTACCAGCTCCCGCAAAATATGTTCTCCGTTTGAATCTTCAATCAATCCCACCAGGATGTACCGCCGCCAATCCGGCCCCCAGACCAGGACAGAATCAGAGTGCCACTGGCGCCAGGTACCGGACTTGCGGTAGAGCCTCGCCTCCGGTGCCAGTTCTTTGAGCGTGAGGACGAATTTATGCTCGATCTCCGGATCTGACAAGATATCGAGCATGCGCCGCGATTCTTGCTCGTTAACCAACCTTCCCAGGGCCAGCAGGTAGTAGAAGCGACAGGCTTGCGTCACCGAAGCCGCGTGGGTCAGGCCTTTCAGCGGGTCCGGATAGCGCTTGCCGGTGTGTGCGTACCGCTTGCCAACCCAGAATCCGCCCCCCTGCCGCGGATCGTAGAGCTTGTAGTGCGAGCTGGTCAAAACGCGCTCAATTTGTGCAAATCCAAGCTTATCGATCATCCGGGTGGCCGCCGGGTTGTTGGAGCGACTGACCATGAGCTTGAGGTCGGCCTGAATTTTCGGGGTGTCTTGCAACGTGCCGGCATGAATCGCCTCGCAGGAGGCGAGCAAGACCGCCAGCTTGGGCAGGCTGGCAGCGTACATCATGACATCGCCGTTGACGCGCGCGAATTTTGTGTGCGCCGGGTCACGCAGATCGACGACACCGACCGCCATCTTTTTATTGCTGATCAAACGCGACCAGTTTGAATCTTGAATCAGAACCTGTTGCAATCGACTCTGCAGCCCGGCGTCCACCAATTCACGCAAGGGTTTGAACTGGGTGTCGGACAGCGATATCGGGAGCGACAGCTCAGCGTTGTTGTGTTTCTTCTCTGAGGTGCACCAAAGGCAGGACAAAAACAGGAAGGCAACCAGGGAGAGTCTCATTCTTTTGCCGACTTTTCTTGAAAAAGCATGTGCCAGTTTGTTGCTTGATATAAACCAGAATTCGGCGACAAAGTTTCATGTCCAGATTCGAGGCCAAAAAGGACGGAGGCAGAAGATCACGGCACAAGCAATTCCTATCCACCCAACTTCACCGAAGCCACCGAGTTTCACCGGGATGTTTTGTTTCATAAGCGACCTTCATGGCTACGTGCGGAGGGCGCCTGTGAGCCGCTTAAACAATTTGCTTCCTGACTCCGATAAACCAAGTAAGTAGTTTAAAACCAAAAATATCCGTGGTGCCAATACATTAGTCAGGAATCTTTTTCTATAAAAAGAAATTGCATTTCAGTTATTTTGTACATAGATTATCTCGGAGGGACGTAAGACAAGCAACAGCAATGGTATACAGTGCGCCAACAACGGCAGGGTCATATGGAAGTTCCGAATTCAGATAAATACACGCTCAAAGGTCAATTAGCTCACCAGGCCTGTTACACGGTCTATGATGCGGTCGACCGCAAGAGTGGCTACCCGGTACACCTCAAGGTTCTCGACAAAGAGCTCAGCGACAACGAAAGCGACATCAGTAACTTCCTGGGTAACGCTCGCATTATCAAGCACCTCAACCATCCTAACATAATCAACATCGTTGACCTTGGTCACGATCCAAGGGGGGAATTCTACTATGTTGCCTGCGAGCCAAACCAGCTAGAATCACTTAGCGCCCTGATTTTGGATGAATTTTCCCTGTCGCTGGAAGACCTGTTGGAGATTTTTTCCATCCTCGGCAAGACCCTGCGAAATGCGCACCTGCACGGCCTGGTGCATGGCTTTCTCAACCCTGATTCCATCTATATCAAGCCGGATGGCGCCATCAAAATCGATGATTTTGGCTTCAGTTGGTCTGTTCCCGCCATTCTGGAGAAGAGAGACAAAGAATCGCTCTATTTGGCACACTATATCGCGCCTGAGTACTACCACCCTGGCGAGCCCCCGGACGGGCGAGCCGACATCTATTCTATGGGAATCATTCTGCACCAATTGCTCACCAGTAAGCATCCTTTTGCCGGCAACACCATCGAAGCGATCAAAACAAGCCATTTGAAAGGCGTGTTAGCGCCGATCAATGTCGATGCAATCGGGCTGCCGCGTGAGCTAGAAAACGTCGTCACCAATGCGGTCAACAGCAATCGCGAGCTGCGTTTTCAGAATGTTAGAGAATTTCTGCAGGCATTGGAGGCCTTGAAGAAAGTACACCTGCCAGACTCGGCCAACGCGTCGATTACAAACGAAGTCGAGATTGCTCTCGCCCCCTCGTACAGCGAAAAATATTTTGGCAGCGATCCCTCCGACGAACCCGAACACAAGAAGCTAGAGCTGAACTTCAGCTCGGTGGGCCCAATTCTTTCCAAAAAATTCGCTCTTACCGGTGCAGGGGCGCTCTTTCTTGTCATCCTCATCTTGTTTGTCACCAACTACATTCCGCTGCCGTTTCTGAACACCCGTTCGGGCTCAGTCGATGGACTACAAGACTACGACCCGTCGGCAGAGCTCGGCGTGGAGCAAGACGACTCCCGGCTCAACCAAACCAACAACCCAGAATCACAACAAAATCGGTCACCTGGTGAATTCTACGAAGGCTTGACAGAACCCGCCAACGGCCTGGAGACGGACCGGTTGCTCGCAGCAGAGAACCAGAAACCCAAGAAGAGCAAACCGGCAAGAACTGAAAAACCGACGACGACACGGGAAAAGAAAGGGGGAAGGACAAACCCTGCGGCAAAACAGCGCACACCGGACAAAATCAAGAAATCGGCCGGAAAGCCACCAAAGAGCAGGGTGGCAACGAAACCAACAACCCAAAAGCCCGCCACCCGGAATATTGTCCCGCCGCCGAAACCTGAACCCGGACCACTCAAAACCGCCTCGGTGAGCTTCTATGTCAAGTCCAACAATCAGCCGATGGATGCCAACGTTTTCGTCGACAACCGTTTTGTCGGCAAAACTTCCAGGAGTGGGGCGCTGGTCGTGCACAAGCTCCATATCAACAAGCGTTACAATGTCAAGGTTTCCAAAGAAGGCTACACCACCAGAACACAAAAAATCACGGTGAAAGAAAACATGCCCACCGTGACCCTGGACATTAAGGCCAAGAATGATCAATTCGGCACGGTGCTCATCGATGCGGTTCCCCGTGCGGACCAGATCTTTATCGACGGGGTTTTGCACAAAGGGCCGACCCCGGCGCGGGTGTCGCTCAAAAGCGGACCCCACACCATTCGCCTGGTCAATGCCCGGCTCAAGGTCAGCCATGAGCAAAAAATCGACTTGAAGATCGGCCAGGTGCTACGCGTCAAGCACGACTTCACCCAGAAGGAAGTTGGCCGGGTCGCCATTTCGCTCAAGAATGCGGCGCAGTACGGATTTGGCTATGTTTATGTCGACGGCAAGCCCTGGCCACAGAAGCACAACACCACGCCCTTGAAGGTCCAGCTGCCGGTAGGATCCCACACCATCGAAGTCAAACGAGATGGGTTCAATTCTGTACCGAAAGACGTCATCGTGAAAGTGGAGAAGGACCAGACGAAGTACGTCTCTTTTGTGTTTATGAGAGTCCAGCCGTAGGGGCTACCCGCTACAAAGACGAAACACGCGGTCTTGCTTTTGTGCCAGATTATTGACCCTCCCGCCGTAAATTTGCAGCCATCTTGCAAACGCGTTCAACTGCGCATCGCCTGGCTCCTTCGTAAAAATGTGCTCCCCCGGGGTTGTCCTGACGGCCACCATTTCTTGGGCGCATGAAACCCTGCCATGAATCTGACGTACCCCGTAGAAAGTGAAGCAACGTTCAAGAACAAGATAGATAGGAGTGTGATTCTTATGCTTCTTAATAGACAACGGGCATTCAGTGCCCTGAAGGCGACGGCGCACAAGAAGGAAAGCGCCCTCAATGAAATGA
>JBHHXT010000377.1:0-4004 GCA_046757165.1 bacterium | reverse complement strand
ATCGACTACAATTCGTTTCAAAGTATCCTGGACGAAGTATGATCATGCCTGATTTTTCTAAGCCCAATTCTGGTCAAGTGTCCCCCCCGACAACGAAACCTTGAAGGCAGACAATCTCCACGGCTGTGTTTGTTTCCAGGGTACGATTCAGCCGTTGGCAGCAAGCTCGAGGCCAACAGCCAAAAGCCAACGGGCAACGGCTCTTTGTTTTCGAGAAGGAACCAGAGAAGAAAGAATGGAAGAAATCGTTCAGGAGCTGCGCAAGCGTGTGCAAGGCGAAGTGCGCTTTGACAAATATTCACGGGTCTTGTACAGCACAGATGCCAGCATTTACCAGATCGAGCCCAAAGGGGTGATCCTCCCGAGAACCGCCGAAGACGCTCAGGCCGTCGTGGAAATTGCTAACAAGCATGACGTTGCCATCGTTCCGCGTGGCGGCGGCACCAGCCTTGTTGGCCAGTCGATCGGCGCCGGGATCATCATCGACTTTTCCAAGTACATGAACAAAATCCTCGAAGTCAACCGGGAAGAAAGGTGGGCGCGCATTCAGCCTGGCGTAGTTCTGGACCAGCTCAACCACCACGTGGGCCAATACGATCTCTTCTTCGGTCCGGACGTGGCCACCAGCAGCCGGGCAAATCTGGGCGGGCTCATCGGCAACAATTCCTCGGGCGCACGTTCCGTTGTTTACGGCAAGACCATCGACCACATTCTGGAGATGGAGGTGCTGCTCTCCGATGGCTCGCAAGCCACTCTGACAGAGATGCCCGCAGAGGGTTTGCGCCGGGCCTCTGAAGCGAGCGGGAGGCTGAATTCGATTTGCGCTGCCGCACAGAGAATCGGCCGGGAGAACAAAGATGAAATCGACAACCGTTTCCCGAAGATCTTGCGACGCGTCGGCGGCTACAATCTGGATGCGTTCACCGGCGAAAAACCGTTCAACCTGAGCAACCTGATCGTTGGCTCAGAAGGGACGCTGGCCGTGGTGACCGCGGTGAAAGTGAATCTTGTGCCCAAACCCCGGCGGCGGGTGCTGGGCATCATCCATTTCAACGACCTGTTTGGTGCGCTGGAGGCGGTCTCCCCCATTCTGGAATTCAACCCTTCTGCTGTCGAGCTGATCGACGACATCATCATCAATTTGACGCGCGCGACCCGGGAGTATGCGCGTAGGATGACATTTGTCGAAGGCCGGCCGGCGGCCTTGCTGCTGGTCGAATTTCAGGGCGATTCCAGGGGGGAGCTGAAAGAACGGCTGGCAAATCTGGTCGCTTATCTGGCCGGGAACCGAATCGGGTACGCCCATGTTCAGGCGGTCGAAGCAGGTGAGCAAGCGGATGTCTGGTACGTTCGCAAGGCCGGTCTGGGACTGCTGCTCGGCACGCGGGCAGCGAGAAAGCCGGTGGGCTTCGTCGAAGACACAGCCGTGGCTCCGGACCGTCTGGCCGACTACATTCGCGACTTCGATCAGGTCATCAAGCACCACCGCACCGAGGCGTGCTACTACGCCCATGCCAGCGTCGGCCTGCTGCACATCCGCCCGATGCTCAACCTGAAATCTCAGGAAGACATTGGGGCCATGCGCTCGATCGCAGAAGCGGTCAGCGACCTCGTGCTCAAATACGGGGGCGCGTTCAGCGGCGAGCACGGCGACGGCCTGGCGCGGAGCTGCTTTAACGAAAAGATGTTCGGGCCGAAACTCTACCAGGCCTTCAGGGAAATCAAACGCACCTTCGACCCCGGGAATATCCTCAACCCCGGAAAAATCGTTGATGCGCAACAGTTGACCGAAAACCTGCGCGACACCCTGCACGATAAGCCAGCCGGGATTTCCACGTTCCTGAATTTTGCCCCGGAAGGCGGATTCGCCACCGCCATCGAGATGTGTAATGGCAACGGCGTTTGTCGCCAGCGCGATACCGGCACCATGTGCCCCTCGTTCATGGTGACGGCCGAGGAAGAGCATTCGACGCGCGGCCGCGCAAATGCCCTGCGTGCCGTGCTCTCCGGCCGGCTGGATTACAAGGAGTTTACCAGCGAGCGCATGCACAAGGTGTTCGACCTGTGCATTGGCTGCAAAGGGTGCAGGGGCGAGTGCCCGACCAACGTCGACATGGCGAAGGTGAAAGCGGAATTCCTCTACCACTACCACCGGGCCAACGGCCTGTCCCTGCGCGACCGGTTTTTTGGCCACGTCGAAACCCTGAACAAGATCGGCTGTGCCACCTCACCGGTCTCCAACTGGCTGCTGAAAACCCTGCCCATGCGCTGGTTCATGCAACAACTCCTGGGAATCTCCTGCCACCGCAGCTTGCCGCCGTTTGCCGGAGAAACGTTCACCAGGTGGTGTTCAGCTCACCAGCGCTCTCGCCGTCCCCTTTCCAACAAGAAGGTCGCGCTTTTTCATGACACCTTTATGACGTACAACTATCCGCAGGTTGGCATTGCAGCCGTCCAGCTTCTGGAAGCGGCTGGCTATGAGGTGGTTTTGCCGGACAAAAAATGCTGCGGCCGGCCCTTCATCTCGAAGGGCATGCTCGGGCACGCCCGGGCGTGTGCGCAGCAAAATCTTGCACGTTTATCTGGCGTGGTCGACCAGGGCATCCCCATCGTGGGCTGCGAACCGAGCTGCGTCCTGACCTTCCGCGAGGAGTATCCGGATTTGGTGACGGACAGCCGGGCGCGGGCACTGGCGGAAAACTCCTTCCTCTTGGAGGAGTTTCTGACCAGGGAGCAGGAAAGCGACCACCTAACCCTGCCGCTGAGTTACGCACAGGACCCCTTTCTGCTGCACGGCCACTGCCACGCGAAAGCGCTTGTGGGTCTGAAACCCACGGTCGCCATGCTGAACATGATTCCCGGCGCTGAAGTCGAGGTGGTGGATTCTGGCTGCTGCGGAATGGCCGGCGCCTTTGGCTTCGAGAAGGAGCACTACCAGCTTTCGCTGGCCATGGGCCGGCGCAAGCTGTTTGAAGCGGTCGAGTCAAATAAAGCAGGCTGGCAAATCGTAGCGCCCGGGGTCTCCTGCCGGCAGCAGATCGAGCATGGGACGGGCCGGATAGCCAAACATCCGGCTGAGGTGCTGGCAGCGCATTTGCTGGCTGGCGCAGAGGCACAGATTCTGTGCCCCGACTAGCATGCAGGAGGTGATCCAACGCGGTCTCTGACCGTGTTTTTGTGGGGAATCGCAATTGGTTAGTCCATATAGAACTTATTCTCACAAAGAACACGAAGTGCAGGAAGGAATATGGGCCAGAAACTTCAGCAAGAATTCCGGTGTGCACCCTCTGCTTTTCTTCGTGTCCTTCGCGCCCTTCGTGGTTCATGAATTTTGAATTTAGAGCTTCGGATTTAGAATTTCCGGTTGTTAATCCCGCGCCTTCTGCGGGGCTCTCCGCCTGAACTTTTTCTTGATATTCTCGTCACGTTTCGCTACTTTTCATCAATCCCTATCTTCAACTACGATTTCCACTCTCGATTGCATCCATCTGCGGCGACGACCTCTGATTCTCAGCAAGGGAGAAAGCGAAGGGATCGGCAATTGTCAAGCAATGTCTTTCTCGTGAACAGGGCCGGATAGATGAGAAAGCTGAAACCCGGGGAGCCGGGCACCAAAAAATTGCTCGAGCAATATGGCGACAACCTGGTGTGCGTCCGCTATCGCAATGACCGGCAACGGAACATCAAGACGAAAACAGTCGAGCTCATCGTCGAGTCCTCGCCCTGGGTACCGCCTGAGAGCCTGACTCACATCCGCATCAACTATGGCGAAGTGGCGCTCGGCAAGAAGGTGCGCGCAGCCGGGGGAAAATGGAACCGAGCCCGGCAACTCTGGGAGCTGCCCTACCGCAACGCCAACAAAGAGTGGGGCTGGCAGTACGTGTTCCCAGCATCGAAGCTCTCGAAAGACCCCCGTTCCGACGCAGTCTAACCAGTGAGGAGGAAACAATGAGCGAGATGAGACTCATCTTCGAGATGAGTCTCATCTGGTCTCAAAAAGCAAA
>JBHHXT010000376.1:0-4019 GCA_046757165.1 bacterium | reverse complement strand
AACGGGAGATATAAACCTCCTATTCATGCATTTCCCGAATCGTTTTTGCTTTCTCGTAGCAAACTTGTGCTTCTCTTTTCTTGCCAAGCTTCTCCAGAATCATCCCCTTGCGCAGATGGACGTCTGCCAATCTTCTTTGAAGGTTGTCTCTGGCCTCCTCCTCGGTGGAGATTTTTTCCAAATGGTCCAGCGCCTGGTTGTACAAGGCAAGGGCGCGTTTGCTGGTGGAAGCCGCCAGGCTGTCTCCTTTTTGCGCCAGGGCGCGTCCCAGGAGCAGGCGGACCAGATTGTACTGACTGTAGCTTTCCGGGATGGTTTGCAAACGGTCAATCACATCTTCGAACAATCCCAGCTCAGCCAGTGCCCCTGCTTCTTCGAGCTTGTCCCGGTAGGCGACTTCGGAGAGCTCTTTTTTCTTCTCTTGCAAACAATACTCACATTCTTCATGGCCGGGGCAGAATTCCAACCCTTTCTGGAATAACACGATCTGGTTCTGCAGCTCGGTTTCTGCGAAAATACCACGAATCATCAGGTGGCTGACGAGCGTCTGATTTTCCGGCACATGGGGTGCGCCGGGCTCGAGCTGGTTGCTGAGCGCGTCGCCATAAGGAATGGATTGTTGTGCGACGGTCTCCAGCTCCTCGGTTTGTTTGGCTGAAAAGAGGTCGCTGCACCAGTTGTTGTAGCAGTCGACGACAAAGTGAAGCGCTCTTGTGTTTTCTCGATCGATGTCGAGCAGCCTCTGAACCGTCTTGACGGCGGTGCCATAGTTTTGCCTGATGCCCGTCGCCAAGTTCTCTACCTTTTCTAGCTCCCCCCGTGCGTCTTGAATATATTTGTCGGTCCATTTTTCCCTGAGCTGCGTCAGCGCTGTTCGTAGCTCTCCAGCCTGCTGACGAGGGAGGCCGGGCTCATTTTCAACACAGACTGTTTGTAGCAGGTTGAAGTGACCTTCTGCTGCTTCGTTCTGGCCCCGAGTGAGATATTCCTCAGCCTTCTGCAAGTGGCGCTGCAAGAGGTTCTCGAGCAGCACCTGCCGTTGGTGCTGGAATCCGGGCTCGTCCAGACCACACCCTTTTCTCATCTCGCGCCAAAATTCCTCCTGCCAGAGGATGCGCAGCCAAAAAGCTAGTGAGCACCGCCAGTGTGCCAGCGCCTTCTCCACCTCGCCGCTCTGATCGAGCTCCGCTGCCCATTCCTGATAGATCAAAGCGAGCGAGTGGTTGAAAATGGGGTCCCGGGCAGAGTCGTGCAAGATTTCCTGCCAGATTTCTCCGGCCTCGCGCGTCCGTCTCGACGCCAGTTTCAATCGCAGGGTTGCCGATTTGGCATGGGAGTCGAGCGTGCGGTACAAATGGGCGAGTCGGCTAACATCGAATGTGGGGGCGAGCCTCGCCCCCTTCAGGAAGCTCAAGAAATCTCTGAGAAACAAATTCCGGTTGAGCGTGGTGTAGGCCTGCTCGATGAGATTCTGGTCTCCGCTCAGCTCTTTGTTGATTGTCGCGCTTCTGGCCTCGCGCAGATACCGGAACGCCGCCCGCATGTCCCCCGTCTCAGCGGTTTGCGCCGCCAGATAACACAGGTATCGCACATGGGCGCGGGCCATTTCCTGCCCGTTCTGCCCGTCACTCTTGCGAAAGAACTCGAGCGCCATACCCGGCTCGCCCTGATAGGCAAAGTACTGCGCCAACCGAAAGTACTTCTCTGGCTCCAGGTGCAGGTGGGCTGAGGCGGCCAGTTTTGCCAGCACGCGCTGCGTTCCGGGGCGTTCCGATTCCGGTACGCGCCGCTTCAGCAAACCATAAACCATTTCATCCACCGGGATGGCAGAGCTGTTTTCTGTCTCTGTTTTTTGTGGCAGCAATCTTTTCAGCGCTCGCGTTGCCTGAGGTTCTATGATGTCGTCGCCCAGCTCCGGGTGGCGCCGGATGAGTTGCATGACAGGAATCCAGAAGGGAGAGGGATCACCCGCATAACATTTCGCCGCTTTGCAATATTCCCGCAGGGCTGATTTCAGCGAGGATTTGACCTGCCTTTTTTCGGCGGTAGTGGCAGCAAGGCGCGCCTTCGCTTCGAAGATCTGTCCGAGCCAGTAGTGCGGCCAGGGAGCCTTGCCGTCGAGGCGTATTCCCCGCTTACACTGCTGCTCCGCTTCTTCCAGCCGACCCAGACGGTAGGCTGAGACCGCCGCTCCTAACTGTGCGGGCGCATCCTGCTCCGTTTGCGCAAACACTCGCTTGAATTGCGCGAGGGCGTCTTCGTACTGTTCATTTGAGAAGGCAAGAACAGCCTCATGCCACGAGTCGACTCTGCGGCTGGCTGCTGTGCAGGTCTCTGGTTTTTTTTTGTTTGCGTGCATTTCCTGGCAAAAACTCTAACTCTTTGAATCAGTCTGAATTATTCACGAATTCAGGTATTTGGACTGTAGGCTAAACAGGTTCAGGTTTTCACAATTGGGGTGTTCACGCTTTAGCGTGTTTTCCCCTCACCCCAGCAAGCTGAAGCTTGTACACCGTCCTCCCCGCTCAGGAACCGCTCGGTTTAGGAAAAGACCTTTCGGGTTGCGGCTCGTCCGGCTTAGGCTGTTAGTCCATAAGCCGGACAAGCCGGAACCAACAAAGATTCAGCGCGCACGCAAAGGCGCAGAGCCGCAAAGAATACGCAAAGGATTCTCTTTGCGAACCCTTTGCGCCTTCGCGTCTTTGCGTGAAATCTTTGGTTTTAGGATTCAGTTTTCATTCTCTTGCAAATGGGAATCAGCTCAAATTCTCCGCGCGTTGTTTGTACTGTTCTGCCAGCGTTGTAAGCTCGAGCGCCTGATGTGCAACGCTCAAATGGCGCAACAGGCTGGACAATTCGGCTCCTGATTTCAGGAAGACATGCTGTTCATTGAGCTTCTCGGCTTGCTGCAGGGAACGCAGCGCGTGCTGCGCCTGCTCCCGGTCGTGAGATTCCTGATACAGCGCCAACTGACATTGCCCGAGAAGCCAACACGTCTCGAATAACACCCTGTCCTCTATTGCGCCAGGCATCTTCAAGATCGATTGCAGTTTTCGACTCGCCTCGAGATAGTGCTTTTGTTCGAACAACGACCGGCCAGACTCGAGAGCGGCCCGGTGCGGGTCGGTTTGCTTGCCGTCCTCCCAGGCGGTCAGGGCGTGCAAGAGCGCGCTGGCGTCCGGATATCTTTCCTCTGGTTTGGGCCGCAAACACCTGAACAGGATCGCCTGCAATTGCTCATCAACCTCGATGTTACGGGGCCGGATCGGTTCCGGCTGCTTGCGGTAGCGCAGCGTGAATTGATGGGTCCGCCGCGCCTCTTTGGGCCGCCGCATTTCATCTTTGTCCGGCTGAAACGGATTGACGCCGGCAAACAGTTCATAGAGCAGGACCCCGACCGAAAAGACATCTGACGCGCACGTGCCTTTGTTCATAAAAACTTCGGGCGCCATGTGGTGGATTTCGCCGGCCGTGCCCAGGGCAAAGCCGGTGATGCTGTCGAGACGGCAGGCAAGCCCAAAATCGATGATCTTCAGCTCGTTGGTTTTTGAAATGATGACGTTGTCGGCCTTCAGGTCGCGATGAATGACCGGCGGGTCGAGGCGGTGCAGCACGGCGAGACCTTTGCACAACTGTTTGGCCCAGCGCACGCCGGTCGCCACCGGACACCGGCTCAGCAGCCGGATGTGGTCCGCGAGAATTTTGCCGTCGATGAACTCCATCACAATATAGCACCGGTTGTCGAACTCTTTCAGCACCCCGAGGTCGTACAAATTCATCAAATGACCCTTGCCCGCGGTGTCCGCGCTTTCGCAGGTGATGCGACCGAGCAGAAGGGCATCGCTGAACAAATCGGTCGCCGAATTTTCGGGGCCCAACGACCGCTTCGTGATCTTGACGGCCACTTTGCGGATGAGCTGTCCTGAGACCACATGCTCCGCCACGAAGACGCTGCCGAAGCCGCCGGAGCCGAGATGGCTGAGCAGGCGGTATTTGCCGGCAATGGTTTGGCCGATGAG
>JBHHXT010000375.1:0-4053 GCA_046757165.1 bacterium | reverse complement strand
ATCGCAAAGAAAAACCTTTGCGTATTCTTTGCGTCTCTGCGACTTTGCGTGAGCTTTTGAATTTCTTTTTTTGGTTCCGGCTTGTCCGGGTTAAGGCATTGCGCAAAACCTAACCGTCGGATAGCCTACAGTCTAAACACCTGGATGTCGATGAATAGGCAACTCCATCTCGGCTCAGGGTAAAACTGGAAAAACAAGATGGCTCAAGAAGAAGAAAATGGTGCAGGTGGCAACGGTCAGGTCCTGTCGAAACTGGAGAAGAGCATTCTCACAGCAAGCAATATTGCGAAGGACCTGGAGGCAAACATCTCCCACATTCAGCAGCTCGCGAGGCGCGTCGGGACCCGGTCCACCGATGCCGCCGCGCAACGCGACCATTTCGCCAGGACGCTGGTCGAAGGCCAGGAGATCATCCAATTCATTACCTCCTCGACACAACAATTCGCTCATATGACGGAGCAGACGACGCAGGAAATGAGCAGTGTCGCAAACGCCTTCCGGGAGACGGCAATGACTTTTGGCAAACTCAAACACACCGGTGAAAAACTCTCAAAATTTGTCAGCGTGATTCAAGACCTGGCGGACCAGACGAAGCTTCTGGCCCTGAATGCCAGGATCGAAGCTGAGAGAGCGGGTGAGCATGGCCGGGGATTCTCTGTGGTTGCGGACGAAGTCCGGGCCCTGTCAGCGGAATCAAAGAGATCGAGTACCGAGGTTTACAGCTCGATTGAAAGTTTCACCCAAATCCTCCAACGATTTGAAAGAGACCTCACCAGGCAACTGAGCAGGTTCGACCAGAGCCAGGAGCGTTTGACAAAGGCCGGGGAGATGGCCCTGAGCGTCGAAGCTCAGATCCACAGAATGGTCGACGCCTTTGCACACATGGAAGACATCCTGGCCACCCTGGAACACGTTGACAGCATGGAATACTCGCTGCAACAGGCCACCATTTCCTGCGACAATCTCAAAAGATATGTGACGCGAAGCCTCGGGTTGCACCACAAGATTGTATCAGATTCTGGCTCGCCACACGATACTGCAGTTGCCGGTCAACTGATGACAGACCTCTACCAGGCCATCCTGACCGAAGACCACAAGAAAAGCTCGAGCCTGATAGAATCAGCACTCCAGGCCGGAGAAACGAATTTGCATCTGCTGGATGTCGTCGCAACCGTATGTGAGCGAATCATGTACGAACAGAAGATGCGAAAACTGACCCTGTCAGAATTGTACATAAACGGGACCATCCTGGAAGACATATTAGACAAGATCATCCCGGGTGTCGAGGTCGGTCACACCCGAGACTCTGGCCGAGGAACGATTGTCCTTGGCAACGCTTTTGGTGACTATCACTCCCTTGGAAGAAAGATGGTCGGCGTCCTGCTGCAGGCGACAGGCTATCGTGTGTTCGACCTTGGCATGAGCGTCTGCAATGACAAGCTGATCGAAACGGCGCTCGAGCATGACGCAAGACTGATCGGCATCTCGGCGCTCTTGCTCCATACGGCCTCCGAAGTCACAAAATTGCGCCAGCAGCTCGATGACATGGGCCGCCAGGATATCAAAATCATGGTCGGGGGGGCACCCTTCTTAATCGATGAGAGACTCAACGAGACCGTCAGGGCGAACTTCGTCGCTTGCTCCGCGGCAGAAGGTGTTGATCTGGCAAATTATGTTTTTGGAGAGGGAAATCAGCATGAATAGCCTCGAGCGTTGCGTTGCAGCCATCCAATTTGCCCCGCCGGACCGTTTTCCGGTCATTCCAGTCTTGGTCATGCAGGGCGCAAAAGAACTCAGGCTGCCCCTGGAGAGATATTTTCGTCGTGGCAAGCATCTTGCGGAAGGCCAGATGCGTTTGCTCGAGAAGTACGACCATGATGCAGTTTTCGGCTTCCCGCATGTGGTGGAAGATGTCCTGCCGTTCGGCGCCGGTTTGCGCTACTTCGAAACCGGCCCGCCCTCGGTTGACCGGATGTGTATTCGGGACTTCTCAGACCTCGCCGGTTTGAAGCCGCCCGAACCTGGAAATCACGAGCAGCTCGTTGAAACGGCAAAATGCCTCGAAACCCTTGCCAGGCGGGTAAAAGGTGACAAGCTGATCATCGGCGGCGTCATTGGCTCATTCAGCCTGCCCAGTATGTTGATGGGGACAGAGAAGTACATCAAGCTTCTTTTCTCACGTGAGGGCGAATTTGAAACCTATTTTCCCCACCTGATGAATGTCTGTATCGAGTACACCTCGCGCTGGGCCAACATGCAGTTAGAGGCAGGCGCTGATATTATTGTCATCGCCGACGGCATCGCCTCCAATTCAATCCTTCGCCGGCACGAATTCGAGCAGAAGGCGCTGCCCGTTATTACAGAGCTGCTTGCAAGAATCAAGGGCTTCATCGGCTATGAATTTGTTGGCGAAGGGCAGGAGTTTATCCAGTTCTTGAACGGCAAGGGCGCGCATCTGTTTCTGCTCGGCTCGACTGATGACATGACGGCCTGCCGCGACCTGGCCGGAGGCGCCACGGCCCTGATGGGCAACATCAACAACATCAAGCTTTTGCGTTGGTCTCCGGAAAGAGTCGAGTTCGAGGTCAAGAAACTCGTGGACAGGTGGGGGCCGTCTGGCGGCCTCATCATTGGCAATCAGGGACCCGAGATCCCGTTTCACGTTCCCGAAACGAATATCCACGCGCTGGTCCAGGCCGTGCGCAAGTATGGCAGAGTTAGCGCCGCCGCTTGAGACCCATTCGATTAGATCCCTTTCATCACCTCATGGGCGTCTGAAACGGTCTTTGCAATGTCATCGGTGGTATGCGCAAGCGAGATGAAAGCGGCCTCGAACTGCGACGGGGCAAAGTAGGATCCTCGTTTCAGCATCTCATGGAAGAAGCGGCCATATCTGTCCGTATTTGATGTCTTCGCCGTACTGAGATCGACGACCTTTTCCTCAGCAAAGAACAGACAGGACATCGAGCCGACGCGTGTCTGATAGACGGGGATACCGGCATCCTGCGCCGCTTGCGCCAATCCATCTTCGAGCTGCGTGGACAGGGCCTCCAGTTTCGTGTAGCTTTCCGGCCGCTGAAGGATTCGCAAGGTTTCCAGGCCTGCTGTCATGGCCACCGGGTTTCCTGATAACGTGCCGGCCTGGTAGACCGGGCCGACCGGCGCGATCCATTCCATGATTTCTCTTCTGCCGCCGTAAGCCCCCACGGGAAACCCGCCTCCGACGATTTTGCCCAGACAGGTCAAGTCTGGCGTCACGCCGAACAACGACTGCGCGCCGCCGTAGGCGACACGGAATCCGGTCATCACCTCGTCAAAAATAAGCAGGGAACCGTGAGCATGGCACATCTCAGCCAGACCGGACAGAAACCCTGGCTCCGGCACCACCACCCCCATGTTCCCGCCAATGGGTTCGACGATGATGGCGGCGATCTCTTGCGGGTATCTCTCATAAAGCGCCGCTACAGAGTCGAGGTTGTTGAATTTGGCCAGCAGCGTGTTGCTGACCGTCGCCTTCGGCACGCCCGGACTGTCCGGCAGGCCAAGGGTAGTCACGCCGGAGCCTGCTTGCGCAAGAAGCATGTCGGCATGGCCGTGGTAGCAGCCTTCGAACTTGATGATTTTCTCCCGCCCGGTGTAGGCGCGTGCAAGCCGCAAGGCGCTCATCGTCGCCTCGGTGCCGGAATTGACGAAACGGACAACTTCGATCGAAGGCACGGCCTCGACGACCTGGCCCGCCAGCTCGACCTCGACCTCGGTGGGCGCGCCGTAGCTCGTCCCATTGGCAACCGCCTTTTGAACCGCCTCCAGTACATCAGGGTGCGTATGTCCGACGACCATCGGACCCCAGGAGCCGACGTAGTCGATGAAACGGTTGCCATCGACATCAAACAGGTAGGCGCCTTGTGCCCGTGAAATGAACAAGGGTGTGCCTCCCACGCCTTTGAAGGCCCGGACAGGACTGTTCACCCCACCGGGGAGAACGGTTTGGGCTTTTTCGAACAGGGCTAAGGATTTAGTGATATCCAACTTTAGTCTCCTTCATCTTCTTAA
>JBHHXT010000374.1:0-4065 GCA_046757165.1 bacterium | reverse complement strand
AATGAGTATAAAGTTCTTATCCTTTGTAACCTGTTGTTTTTATTTGAAACAACCAAGTTTTGGGATTATGGGAAAACAATAGAACAACAAAACAATAAGAACAGCCTAATGATTCACGGAGAGCCGCAAGAACAAGCGGTGATTGTTCTGGTCAAATCCGTCCTGGCGGCGCAAATTCTTTGACTGCAGGTACTGGTAACTGGCTGAAACGAAAACATCCCGGTGCAATTGCCACTCGCCGGCAATCCCGTAGGCGCGGTTCCGTTCAGCCGGGCCGTCCAGGAATTTCACGTGGCCATTTTCCGGACGTGTGCCGAAGTTGATGTCGTTTTCTCCT
The DNA here is from genome assembly GCA_046757165.1 of bacterium. GTDB lineage: Bacteria > Zhuqueibacterota > Zhuqueibacteria > Oceanimicrobiales > Oceanimicrobiaceae > JBHHXT01. The sequence continues at coordinate 3,728 of JBHHXT010000374.1, read as the reverse complement.
CGCCGGCGTTGCTCCCAGGAGACGCTCCATCGCAGGTTGCGGTGCGGCTGGTGGGCAATCTCGACATACCAATCATCCGCATCCGGGCCCAGCCAGTGTCCGAGGGTGTTATTATAGTTGGAATAGGTGTTGACGGGTGTGCGATGGGAGTAAACAAAGGGCTGAATGCGCACGGCCTCCAGCCGCAAGCCCGTGTTCGCCAGCCCGAAGGGGTCCACCCAATAGCCGCCGACTAAGAGGCCCCATTTGTTGCCAAAACTCTCGAAAATGTCCTTGGCAAAACTGAAATCATCGAACAAGACTTCGCCGTAGAGTTTCAGGCGCTGCCGGGGCAGGTAAAGGCTGCCATCAAAGCCGAGCATATTGTTGTCTTTGTTGCCGACGTGGCGCTCAGAAATAATGATAGGCACGAATGGATTGAGGTAAAAAGGCTCGACGCTCCGGTCCCCATAGACAACCGATTCAGATACGGCAAGCTGCAGGTTACGGACAGGCCGGATTTCAAGACGATGTGCTGCCAGGTATTTTGACTTGTCCGAGTTGAGAAAAGCATGGAAATACTCCAGCTTGGCTCGCCCGTAGCGGAACGTCAGTTTGAGCAGATCGTAAACATTCGAGTTTCTGGACAACATCAGATTGCCCCGGAAGCCTGGCCCCCACTCGACCTGGTCGCGGCCGAACTCGAGATCGAACCACGGCAGGCGGTAGGCGATGTAGGCCGTCGCGTTGTCGGTAATCGCGACATCCACCAGCGCCTTTTCGGTCACCGGCAACCCAAGGGACGGATTGAAAACCGTGTTGGTGAGCGTGTCCGTGTCGCTCAGGACCGCGCTAAACGCATCGACAAAGATGATCATGCTGCCCTTCAGGTTGGCACGCCCACCCAGGCCAACGCTGGTGATAGAAGTCGGAATGCCGACATCCACCGCCTCCCTCGACTCGAATCGCAACTGTTGGCGAAAGGTACTTTCGAAATGGACGGTGAGCTCCTCGGTTTGCCAGGTGTAGAGGTGAGGTTCCTTCTCTTTGTCCTGGATTTCAATTAGTCGGCGGTAGGCGGCAGAGTCTCGTTTCGTGCCCCGCGACTCCTGGATGCCCTCCTTCGCAGCAAGGACAGCCCGAGGAGTGTCTCCGCTTTCCAGCTCCCGGAGCTCCTCGTGAAACTCTCCTTTCAGGCGCTCGAACAGGCCCCACTCCACTTCTGAGAGCACCGCGGGATCATGCTGCGTGCGATGGTGAACGTGCTGAATGATCTCCGCAAAGGCCTGGCGCGAGTACGGCCGCGTGCTGAAATCCTCGCTTCTGAACAATCCTTTTGTTTCCAACCTGTCGATAAACGAATACGCCCAGTGGTCCAGCAGCACGTTGGGAGATTGTGCATGAACGGGAGGCGCAATAGCGCAAACGCCCCAGATGAGCCCAAGCACCGCACCCCTCTCCAGCCACCTTCTTGCCAGATTGCGTCTTTCAGGATTCGATGCCCGAGACTCGAGACTCGAAACTCTTAGCGCTTTCATGGCCCGGCTATTCGGTCAAACTCGGGAACACACTGGCATCGACCAGGGACTGCAGCGTGCCGGTGCAAAACTTCTCGCGATACGCTTCGGTTTCAAGCAAGTGCTGCGTCACGGCGCCGTCATCCCGGTCGATCAGGTATCTTAGCTCCTTTAGATTCGTGGACCATTTGAAGCCATTGAAAAACTCGGCACCGGAAAACTGCGTCTTGTAAAGCGCCGTGCGCGAGTAGCATGTGCCAAGATAGATGTACTTCATTTGCGAACGCGCAAAATGGTCTACCGCCGAAGTCATGATATACATGCCGAGATTGCGGGCGTAATAGTTCAAATCGTAGAACGAGTAGGTGTAATAGGCGAACTTTTCTTTCTCACAGTAAAGCGTCACGAGCCCAACATTCTCGCCGGTCGCCGTATCGGTAAACACCAGCAGGTGCGACACCAGGACTGACTCGAACAGCGCGTCGAGCCGTTTGTAGGTCATGACATCCTTACCGAATTTGATGTCAGCGTAGTTCTTGCAAAACTCCCGCCAGCGCGTGCAAAAGTCGAACTCATGACGCGGTACCAGCTGGTAGTCGATGCCATTGCACTTGCGCAGAATCCGCCGGTTCTCTGATGACAACCTGAACTGGCCAAGATCGACCCGCACCTGCCGGCACAAATAGAAGCGTTCAAAGTCACGCGAGGACGGCAAAAAGCCGCGCGCAAAAATCCCGGCTGGCGTTTCGTGCGGTTCAGGAATGGCCCAGATCGCGTAAGGGAAGATGTAATGCGAATAGTCCGACTTGTATTCCGAAAACAGAAGTTTCATGGGGACTGGTGTCATTCGTTCGCTAAATAGGGTAAGATAAACAAATCCTCTCAGAAAATCAACCCTGGCCCGATTTGTAAACCCTCGGTACTCTCCCTCGCCAGCCAGCCAGGATATCGTAGGAAACGCTGCCCTTCAAGCGGGCGATTTCGTGCACATCGATTTCCGCCTCACCTTGCTCGCCGATGAGCACGACTTCGTCCCAGACCCGCGCTTGCGGAATATGTGTCACGTCGACCATCATGGCGTCCATGGCATTCCCACCAACCACTGGTGCCCGCTGGCCGTGGATCAGCACCGCGCCCTGGTTGCGCACACGCGGGTAGCCATCTCCATAGCCGATAGGCAGCACGGCGATCTTACGCCGCCCGCCGGCCTGGTAGTGCATCCCATAGCCAACATAGTCCCCCACTTCCAGATGGCGGATGACCGCGATTCTGGTCTTGACGCTCATGACCGGCCGGATGCCCGCGATGCGTCGGCACACCTGGGACGGATACACCCCCAGCGGAAGAATCCCGATGCGAACCAGGTCAAAATGGGCCTGTGGCAGGTCGAGAAATCCGCCGGTGTTGCACATGTGACGGTATCTCACCTGGATGCCCTTCTCTGCCATGTGCTCGAGGACTTGTTGAAAGCGCGCGAGCTGCTCGAGTGCAAAGGTCTTGTCGAGCTCATCAGACATGGCGAAGTGGCTCATGACCCCCTCCAGGCGCAGTCCTTTGAGGGTCGCGACGCGTTCGAGCACCGGCAACGCCTCCGTCCAGCGCACGCCGTATCGGCTCAATCCGGAGTCGATTTCAACGTGCACGGGAACCTGTTTGCCGGCACTCTCAGCAAGTCGGGCCATTCTCTCTGCTGTGGTCAGATCATTCACAAAGCAGGTCAAATCATGCGCCACACAGAGCTGCAGCTCCTCGCCTGTGCGCTCCCCAAAGACCAGCACGGGTGCGGCGATATCGTTTCGGCGCAGCTCCAGTGCCTCGTCGACCGTGGCAACGGCCGGCCCCTTTGCATCGCAGTCAAGGGCTACTTTTGCTACCCGCACCATGCCATGACCGTACGCCTCGTCTTTGACCACGCTGATGAACCCCAGCCCCTCAGGTTTGTCCCTGAGGATGATTTCAAAGTTTGCCCGCAGTTGCCGCAGGTCGATCTCCACCCACGCCGGGCGGTCTTTTCGAATCGTCATGAGGATGCTCAGAAAAAGGAATATTTTTACCGCAACAATACTTAATACTACAGCGAAAGTTTCAAATTCATCAGTTTCTGTTTACGATGTGCCATATAAGCTTGGTAGTTTCTTTTTTGATAATATTTGATTATCTCTATGCTGTACGCTCTGTCAAAGAGTCGATTGGGCAAGATCGTTATCATGAGCATTGTGACTTGAGCTAGTG
>JBHHXT010000373.1:0-4106 GCA_046757165.1 bacterium | reverse complement strand
AATTATTTATTGGGTTGCAAGCACCACGCTCACTCCTCGACTCTGGTGTAGGTCGCTTCAAACCAATATCTCGGGCTCAGCTCCGGATCATCGTCGCCATAGTAGCCCCAGCCCAGAATCCGATAGGAGGTCTCCAGGACGGTCTCCTTGAAATACTCTAGTTTCAAGGGATCAACGAGATGGCGGTGCCAGACAATCGTCCGCTTGCCCTGCAGCTCACCGGCATGGATGACCGTCTCGTCGGCTTTCTCGACCACACACCACATCTTCCCATCTTGGATCTTGTTGACGCCCCTGCTCTCGCTGACCGTCCTCTCCCCCTCCTGGTCCACATAGGCATCTCTAATCGTCACGCGCTGAAAGTAAGGCGACTCCGATTTGTATTCCTGTTCAACCTCCACAACCAGATCCACCTTCAGCGGCAGACTTCGAAAAAACTGCTCATCGATATCCCGTGGTTGCGGCGTTCCAACCACCTGTCCCCGTTCATCCACATAAACGGTGAACTTACCGCGCCACTTGCCGTCCAATGGCGTGAAAACATTGGCGAAGACGGTGTCGGCTGCGATAACGGCCGGGGCGGCAGAAATATCCTCTATCTGCACGCAGTGCCTGCAACCCGTGATGTTGAGGGTCAGGACAAGCAAAAAAGCGATAGATGACCGCATGTCAGATCCAGTCAAAAATGAGCCGTAACCTTCTCTCCTGAGCAGTTCCTAAGATGAGGGATAAACACATGAAAGTCAACCGATTTTCCTTGACATTGAAGATTCGTTTTGTTACAATTCCATGTTAATCCGTAATTATTCAGGCCGAAGCCGGAGTGCAAGAATCAGTTCCGCCAGGAACGTATTTTTGCACTCCAACTGAACTCTAATCATACCTGAATAGTTACGTTAGTCCCGAACTAAACCACACATAAACAGGAGGAATCGTGATGAGGAGAAACGTTCTATTTATCGTATGTTGCGCCGTTGCGTGTCTGGCGGCGTGCCAAAAGCAAACAACTGTTGATGATGTTGTCAACATGGTTGTGCAGGCGAGCGGGGGCGCCGAGAAGTTGCTGGCGATCGAAGACCAGGTCTCAACCTGGGATTTTACCATGAAGATGATGCCGGAGGCGATGGAAGGTCAACCTGAGATGGAGGCAGACAAGGGTGAGGTGACAGGAGGCCAGGAGATGGCGATGGAAATGGTGATCTATTACAAACGGCCAAACAAAATCCGCATGGACTTCGGGGAGGAGGGCAATGTCGTCATGAGCGCGGTTTATGATGGCATGACGGGCTGGGAAAGCAGAGGGGGAGAGAGGAGAGAAAAGACCGAAGCCGAATTGAAGGAGGACGCTGCTCTGGCGGAAACCTGGATCGATGGCTTTCTCAACTGTGAAGAGAAGGGGTACACCCTGGAGCTGCTCCCCAACGAAACGTTGGACGATCGCGATTGCCTGGTTGTGCAGACCACCAAAGATGGCCATGTGATGAAGTATCACATTGACGCTGAAACCCACCATGTCATGAGACAGTCCGGCGAAATGCTCAACATGCAAAAAGAGATAGAGCCGATGTATCTGACTTTCTCGGATTACAAAATGGCAGACGATATCGCCTGGGCGCACTATGTCTCCATGCACAAGGAAAATGGCGAGATGGTTTGGGAGGCAACCTTGAAAGAGGCCAGACACAACACCGGTGTTGCCGACGAGTTGTTCAAGGGCGAAGAAATGTCCGTGAAGTAAGAATTTGAGAGATCACGGAGATTCCGGCGCAGGCCGGAATCTCCTGATTCTTTTCCCACCCTTATCCAACCCTGTGTGATTTGCAGACTGGAGGTCTGCATTACGCGACCGAGAATGTTTTAACGCAGGCATCTTGCCTGCATGGTTTGAATCCTGCGCAGTAGATACACCACCCCACGCACAGAAGTCCGAGCACACCCCAGCAGGTCCCCCCTGCACGACTGACCCCATGTACGCACCGACGCCAGATTGGTCTTGACTTTCACCGATTTGTTTCTATCTTATCGGCTGTGAAAATCTGTTTGGCAATGATCCGGGGGCTGTCCCAAAAGCCTCGAAATGTCATTCCGACCGAAGGGAGGAATCTCACTGTGCACCAATCGTCGGGTTTTGGAAAACAATTGTTTCCACCGCAGTCCCTTGCCCGAAAAGATTTCTCGCATTCGCTCGAAATGACAGGCACAGGGGCCTTTTTAGACAGCCCCTTGTAAGCCCCGCGTTAATCAAAGGATAGACCGCCTCGTCAAAACACGCTCACAGACCGTGTTGGATCATTTCTGAACCTTTTTTGCAGTTCGCTCTATGATTTGCTTTTTGTTTCTCTGCATGGCGCTGCAACTCTGCGTATAGATTATTCACCACCGTGATTCGTGACCGTAAAGATAAGAACAGGAGACACATCGATGGACAATCAATCTGAGATTCAAGAGAATCTCGCTCAGCAAGGGCTGAAAAACACCGGCAAAGTGTTCTGGAACTTGACAACGCCGGCGCTCTATGAACAGGCGATCAATCGTTCTGAAGGCTATCTTTCGCATTTGGGCCCGCTGGTGGTAGAGACCGGCCACCATACGGGTCGTTCTCCGAACGACAAATTTATTGTGAAAGAAGCGAGCAGTGAAAAACAGGTCTGGTGGGGTAAGGTCAATCGGTCATTCGACGAGGAGAAGTTTACCCGGCTACACCAGCGGCTTCTGGCATATTTGCAGGGCAAGGACATTTTTGTTCAGGACTGCTACGCCGGTGCCGACCCGAAATACCAGATTTCCGTTCGCGTTATTACGGAGACGGCCTGGCACAACATCTTTGCCCGCACGATGTTCATCCGCGTGCCCGATGAGACGCGTCCCGGCTTCAAGCCGGATTTCACGGTGATCAACGCCCCGCGCTTCCATGCCACCCCTGGAATAGATGGCACCGACTCCGAGGTGTTCATCATCGTTAACTTCGCCAAACGGCTCATCCTGATCGGAGGAACCAGCTACGCCGGCGAAATCAAGAAATCGATCTTCACCATCATGAACTACCTCTTGCCCATCGATGCCAACGGTCGCGGGGAACGCGTCCTGTCCATGCACTGCTCGGCCAATGTTGGCGATAACAGCGATGTCGCGTTGTTTTTCGGATTGTCTGGCACCGGCAAAACCACGCTCTCGGCTGACCCGACCCGCGGTCTGATCGGGGATGACGAGCACGGCTGGAGCAACCAGGGCGTTTTCAACTTCGAAGGCGGATGCTACGCCAAAGTCATTCGGTTGTCACAGGAAGCCGAGCCGGAGATCTACGATACCACGCGCCGCTTTGGCACCATCCTGGAAAACGTCATCCTGGACGCGGACACCAGGATGCTGGATTTGGATGATGCAACCCTGACTGAAAACACGCGCGGGGCTTACCCGATCACCCAGATTCCAAACGCGGTCATTCCTGGCATCGCTGGCCATCCCAGGAACATCGTCATGTTGACGGCGGACGCCTTTGGGGTCATGCCCCCGATTGCCAAGCTGACACAGGAGCAGGCGATGTATCATTTTCTCTCCGGCTACACAGCCAAAGTCGCCGGCACAGAAAAGGGACTGGGCAGCGAACCGCAAGCGACCTTCAGCACCTGCTTTGGCGCACCCTTTATGGCGTTGCATCCGACGGTGTACGCCGGGCTGCTTGGGGAAAAGATGACCCGGCACAAAGTCGACTGTTGGCTGGTCAACACCGGCTGGAGTGGCGGCCCGTATGGCGTGGGCAGCCGGATGAAGATCGCCCACACCCGGGCAATGGTGGCCGCCGCGCTCGACGGCTCATTAGCCCGGACGCAGACTGAAGAAGATCCCATCTTCGGGGTTCACATCCCAACCTCCTGCCCGAACGTCCCGGCGGAGGTACTCAAACCGAAGAACACCTGGCAGGACCAGAAGGCATACGACGAATACGCAAAGAAACTTTCGGGCATGTTCAAAAAGAACTTCGAGCAGTTCAAGGACCATGTTTCGCCGGAGGTGCTGCGGGCCGGACCCAAATAGGTCCATGGCTCCCTCCGGGGAACGAATCGGAGACGCTGCGGGGTCCTTCAACCAGACACCAGGTCTTTTTC
>JBHHXT010000372.1:0-4109 GCA_046757165.1 bacterium | reverse complement strand
ATTTTTTATGTGCGCCTTTGCCACGCCAGGGTTTATATCGACTTTTCACCCAACGAGCAAAGAATGGTTGTTCCCTCGGCAGAGCTGTCGACTTGAAATACACCGCCGATTTCTTCACAGCGCTGCTTCATGTTGTTTAGACCATGCCCCGCTTGCGGCTCGCCGACGACGAACCCGGATCCGTTGTCATGAATCCTTATTGCGAATCCGGTTTCGGTGTCTTCAAAGGTGATTTCCAAAAGCGTGGCGCCGGCATGCTTAATGGTATTGTGCACCGCCTCCTGCACAATTCTATAAAGATTTAACATCTGTGTAGCATTGAGCGGAACATCGGCGGTCACTCGATTCTCAACTTCCATCTGCAGCCCTGCAACACCGCTGTTCACCTGCTGCTTCAGCTCGTTGAGTTTGAGAGTCAAGCGGCTCAGATCTGCATCTTCATGTTTCATTGCCCAGATGGTATTTCTCAATTCATCGAGTGTGTTTCTGCCAAAAGCGCTGAGGCGTTCGAGTTTGCCGACGCTGGGATTGTCCTTTTCAGCATAAGTTAGATTGTCTAAAGAGCTGATTAGGAATGTAAGCTGAGAGCCAATATTGTCATGCAATTCACGGGAGATGCGCAATTTCTCGTCGGCCATTTTTTTCTCCGACTCGCTGCGCTGCAATTGATTTTTCCACTCGAGATCCTGTCGCACTCTCTCGCGCTTCAGCTTTTGGATGCGGTAAATCCAGATTGAAGCGAGAAGGATTAGCACGATCAAAGTGCCGGCAATAAACAGCAGATTGGTTCGTCTCCGAATTTCCAACTCGTTTTCAGCGAGCAACCGGTCCTTTTTTTCGGTTTCGTAGTCGATTTCCAGTTCGGCGATCCGCGCGTTTGTTTCAACATTCAGAACGCTGTCCTTGAAACTGACGTAGTTCTTGTGACTGGCAAGCGCCCGGGCATAATCCTGTTTTTGTTCATACAAGTTGGTCAACTGCTCGTAACAATACCGAATCAACCCGCTATCTCCCAACCTGCGGGCCAGACGAAGACACTGGTTGTATTTTTCAATCGCCAAATCCACCTTGCCCTGGTCGGCGTAGATTTCTGCGTATAAGACCAGGTTTTGTGCTCTGCCGTAGTCTCCCTGCTCTCGATTTCTGTACTCATCGGACAGGCGGGCGTACTGCTGGGCTTTGTTGAATTCGCCCTTCATCGCGTGAACCCCGGCGATATGGTTCAAACTAAAAGGAATCCCAACTGAGTCCGAAAGTTCGCGTTTCAGGGTTAGCGCTCTTTGATAAAAATACATCGCGCTGTCCAACTGGCTCTCCATCTCCTTGAGCACACCGTAATTATCGTAAAGAGTCGCCGCTTTTGAAGTGAACCCGTGTTTTGATGCAATCTTGATCGCCAGACGCATATAATGATTGGCCTTATGCAAATCTCTCCGTTTGAGCTGGTAGCCAAACGCGCCATAGATGTCGGTGAGTTCCTCGACTGCATTCAGCGCCTCGAAAATCGTGATAGCCTGGAGATTGCATTCCGTGCTCTTGTCATGCTTTCCGCTCAGGTAATAGGCGATGCCAAGATTCGTCAGAGCCTTTGCCTCTCCAGCCTGGTAATGAATGGAGCGGGCCTTTTCCACGTTTGCAGAAAACAGTGCGATGGATTTGCGCAAGTGTGAAACAATAGACTCGTAGGGAATGGCATTGGTGGAGTCTACATCTTGTCTGGCATCGAAGGCAAAGGCCTGATTCAGAGACAGGAAATAACAGCAGAGGCTTACTACGCAGAGTTTGGCAGAACGGTGTCGCATCGCATCATTTGCTTTCTTGATCCGGGTAACTACGTTGTTTCAGAACGCCATGATTTCAACCGCCTGCCATTAGAAGACCTGGCATGGTCAGGGAAACTCTCTGCCGGGTCAAGAAAACAAGTGTTTGACGAGGAAATCCGTTTCGGCTTGCAAGACTTTCTCAAAAGTTTCTCCACCATAAACCGAAAAGTGGCCACCGGGTAAGGCAAGCAACGTCGCGCGGCTCATCCGCCCCGTGGTTTTGGCAACGGCTTTGGCGTCGATGAGCGAATCTTGTTCTGCCATGACCACCAGCGCCGGGCATTTCACCCGCTTTGCATAAGACATCGGGCTGTACAGGGACATGGTAAAGGCGATTCTGGCCGGGCATTTGTTTTCCCAGGAAGAATTCTCCGGGATGAGAGACAGGACCCCGTCTAAACACTCGGGCGTGTTCATGGCCGCAAAAGTGTCCGGCGCCGCAGCCACGGGAATGTAATACGGAGAGCGAAAAGTCAGGATTCGGAACAAGTCCCTGAACCCGGCACCATATCCGTGCAGGATATTTCGCCAGGTCGTCATCGCCACCGTGGATAAGCTATCGACAAAAGGGACCTGGGCCACAATCGCGGCAATTTCAGGGTCGCGCGCCGCAGCCACGATGACATGCCCGCCGCCAAACGAAGAGCCCCAAAGCGCAATCTTGTTGACCCCCGGGAGGGTGCGCACGTGAGCAATGGCCGCGCGCCAGTCTGCGACATGGCGAAAGGGGTTGACCAGGTTTCGGGGCTCGCCATCGCTGTCACCAAAGTTGCGGTAATCAAACAGAAAGACCGATAGGCCCCATTTGGCAAACGCTTCTGCATAAGCCGGCAAACGAAAGCTGCGCTCGGCGGCAAAACCGTGCCCCATGATCACAATGGGTGACTCCGTCACTCCGGCAGGACGATACAGCCACGCCGCACACCGGGTGCCCTGGCTCATGAAATCCGAATCGGTTCGGGTAAACGATTTGTTTGGGTTCATGCCATCTCCTGAAAAACTCGTGCCAGCCCGGTTTTGAAATCAGGGTACCGGGGATTCCACCCTAACGCTTTTATCTTCTGGTTGGAGCTGCGGGCAGAGCGCGTCGCGGCTCTGATCGGATCTCTTCCTTTCACCCAGTTGGCCAGGAATACGGGGACGTGGCCCACTTTTTTCTTCCCAAGGTGCCGGGCCGCCTCCGTGAAAAAGGCCTTCATGGTTGTGGGAACATCATCCACGACATGATAGATTTCACCCACTTTCCCGGACCTGCCGGCGAGGACCAAAGCGGCGGCCACGTCATCGACGTGCACCACATCCCACAAATTCTCGCCGTTTCCCGGAATACGAAACAACCCTTTTTGCAGATCGCGCACAATCCCGGCAAACCACCCTCCGGTGCCATAAATATGGGAAGGCCGCAGGATAACGGCGGGAAACCCGTCTTTTTGACAGGCTTGCAACAACATCTTTTCAGATGCCTGTTTGGTCCTGCCGTACTCTGTCTCGACAATCAACGGTTTTTCTTCGGTCAGCAGTTCGCCATGCGCTTCGCCGACCACGACCGTGCTGGCAAAAACGAATCGCTCGAGGCTGGCCATCTTCCTGACTGCTTCATAAAGATTTTGGGTGCCCGTACAGTTCGTCTGCCACAAAAGCCGCTTATTTCTTTGCGTCGCGATTTCTGCGGCCAGATGAAAGACCGTTTCTATTTTCAGTCCCTTTAGCGCTCGTTGCAGAGATTCCGGATCGTTCAGATCGGCGACCACTGGTGTCATTCCCATGGCGGAGATTTTCTTGCCCGATTCTTCGCTTCGCGCCAGAGCGTAGAGGGTCTTGTCAGATTCGCGCTTCAAGAGGCGGACGAGCCGTGGGCCGAGGAAGCCTGTGGCTCCGGTTAGGAGGAGGTGCATGGTTATTCCTTCGTTGATTGTTGGGGTCAAGATAAGACAAACTCCCTTCTTTGTCAACCAGAATGCACACGCTCAATCGCATGAGCCGAAGCCCGGCTCGATGGAAAAAAGTAATGCATCGGTGCTGTTGCAATCCCGCCACATCTGTTGTCCGCTGTCACCGTCCTGAATATAATACTTGTGCAACGACGGTTTGCCTCTTATCTTAATTAACAAGACATTACGGCTCACATTTGTTTCAGTAAGGCGATTGGCGCGATAATTGAGAATTCTATTATCCAGCTACGGGTTGGAAACGCTTTGATTGTGACCCGAAAGACTATCTTGCTGAAATAAGCCGTTTGAGTTGATCTGCCGACCGGGTTCGGTGAGCTGCGAAGATTTCGGCATT
>JBHHXT010000371.1:0-4115 GCA_046757165.1 bacterium | reverse complement strand
TTGCACAGCGCGAGCCCGTCGACCTCCGGCATCATCCAGTCGGTGATCAGGATAGGATAAAAGTGGGCTTTGTACAGCTGCAAGGCCTCGATGCCGTTCCGGGCTGAATCTACCTGGTAACCAGCCTGTTTCAAAGTGATTTCCAGCAGCATTCTGAACTCAGAATCGTCGTCGACAACCATGATCGGGAAATCACACCCGGTGACCTCGACGCTGTGAGCCATCGTTGTGTTATCGTACAGGTTCTGCACAAGAAAAAGAGCGCTCCTTTTGGATTACTATCGACACGAGATGTAAGACACAAAAGCAGGAACCGGTCATTATGGCGTGACTCAGCGGAGGTCATCGGGCGATATAAGCTTTGCCCTCGATGGGGACTCGCACGACCCCCTCCCGGGTCGCGAATTTCAGGGGAAAACTCTGCGTGCGTTTGCCATCCACAGCCTTGTAGACCTCGAAATGCAAGTGGGGCGCAAAGGAGAATCCGGTGCTGCCTGAATAGGCGATGACCTGGCCACGCTCGACCTTTTCGCCAATGCGTACCAGAACCCCGTCCTTGTGCAGATGGTTGTAAGCGCCAATGGTTGCATCCGAGTGGCGGACAAATACATAGTTCAGATGCTGCAGATACTTGTCGTGCGGTCCGCCCGTATTGGAAGCCTTATACAGACCCACCACCACACCTTCACGCGCTGCACAAACGGGTGTGCCTTCGGGCATAACAAAGTCAACTGCATAATGGGAGGACTCATCATGGCTGTATTTGCCGAAATAGCCCTGAGCCACTTCATGGGAAGAGCCGATGCGATAGGGCAATTGGTAGACATAGGAGGTATCGTGGTCGGCGTACCGGTTGCCCATGATGAAGAAATAGCGGCTCCGGTAAGCACCATCTTTTTTGCGGTCCTGGATCTTTAGCGCCAGGGCTTTCTTCCTTTCCTTGCCGCGCAGGGTTGTGGTGAGAGGCAGGGAGTCCGAGGCCGCCAGGTTGGTAAGCGTCATTTCGAGCGTCACGGTCACATCGAAGAACATAAGATTCTCCAGATAGACATCGAAAGTATTCGTACCCTCTACGACATGCAATTTGACAAAGTCTTCAAACAGGGGCTGGGCCGGCAAATAGGAAGCAAGGACCTTCGAAGCAAGGACCAGAAGAAAGCACCAGGGTTGGACTCCTGCGAGAACCATTTATTCCTGGGTGGGGATTTTCGTGACCTGAATCTCGCCCCCGCAGTAAAGGTTGAACGCCCTGGCCGCGTCGATTGCTTTGCACGCGATGGCTTCGGCCTCCAGATCAGATTCGTAGAGTGTAAAGAGCGCACCAAGCCCGTACTCTGCCCCGGACCCGATAGCGTAGTATTTCTTGAATTCCGTTACGCTCATATCCGAAGAAACATGGAAGATTCCGTTCGCGTTTGCGAGCAAGAATGAAGCATCCAGGTCGCCAAACGGCGAGTCGTCATCACTGCATTGCTCGTTGACCAGGGAGTAGTTCTCGCGCATTTCTTTCCAGAGTTTCATGAAAAAAGAGAAGATGGCGTGCTTGTCAGGCAAGCGAATCGTTTCTTTCCCGGCCAGGAAGTCATCCAGGATATTGTCATACAGGCTCCATCCGGTCGATGCCAGAAACGAGTCACCAACTGCACGGATTTTTACCGTGCTGAGATTGTCGGTGGTGACGACTTGCGCCCCAAAATTTGTCTGACTGTCAGAAGCCAGCACGATTTGCAAGTTCTTCTTGATCGCCACAACAATTGACATGATGGTTTCCTCTTGTCTAGCGTATGCCCAAAAGTATGCTCAACGCATCATGTTCTCAAATAAGATGCGCCGTTGACATCCACGATGCAGCCGGTGAGAAACTCCGAGCCTTCGGAGGCGAGAAAGAGCACGGTACGCGCAACCTCTTCGGGTTTGGCCACTCTGTTGAGGGGACTCTGGGTGCGAATCTCCTCGCCCTGCGGGCCGTTCAGGATAGGCGCCACACGCTCGGTGTCCACGAAACCCGGCGCGACAGTGAAAACGAAGATGCGGTCCCCGGCCAGCGCTTTGGCGAGCGACTGCGACATGGCGTTCAGCCCGGCTTTGGAGGCACCATACGCCGGGGCCTCGGGCTCGCCCCGGAACGCTCCTCTGGAGCTGAGGTTGACGATTTTGCCGCCGCCTTCTTTTCGCATGTGCTCGATGACACAAAACGACAAATACGCCGGAGCGAGCAGATTCGCGGCAATCGTCTGTTGCCAGGCCGCCTGCCAGCCCTGGTAGTCGAGCTTTGTGAGAGCATGGAGCTCGAAGACCCCGGCGTTGTTGACCAGAATGTCGATCCGGCCAAATCTCGCCACGACTTTTTCTGTCAACGCTTGTGCTTCTTCAGGATTTGTCAGATCTGCCGGTAGAATCACATGCCTCTGTCCCGCCAGCGAGCGCACCGTTTCCTGCGCGCGGTCTTTGTTACGGTTGTAGTGCACCGCGACCTGGGCACCGTGCTCGGCAAATTTCTGCGCGATAGCCCGGCCGATGCCGCCGGAGGCACCGGTCACGAGTGTGACCTTGTCCTTAACATCGATCATGGCGCCGAAAAGGCTATTATTTTCACTTGCACACCTATCTCAAGTCGATACTGGGCTTTCGTTTCACGTTTCACGTTTGACATCTGACGTGCCAATATACAAAAAAAATTGTCCAAGGCAAATCTAAAAAGTGGTGTGATTCTTCGGATTTTTTATTAGATTGAACTCTGCGAGAAATCAAGGGTTGTGTCAAAGGCCTCCCAGGCTTCGTTGGGGTCTCGTCTTAGATTTATGCTATTCATGAAGGAGGTGAGAAAATGATTAAACTCATACTTACCACTTTCTTGTTCTCCATTTTACTTTGCTCAGGCTGCGATGACAACAAGCCCACTGAGCCGCTGCCTGAGCCTCGACCCGAGGGCTGGATCGCATTGGGATTAGCAGACAAGACAATCAATCGGTTGGTTATTGCAGGAGAGTGGTTGTATGCCTGCGCAGCCAGAGATGGGTTGTACCGGATTAAGCATCCAGCTAATCGAAATGATGAATGGCAGTTTCTGGGGTTGGAAGACCTGGATGTGTTTAACGGTGCCTTGTTTGGTGTTACAGACGTAGTTGTGCGAGACGATACGCTTGTTGCCGCCGTCTGGTCAGGAACAGAGACTCCCGGCATTTTTCGTTCTGTTGACGATGGCCGGACATGGGTGCCTTCAGATAGTGGCTTTCTGAGTGAAGATTTGGGAAGTTCACGGAGACCAATACTCGGCTTTGACAGCGGAGCCGAACTTTCCTTCCATTCAATCGGGTTGCACTCACGACGAGAAAGTGAAATCTGGGTTGGCGGGGATGTGCCAAACTCAGGATTGCCACTCCTGTATCGCTCTATGGATACAGGCCTGATATGGCAAGAAGTCTTGAAACACCCGCATGATCCCTTCCTTTTTCCAGATGATGCTAATGATATCGCGTTCGATGCTCGGAACGATGAAACTGTTTATGTTTGTTTAAACAAAACCCTTGTGAAAAGTGAAGACAGCGGTAAAGTTTGGGTTACTTCGATAGACACCTTAGACAAGGGCATAATCTGGAATGTAACCTCTAATGCTTCTGATTCCGCTGAATTGATCGTTTGTTCCACGGATAGCCTTTACGCGACCAGGGACGCTGGCGCCTCCTGGAGCACTTTTGCCGCAGCTCCTGAAAAAATGCCTCCCATGAAGGACCTTGCTGTAGACTGGCAAGAGCGAGTCTTGTATGTCTCTTCTACATACAACCCTTCAAGAGGGGTATATCAATTGTATTCTTGATGAAATGAAGATAACAAAAGCCGTGCTGACCGAAAGGAGGAAGTAAAATGTATCACAAGCGTTTAAGAAAGATCGTTGTTCTCTATATTGTCGTGCGCCTATCGGACAGGGGGGATATGGAGTCTTTTGATTTCGAAGGATTCAACATTCAAGGGCTCAACATAGACGGCCATCGATACCTGGACGGTTTCTATGTACTATCTGTTGCGCAAGAGATCGATGCTTCTCAGATGGCGAAACGAACGGAGCAGACTGCTCTGTTTAACGTCATTGAATTTGATGCGTATGGACAAAATTG
>JBHHXT010000370.1:0-4130 GCA_046757165.1 bacterium | reverse complement strand
TTATGTTAATCAATTTAAGTGCGTTGAATGGCAGCGCAGGTTATGCTTTCGTTTGCCTGATGCTCTGGCTCCTGGTTTTTGCACTTGCTTTTGGTGCTGAATTTATTGCTGACAATTGGGCTTCAAAGCCAGACGTCGAGCAAACCCAGGTATCGGAGTTGGCGACGGTCGTTGTGAAGGTTGCACGTGTCCGGTCAGGGCCAGGCACAGAGTATGGGGTCATTGGAGGTGTAAGAGAGGGTGAGAAGGTTCAGGTTCTATCCGAATCGAACGACTGGTCTCACATCCGAGGTGGTTCTTTGGTCGGATATGTATACTCATCCTTGCTGGAGTTTAAACCCATGAAGGCAGATAAATAAAGCCAATCGAGGCGACGACGCTGAAAGCGTCAAATACCAAAGCCCAGGGTTGCCCTACTTTGGGCAACCCTGGGTGGGGGAGCCCCCCACACCTCGAACCCCAACGGGGTTCAATAAAGTGAGGCGATGTGCGGCCCTGTTCATTTGACCCTTTCAGGGTCATCATCTGTTTTTCGTCTCTTGACCCGGGGTTTCCCGACAAGTCGGGTTTAACCCTGGCTACGATATTTGACCGCTTTGCGGTCGATGCTTGACACCGGCGGAGGATGAACAACCACGCGACAACTGCTTTGTAAGCATACGATTCTGGGTTATCATTTGTAAGGACTTTTGACAATACCAACTAACACAAAAGGAGGGACGTTATGGAGGCAGCAGCAATAGGTACGTCTTTTGACCAAATGTCGATGGTTGCTGGCAAATCGAAAGGCTGGTTCAAGTTTCTCGGTGTTTTGAGCATCGTCGGCGGGGTACTCACCGCGCTCACCATCGTTGGCATCCTGGTCGCGTGGTTGCCCATCTGGATGGGGGTTCTGTTGTTTCAAGCCGGTAGCCAGGCAGATCGACTGGTAGCGACTAAGGAGCCGGCGCGGCTGGTGAAAATGCTGGATAAACTCAGGGTGTATTTTATGATTCAAGGGGTTCTGGTGCTGATCACGCTCGCGACGTTTGTGATCTCCATCTTGCTTACAGGAGGCACAATCTTCTCGGTTTTGCAATCATTGGGTCAATAAATGGGGAAGTTGCCATCTGGAAACGGGTTGCATCAGTGAGGTTATCGGCAGAACTAGGTGCGTAATTTTCTGCGGGTGCACGTCGCTGGTTTCTGGGGTCTGGCTGACTGAGGTGGCTGCTCCAGCCGACCCTTTAGCGCGTGTGAATTTTCCGGGTTTTGTGGGTACGGGAAGTCTGGGTGCATTGGGCTTGCTCATGCGGGCGGCTCGTGGGCCGCTAACCGCAGCCGTTAGAATTTCGCATTTAGAGTTTCGAATTTCTTTTCATCATGAAAGGGAGACCCGCCCTCAAAGTCCTCTTGTGTTTCGTGTGCGGCATTGTCGCCGGCAGGTATTTTGACTTGCCGGTGCTGCACATTTACGGGAGTTGCCTGCTGCTGTTCGGCCTGCTCGTGTTGGTGACCTACGCCGGGCCCGGCAACAGGAGTCTCCACCTGGCGCTTTTCCTGTTGACTTTGATGGGGCTCGGTTTCGTTCGCTATGAGCTGTTTGTGGGCTATTTCGAGCCCAACCATATTTCCAGTTTCACCAGCAGCGCCGGGGCGTCGTACCTGACCGGCGTGGTGGCGAAATATCCGGAAAAGCGTCCGGAGACAATCAATCTTGTGGTGCAGGTGCGCCAGATTCTGGTGCACGGCGAGACAGTGGAGAGTGACGGGTCGATCTTGGTGAAACTCCCGCGGGATTTCGTGCCGGTTCACTACGGCGATGAGATTCTGGTTCGCGGGCGGCTGGTTGAGCCGCGTGGCCGGCGCAACCCGGGCGAGTTCGACTACCGCGAGTATCTGCACGCGCAGGGAATTTTCGGTATCGTGTCGGTTCGCCGGCCCGGGCAGCTGAAGGTGCTGTCGACGGGAGGGGGCAATTGGTTTGTCCGGGAGCTCGTGTGCCCGGTCAAGAGCTATCTGGACGAGTTCATTTCGGTGCATTTGCCGGCGAAAGAAGCGGCTCTGCTGAAAGGCTTGCTTATCGGTGAGCGCAGTGAGATTCCATTTGCACTGAAAGAGGCGTTCTCGAAGATGGGCGTCATTCACATCCTGGCGGTTTCCGGCATGCATGTTGGCTTCGTCATGTTGATTTTCATGGGCGTGGCCGGCCTTTTCAGGCTGCCTTATCGCTGGCGCGTGGTGGCCACCCTCGTTGCTCTGGTCTTCTACGCGTATCTGACCAATTCCAAGCCCCCGGTTTTGCGGGCTGCGACCATGGGCGGGCTGATCTTGCTGGGCACGGTTCTGGAAAGAAGGACAGACTTTTACAATTCGCTCGCCATCGCCGCGCTGGTCATTTTGATCGTCAATCCGATGCAGTTGTTTCAGCCCGGGTTTCAACTTTCTTTCTCAGCGGTGCTTTCTATTGTCTATTTGTACCCGAAGTTGAAAGGGCTGTTTGGCGGGGACCGCGCCTGGCTGCAATCCCGTGGGGTCACACGCTGGGCAACCGGTCTGTTGCTGGCTTCGGCGGCGGCGTTTATGGGCACGATGCCGTTCACCATGCTTTATTTCAACCGGCTGCCGAATTTCACCCTGCTGGCGAACATGGTCATCATTCCGCTGATCTTCTGTGGCCTCGCCAGCTCGGTTGCCGCTGCGGTTTTCAATCTGGTCTGGGCTGGAGGGGCCGAGCTGCTGCTGGAATCTTCCTGGCTCTGTTTGAGCACCACTATCGCTTTTGTGGAGTGGGGCGGTGATCTGCCTTATGCCTCCATGAATGCCTTTGGCTTTTCCTCCCTGCAAGCCCTGGCCTATTTTGTCGCCGTGCTGCTGCTTTTCAACCTCAACTACAAACGCAGCAAGGCGTTGCTGGTCATGTTCATTCTGCTGGTGGCCAATGTGGCGCTCTGGAAGTCAAATCTGCAAGACAGGACAGAGCTGCGCGCCACGTTCCTGGATGTCGGGCAGGGAGATGCCATCGTGCTGAGCTTCCCGGATGGCCGGCATGCCCTGATCGACGCTGGCAAGCGTAGTCCTTATTTTGATACAGGGAAACGGGTCGTCGCTCCCTATTTGAGACACCATGGGATCGAGCAAATCGATGTTTTGATTTTATCGCACGGCGATTCCGACCATCTGGGTGGCGTTCCTTATCTGCTGCGCCACTTCAAGGTGAAGCAAGTCTGGGACAACGGGTTGAGCAAAGACACCCGGCTTTACCAGGAGTATTTGAGTTTAGTGGATAGCCTGGAGGTGGCGCATGTTATTCTGCGGGCCGGAGACGTGATAGAGCGATTTGACCCGGTGAAGATCTTCGTCGTTCACCCGACCGAGCAGTTTGCAAATGACCCGAGCCACTCGGCCAACGACGCCTCGTTGTCGCTCAAAGTGAGCTTTGGGGAGATTGACCTGCTATTTCTGGGGGACGTTGAGAGCGAGGGTGAGGCGAGCGTGAACCAGTTCGGTGAGCTGCTGGCAAGTGAGGTGCTAAAGGTCAGCCATCACGGCAGCAAGACCTCGAGCGGCCAGGCGTTTCTGGCGCGGGTCGACCCGGAGGTGGCCGTGATCTCCGTGGCCGGGATCAACAAGTTTGGCCACCCGCATGAGGGAGCGTTGCAGAGATTGCACGCTACCGGTGCCAAAGTTCTGAGAACAGACCAGGACCGCGCAGTGATCCTGGCAACCGACGGCAAGGAAATCGAAGTTGTCTCCTGGAATTAGATGCGGGGCTGCTGAGATCAGCGCCGCCATCTCCGCGGCTCCAAATCTGGCGTATGGCGTATTATGACCAAACACCGATCCTACACGGTCTCCGACCGCGTATTTGAGATCCGGAGTGACGGCCAAGACATCAAAACACAGTCAGAGACTGTGTTGGATCTGGTCGTTCTCAATACGCTGTTGATGCCTCGGGATTGGCCAAAAAGCATGCAATAGATCATAGGTCGACATATGATGGGCTATTCATCGTTCAATGATTCACACCGGTTACATGGTAGTAGCTTGGCAAATCTCCTCCCGGGAGGAGACAGAAAACGAACTTGTTCGTTTTCAGAGGTGGGTTTGGCTGGAGCTGGTTTTGCGCGTTTTCTTGTGCTTTGGCACAG
>JBHHXT010000369.1:0-4144 GCA_046757165.1 bacterium | reverse complement strand
TTATGTTAATCAATTTAAGTGCGTTGAATGGCAGCGCAGGTTATGCTTTCGTTGGTGGCGTCTATTGAATGCATTGAGCATCATTGATGATGCTTGCTGGTCTGAGCCTGGCGATTGATCGCCAGGCGGGCTTTTGGGACACCCCCTGGCTTTGACCCTCACCCTTAAACCCGGAGGCATGGTTTGAAAAGACACGAGCCGTCTGGCTGGTTTCAGTCCGAGCGCATGCGATTGTTCGTTAGCCCCGTTCTGGCGGGTTGCTGTATCTTTCTCGCGTTTGAGCGCACCAACCTGTTCTTCCTGTTGTTACTGCTGCCTTTCTTTTTGACCGGCATGCGGCAGTTGTCTCTGAAGAAAAAGCTGCTGGCCTATTGGATGATGGCCATCACGACCAACCTGGGCGGCTTCGGCTGGATTCGCCTGGTTGCGGTCGATTATGGCGGCCTGCCGCAGGTTGCGGCGCTGGGTGTGGTTCTCCTCTTCGCGCTGTTCAACAATTTGAATTTCGTGCTCTGGGCCTATTTGGAGCGGTTCTTTGGCGAGCGGTGCAATCCGTTTGTGGTTGCGGGCTTGTTTTGCGTCAGTGAGCAGATCAACCCGCAGGTGTTCCCCTGGTACCTGGGCACGGCGCTCGATTCCGTTTTGGTGCTCTATCAAACCGCGGATTTGTGGGGCGTGATCGGCTCGAGTTTTGTGGCGATGACCCTCATCCATCTGCCGTGGTGGTTGTGGCAGAAGCGCAAAACGGTGTTGAGGCAGGAGCGGGCGCTCCTGGCCGGCCTGAGCACGTTTGTAATCTTTGTGGTGTGGTATGGCGTCTGGTCGCTAAACAAGTATGACAACCTGCCGGACCCAGGCGAGAAATCGGTCGGCATTTCCCTGATCCAGTCCAATACCACCATGGAGAAGTTTTATGGCGCGAGCTTGACCAGCGAGGAAAGAATGAAAGAATTCCATGACATTCTGCATCTTTCTGAAACGGCAATCGCGCGCCATCCCGACGGCACCGAGCTGGTGGTTTGGCCAGAAGGCGCGGTGCATTTCCCGATTCTCAACTATTCCGACATCTTCAACCCCATTTCCGAGCTGGCGAAAAAGCACCAGGTCAGCATTTCCGCCGGGTCCGTGGAAATCGGTGGCAGGAAGCCAAGCGGCCGCAGAGAGTATTTCAACACGCAGTTTGTGTTGAGCAAAGAGGGCAAGATTATCAGCAAGTACCATAAAATCGTGCTCCTCGCCTTCGGAGAATATATTCCCCTGCTCGACACCTTCCCTTTTTTGGAGCAGTGGCTGCCGGAGACCATCTCCCACTTTACGCGTGGGACCGAGAAGCCCATCGTTGAGCTGAGGCCAGACCTGCACTGGCTGCCGCTCATCTGTTATGAAGACATCATCTTCGGTTTCATCGATGGCTTCGACCACCGCCGGGCAGATTTCATCGTCAATATCACAAACGACGGCTGGTTCGGCAAATCCGACGCGTCTTATCTCCACATGCAGATGGCGCGGCCGCGCACGGTCGAGTACCGCAAGCCCATCGTGCGCGCCCTCAACACCGGCAGCTCGCAGATTATCGATGCCGCCGGCCGCACCATTTCGAAAGAGACAGCGCTCTACCGGCGAGAATACATCAACGCGACCTTGCATTTGCCGCAGACGCCACCGGTGACGGTGTATTCGGTGGTCGGCAATTGGCCTATCTATGCGTTGCTCGTGCTGGTGGCGGTTTTGTGGGGGGCGAAGTTGAGACGTAAAACGGCAGATGGCAAACGGCAAACGTGAAACGTGAGAGGAAGGCTCACTGGGCCTTTAGTCACACCCATTTGGTGTATTGACAGAGTTCTTCCGGCGGTCGTCGAGAGTGTTGGGGCGCAGATTGGGTCCACACGGATCAAAAACCCACACGGAAAAATATCTTGGTTTAACTCAAAAAATCCGTGTGGGTTCTTTATCCGCGTGGAATCATGCAGGCCAGCAGACAACCTACTTTTCCCGTCTGAAATGAAAATCGATGCGTCGATTATCGTCCTTCGTTGCCCCTTCGACGGTAACGGTCAAAGAATCGGCGTCTTCACGGTAGTAGATAATGCGTTGCGGAAAATCGTGTTCGGGATTCTCGAACACGACGCGGTTGCCCTGAAATGCGACCAGCTTGAACGGCACAGGATAGGCGTTCTCTGCTACTTTCGGCAGATAGAACAGCTCTCCCTGCATCTGGACCAATCGCAACGACTCGGTGAACACGGTGTCGCCGCTCGCTTTGGAGATGCGCACGCTTTCGCCTTCAAATGTGCGGTCGCTGAGTTTGCGCCAGGTTTCGTGGGTAAGACCTCGGTCGCTTTCCCGCCGCCACACGCCGAGCAGCCAGCGCATCTTCTCCAAAAGCGCGTTCTGTCTGGTATAGCGGGCGTGGCCGAAGCGCCGCCATTGGCCGTCTTTGAACACGAAATCCGTGACGTTCATCGCGTTCGGCTCGAGCAGACGATAGGTGGTACGACCTTGCTCGGTTTCAGCAGAACCCCAGGTCGTCTCGAGAACGGAATCATGGACCACCGCGGTCAGCGGCAAAATCACACCGCGTGAATCGATCCAGGTGCCGCGGGACTCCGGCGAATCGGTGAGATGGTAAAATGCTTCTGCCTGGATGGCAGGATTGCGGAAGCTGAGACGTACGAATTGACCGTGCAGTACGCGTTCCCAGGTCATGACAAACTCTGCTTGCTGGCCGAATAGCGTTCCCGCGCCGCGCCAGCTCCCGATAAAACTGTCGAGCAAAGCCTCTTCCTGCGCGAAGACGCATACGGCAAAACACAATACCAAAGCAATCATGATGAGAACGAATTTTTTCATCAGCTTATCTCCCAAGATCAAATTCTCAATCCAAACGATGATAAACGATTGAGCAAGAACCGTTTTCCTTTTTGATTTCAATAATGGACACGTCTGAACGATTGGTCGTTAGAATAATCTTTCCTTCCCGGGTCTGGAGAAAAGGAAGTCGTGATTCAAAAAAGAATGATTTGGTCGTGAAATGGTTCAGAAGATTTCCATCTTGTGTCGGGATGAAGACATGCGAGTTGTGTCCGACCTGCGCCATTGCAATAAACCGGTTGGTCACCAGCGGGTTGTGGTTGAGGATTCTATCATCTATTTGCCAAAGACGTTGACCGGGCAGGCAAACGTATGAACCGGCGTGAGTCCGGTTGGTTTTTTCTCCGAAGTTGCATTGAAAGCCGGATTGGCGAATCTCAACAAGACCCACACGGAAAGCAGCAAATGAATTGGTTTCAAAACGTTCTCCTTTTAAACTTTCCTGGTTTTACTTCGCGGTTTCCGGTTTGCAAGGCTGGATACTGTCGTGACATGCGACTTGTCAGAGAGCACACTTAATAAATCTACTGATCCGACCAAACGGCCAATTCGTTGCCACTGGGATCGGTGAAGTGGAAGCGTCTGCCTCCGGGGAACTCAAATATGTCTTTAACGATCTTGCCGCCGGCGTCTTTTACCTTGCTTTTTGTTGACGCCAGATCCGTTGCATGGAAAACAAGAAGTGGCCCCCCTCTCTGCACGCTCGACTCTTTGCGAAATCCGCCATCCAAACGACCGTCGTTAAAGCTCGCATAATCCGGCCCATAGTCTACAAACTCCCAGCCGAAAATGTCACCGTAAAACCGCTTGGTCGCCTCCACGTCTGTGACCGGAATTTCCACATAATCGATACGATTCTCTTCTCTTTGGCTCATTGCTTTCTCCTCTGTTATGTTGCCGCCGTGATCGCTTATCAAAAACCATTTACCGTTTTCTTTGACCAGGTAATCTGTCCAATAAGACAGCCCCGGTTCTTTTTTCCCACTTGCTTTGATCTGCAAAACATTTCTCAGCTCATAATGCACAATGGCCGCCTTGCCGCCGGCGATGGTCTGAATCCCCCTGGGCTCGAGCTCATATTCTAACGACATGGTGTTTTCGAAATAATATCTGAGACCTTTCGCCCGCTGTTGATGGCTGGTTGGCTTGCTGTCGCCGTTGTGCCACCCCAAAAAATCCGGATGCCAGAAGCTCAAATACTTTCCCAAATTTCTCTGATGGGAGGCTTCTGTGTAGGCTTCAACTGTTTGCCAGACTTCTTTTTGAAGCGGTG
>JBHHXT010000368.1:0-4179 GCA_046757165.1 bacterium | reverse complement strand
TTGTGAATAATCCAGGTTAGAAAGTCAACTCTTCGCCCGCAGAACCACGTCGATGTCCTGCCCTTCCTGGAGGTCAAAAACCACCCGGTTATACTGTCCCTTATGCCGCCACCCGGTGACGTTATACCTGCCCGGCGTCAGGGGGTGTTTTTTACCGGACATTTTGTACTTTCCTTTGCCGGTTGGGCCTCGACCGATGAAACAGCGGTCATCCTTATCCCGCGTGCCGTCGGCTTTCTGATAAATGATCGTCACATGTCCCACCGGAACCGTGACCTCAAAGAACTGTTCTTCCTCATCAGTGACCACAATTCCGGGCTTGACGTAAGGAGTGAGCTTGTTGGTGAGATGTAGATCGTACGTGCCCGGCAGCACGCGTGCGCCGTTGTGCGCATGCACTTTGTATTTCCGTTTGCCGTTTTGCCAGAGCTCGTAGTTCTCCCGAAACCAGATGCCGGACCCGGAGGCGATCATCTTGAATTTAACTTTGACCGTGTGCACCATTTTAAAGACGATCTCCTTGTGATCGCCGGCGGCAAAGCTCGCGGTGACAGATAACTCGTTTTCACGGTTCGGTTTGGCGCGAAATTCATAGGTTCCTTCATCCAGGAACACCTCGTCTATCCAGCGAAACTTAAAGACCTGTTTGCCATTTTGAAAGGCCTGGACCAACGAACCCCGTTGCACTTTACCAGCATCCTCAAATCGGGCTTTGACCGAGGGCGGCACAACGACCTCCACTTTCACCCGGGTTTCGCCGGTTTCCGCCACGTTCACGGTTTTGGTCGCGGGCTTGTACAAGTTGCCGTTTTTGGTGCGGACACCGGCCAGCAACACGTATTCCCCGGCTTCGACCAGATTTCTTCGGTGACTCGTGACGTCATATCGTTTGTTGCCATCCCGGGAAAGCGTGCCTTCGACCTGCATCCGATTGCCGCCCGCATCCACTCCCTGGATGATCAAAGCCGCCATCGTGGCCTTTTCTTGAATCTTCTTCAGGCCATCCGCCAGCTCCGAGGCGGAATTGGCGTCGTAGTATTCGGTGCCGGCGGCGTCCGAGATACACTTCATGGCGGTCTTCGATTTCTCGTCCAGTCCCAACCCCACGACGTGCACGCGGATCTTGACGTTCTTCTCCCGCCAGATTTTCACCAATGCGCACGGGTCGTCGTCGCAGGTCTCTTCGCCGTCGCTGATGAGAATGATCTCGCCGCTTCGGTCGCCAAAGTCTTGCAGTGCCTGCCGCAGGCTGAAGTTGATGGGGGTTTTTCCGGTGGGGTTGACGGTGGCCATGAACGTTTGCAATTGCGAGACCACTTTCTCGGGCGCGCCAAAAGCAACCACCAGCTCCGAGTCGCGGCAATCGCCTTTGCGGCGGTGGCCGTAAGCGCGAAACGCGAGCTCGTAGCCGCTGAAGTCTCCCCCGACGAAATCTTGCAAGACCTGTTTTGCGGTAGCAATCTTGAACGAGCCGTCAGGCAGTTTTTGCCACATGGAACCGGAGGCGTCGAAGATGATGTAGATGGCGCCGGGTTTTTCCTGCCCGAAGCCGCTGGGCGGCAAGGCGATAGAGCAGAAAAGAAGTAGCACGAGTCGATGAATCAGGTTTTTCATCATTCCTCCATAAAAAGCTGTTTACAATTGGACCGCACCTGCGGTTTCTGCACCTCCTCCAGTCAATTGTCAAGAAAAAATCGATAGCTTCCACTGTCGACTCCGTTCTTGTAACGTGTTGTACAACATATGGTGTTAGGGTGCAAATGTCAACCAAATCGTTTTGGGCCAAAGTACCGTCGGGGCTTTTCTAACCTGGATTATTCACAAGAGATTAGCAAATATTCATTTAATCGCTTGATTATGCAATAACTTAACGGGATAAAGAGGAGTGCAACGCTTTAGCGTTGCATGAAATGCTAAAGCATTTCACTCCTTACGTGTTGGCCCTTGCTGGGAGAATTTCATGAATTATCCAGCTAACAAAATTCACTTTTATGTTGATTTATCGTTGGCATCTTCGATAGGGGCATCGACTGGAAGCACGAGGATTTCATCCGCGATAGTGACGGCACCTCTCGCGTGGCCTACATTTGGGACCAACAACTGGAGCCGTTGAACACCGAACGTTCTCCAAAGGGATTTTCCTATGGTGTGGAATATACACGGCTACACATCAATGACGAAATCGATGGCAGCCCGGCCGGGGTTGTGCGGACCGAGGATACCATTGGGCATGGGACGCACGTCGCCGTCAGTGGCTCGAACCGGGGGGTCAGGTTTCTCGATACGCCCGATGGCGGCATTTTTATCGACAACGCCTCGACCGGTAACGATCCCGGCAACGGCGACCGCAACGGCCTTATTCTTATCTTTGATGCCAGGTCGACCAGGAGCCCGCGCACGGGCACCTGGAAGATCATCGCAACGGGTGCGACGGTGGCGGAAAGCGGCCACTATGACAATTGGCTATTCTTCAGTCAAGTCGGACGCGAGGCGGTTTATTTTGATGCGGCCTCGGCCAGTGTCGATGAGCTGGTCGCGATCCCGGGCGTAGCTGCTCGAGCGATCACAGTCGGTGCCTATTCCACAAAGACTTCCTGGGTTGACTATCTGGGCCGGGCGCAGACTCTTGATGGCGCGGTGCTGAATGACCTGGCCTATTTTAGCAGCGTCGGGCCGACACGAGATGACCCGGGGTTCATCACCGGCCGCCAAAAGCCGGTGCCGGAGTTTGGCAAGGCCACGGTCCGCTGCCGGTCGCAGCGTGGATTAGTTTTTCCGGTATTTCTTCTTCAGCGCGTCCAGCCCCTGGAATCCTTTCATCGGATCCCCGATATCTCCGTATTTGACATTGGGTTTTTGCAGCTTCTTTTTGTCAAAACTCTCCGAGATTTTGGTGGCTTCGATGGTCATCTTCATCCCCATCATGTCGCTCACGGTTTTAAGATTGATCCAATTCCAAACCCAGGTTTTGGTCCCCATATTCTTGATTTCCCAAATGTCACAAGTTTTGCCCAGCACTTTGCCGGTGCCGATTTTCTTGCCGCCCATTTGCACCATCATTTCTTTTCCGACTTCTTTCATGTCTTCCTTCTGGAAAGCCTCCTTGAGAGGATTTTCCATTTTGGTGCCAGTCTTGGTTTTGTAGTCATAGGTATAAATGATACCGTCTTCATCAAAATTGATAAAGGTCGCGGTGTGGTTTTCCTGCGTTATTCCCATCACCTTCACCGTCTGTTGCGTGTATTTTGCTTCCCGCATGCCGTACCGGTCGAAATAGAGCTTCTCGGTGCCCGAGAACATGTCACCGGTGACCTGGTATTGGACACACGCTTGTTTGAGGCCGTAACGACTTTTGGCCCCGCCGCTGTTTCCCGATTCGGCGCCATCGCAATGAACGAAGCTCAAAAATGAGAGGGCGATGAGACAGGGTGTGAGTTTGTTCATGGTTTTCTCCTTCTGATTTGATGAGTTTAACTTTGAAATGTATACGGATTGTTCTATTGTTGCATTATTAACAATAAAACAATAAAACAATAAAACAAATAAAACAATGAAACAATAGAACTACGAGACCACTTTCGCTGGCGCCGGAGTGCCTAAAGCCTTGTCCTTGAGCTCCTTGAATTTGTTGGATACGGCAGAAAGCTTTTCATCCCATTCCGGGTCAGGCACCTGTTCGGCAGTGGTTTCAAAATAAACCTGCATCATGGCCGCGACCGCAAATGGTTCGAGCAAAGCCGCCTTGAGGCTCCAGGCGAAGATAACGGCCAGCGCAAAGGACCAGAATCCCACCTTGCCGGGGAACAGGGAGAACAGCGCTCCCACCGGACCCAGGATGAACAGAAAGACAACAAACGTGAGCGCGTACATTATCAGCATGAGAAAAAACGCATTCTTGAGCATGGTTTTGTAGTTTTGCGCGTAAAGAATGATGGCGTCTTTGCTGGATGCCCAGGGGTTTTCCGAACGCGTGCGGAAATTGTGCGCGATGATGATCTCATCCGTGTAGGTCAGGGATAAATTGATCACCTTGTTGAATAACCCGACCAGCCCTTCCAGACCGGGAATGGGCAGAAACGCGGCAATGGTGAAGAAAGCTCGGTTCACCGCGCGCAAAATGCCTTTGATGAGCCGGTCCAGGCCGAACAGCAGCGAGGCTTCGGCAAAACGCTCGCGAAC
>JBHHXT010000367.1:0-4182 GCA_046757165.1 bacterium | reverse complement strand
TGGTCATCTTGAGAATCCTGTTATCCTGTCAAAAATATGCCGATTCTTTGATCCCCCCGTGATCGGTTGCTGCCCGGATTATCCATCCGCAGGTGATTCGGTTTTTTCTAATTCCGGGTTTGGATTTCTTAGTTTGGCCAGATAGGTCGTCCGTGTCCTCAGATTCAACTCCGCCAGCATGTCATAACTGCGATTTTGTGCCTTCATTCCGGCAACCGCGCTGTTCGGATCATTTATATTGCCGAAAACTATCGCGTCGGTGGGACAGGTCTGTTGACAGGCCGTGCGCAACTCGCCGTCGGCCAATGCACGATTTTCTTTCTTAGCCTTTGCCTTACTCTGATTAATTCTTTGCACACAGTAGGTGCACTTTTCCATGACCCCGCGGAACCGAACCGTCACATCCGGGTTCATGGCCATCTTGACGGTTTCCGGGGTATCCTTGGTGTAGTTGAAAAAGTTGAATCGCCGGACTTTAAAGGGACAATTATTGGAACAATACCTGGTGCCGATACACCGGTTGTAGGTCATCACGCTCAGTCCCTCTTTGTCGTGCACCGTGGCTGAGACCGGGCAGACTTCCTCACACGGCGCCATTTCACAATGCTGGCAGGCAACCGGCTGGTATACCATCTGCGGATTGCTCAGATCATCGCCCTTGAAATAGCGGTCCAACCTGATCCAGTGCATCTCCCGGCCTCTCCCGACCTGCGCCTTGCCGACGATGGGAATGTTGTTTTCGCTTTGGCAGGCGACCGTGCAGGCATTGCAGCCGGTGCAGACATTCAAGTCGATGCTCATGCCCCATTGATAGCCGGTGTCATATTTATGATCGGTCCACATGGATTCATGATGCGGCGCCTCAACCATTTCGGGCGCAAAACTCGGCTCCTTGCGGTAGTGCCCGAGCGTCGCTTCGCGCACGATCGCCCGGCCCTCCATGGAACTATGGTCTTGCGTATTGGCAATCTTATATTTCTTGCCGGTCTTTGACATCTTCAGGCCGAGATCAAAATAAGGTGCATGCGACGTTCTAAGCTTGTAAGTATTGAACCCCACCTTTTCGCCAACCCGACCCGCCTTTTCACGGCCGTAGCCGAGCTCCAGTGTAACTGAGTAATCCGCCTGGCCCGGCACAATCCAAACCGGCATGTGCAGGGAATGCCCTTTGTAAGCGAGCTTGACCATTTCGCCATTACGCAGACCGGCTTCTTTGGCAAACCTGGCGCTGATCAGCGCCGCATTGTCCCAGACAATTTTCGTCACCGGATCGGGGAGCTCCTGCAGCCAGCCGTTGTTGGCGTAGCGTCCATCATAAACCGAAGCCGACGCCACGAATGAAACTTCGAGGTTGTCTTTGTCCGCGGCCCCGGTGGGGATGGACGAGCGAGACAAGTGCCGGCCCAGAGAAAATGAGTTAATCGACGGAGAAACAGGCGAGAGAGCGCTCTCGTTGAGCAAACCATCGTGAAGAATCCGGCGCCATTTTTTTTCACCCACATCCAGACCGGCGGCCACCCGCCAGGTTTCCCGAATAATCTCATAGCCGGTCGTCTCCCGGCCCGAATTGATGAGTGAGAGCAGCTCGATGTCGCTGTGGCCGTCAAAGAGTGGGGCAATCAACGGCTGGATCACGCTCATGGCGCCGTCGACCGCTCGCACATCGCCCCAGTTTTCCAGGAAGTGCGTTTGCGGAATGTGCCACTCACATTGGGCCGCGGTCTCATTGGCGGCCAGACCAAGGTGAACCGTGTGGTTGGCCTGTCCCATTGCCGAGGCAAAATCAAAATCCACCGGTGCGTCATAAACGGCATTGCCGGACAGGATGCACAGAGTCGTCCCCTTGCCGGCCTGCAAGTCCCGGATCAGTCCCGCAAATTCACGCTGGTTTGACACCGTTTTATCCCGCATCGGGTAATACGAAACGGTGGCGCCGACATTGCCGAGCGCCACGTTGATCGCAAATACCAGGGCATGCACAGTCGGACTTTGACCGCGACCGGCCACCACCAAACTCCTTCCCTTCGACTTTTTCAAATCTAACGCCACTTCGTGAAGCCACGCCGGATCAAAAGCGGGTTCCCCATACGGGCCCAAATGACTTGCACCGGCAATGTCAACGCCCTGATTTCGCAGCTCGCTTGCCAGCGCCGCCGTAAACGTGCCGATCAAACGACGCTGTAGCGGCAGGCGGTGATCGGCCATGCCCCCGGTGAGCGTGACCGCGCTCTCGATCACATAAAGTCGATTCATGGCATCCCGTTCGGATGCGACTCGCCGGGCCTGAGCGAAGCCCCACGCGTTGGCGACATCTTCACTTTCAGTGGATAGAAAATCGCAATCGAGCGCCAAAACCACCTCGGCCTTGTCGAAATGATAAACCGGTTGATAGGCCTGGCCCGTGGCGATCCGGATGCCCTCAT
Organism: bacterium; assembly: GCA_046757165.1. GTDB lineage: Bacteria > Zhuqueibacterota > Zhuqueibacteria > Oceanimicrobiales > Oceanimicrobiaceae > JBHHXT01. The sequence continues at coordinate 1,759 of JBHHXT010000367.1, read as the reverse complement.
AAAGAGTCTCGTCGCTCACCGGATCGTAGGTTGCCCAGTGAGCTTGCGGAAAGCGCACATGGAATTCGCTTTTCAGGCTCGCTAAACTCGGGGATGAGAAAGAGTGCGAGAGAACGGCCAGCCCTGCACCCTCGGTATCCAAAAACGTTGGATAGAGTTCCTGCCAGAAAGCCACAAAGTCCGCCCACGCTTTCGGTTCCCCGTTTTGCGTCACCGATTTCGAACGGTCCGGGTCGTAGAGATTCAAAATCTCCGCCTGCTGAAAAACGTTGGCCGCGCCCCGGCTCGAAGGATGGAGAGCATTTCCCTCGATCTTTGTCGGCCGGCCCTCGTGGCTTTCTACCAGCAATCCATGTCCGCCGCTGCCGGTGGGCATGGCGGTGGCGTAGTATTTCGGAAGTCCGGGAATGCTGTTTTCCGGCGCTTTGACATAGGGCACGATTTTTTCGACTGGCCGTCGACACCCGGCTAATCCGGCAAGCGCCATCGAGGCTCCCATAAGCGTCATGAACCTCCGGCGGGTCATCGGGTTGTGCAACTCCGGGGCGCCTTGTGGAAATTCCCGTTGCAAGAATTTTTCGAATTCCGGGGTCCCGGCCAATTCGTCCGGACTGCGCCAATACGCTTTGCCGGTTCGCGGCGGTTTTTTGTTCAAAAGTGACACGCCGAACAATCATCCGGTGGCTTGAGATTTTTCGCTTTTATGATTTTGGCCGCAAACTCCATTTGATTTTCCAACGGTAGCCAGTTCATCGTGGTAATCTCACTCTCGGGTCTTAATTTCGCATCAGGATTCCGGTGGCAATCGAGGCACCAGTTCATGCTGAGCGGTTTGGTTTGCATGACGAGTTCCATCTCCGCAACGTTGCCGTGGCAGCTTTCGCAACCCACGCCGGCGCGAAGGTGCAAGTGGTGGGGAAAGTAGGCATAATCAGGAACTTTGTGCACCCGAATCCATTCTATCGGCTTGCCGGTCGCCCAACTCTCCAGCAAGGGTGGCAGTTTTTCGCTTTCCTTGAAAATGAGTTTGTGACAATTCATGCAGGTTTGCGTAGACGGGATGTTGGCTTCATGTGATTCTTCAGCGAAGCTATGACAATAACGACAATCAATCCCGAGATCACCGGCATGAAGTTTATGGCTGTAGGCAATTGGCTGCTTGGGACGATAGCTCACGTCGGTATATTCGGGAGACCCAAAATACCAGAAAAGTCCGGCCACGCCAAGCTGAACCGAAATGAAGCCCACTCCCAAAACCAATGCCAAACTGCCGCCCATTATTGCCGCCAGCGGCTCAAAATTGATCCATTTTGGAAATAGCTGAGCCAAAGAGATTACTCTCCTTCTGTTTCGAATTTGTGGGAAAACCGACGATAGCGGACTTCAAAATCGGCGCTAAGATGCTGTTGCCTGGTTGGCGCCCTTACCCTTCAGAGCAAAAAACAAAGATACCGCCAGGATCAACACCTGGAATTCCATTCCTTTACCTTCATTACCGCCCCCCATATTTATGGAGTTCCAGCCGTGGGGAAGATGGACCATGATTATCGCCCCAAGCATGACGACTGAAAAAACCAAGCCGGCAATCCTTGTGGACCAGTCGGGACCAAATCCGCCCCAAAGGATGAGCACGGCACCACCCACCTCCATGAGAGCCAAAAGATAAACCATGATGACCGGCATTCCCATCATGTCTGCCATGCCGTGCGCCATGGGAAATTTGCCAGAGCCATGATACAAGAAGGTGGCAGCCAGCGAC
>JBHHXT010000366.1:0-4194 GCA_046757165.1 bacterium | reverse complement strand
AATCTGAATGCGAGGAAACAGCAACGAAGGGCCGGTAAGGAGTCCAAGCGCGTAAGGTTCAGTCAAGGTTGTCGAGAAACGGACGCATCCGGGTCACGATCTCTGCATGCAATCGTTTGTTGCTGGCGACGAAGCCCTGGGCGTTAAAAACGTTCTTTTTGTTATATCTCAACGGCTCTCCCCAGCAGTCGGTCATGCACCCTCCGGCTTCTTCCAGGATAATTTGCGGGGCACACGTGTCCCATTCTTTTGTCTTTGAATTGGGATGTAAATACAAGTCGCTTTTTTGCTCAACCAGCAACCCCACTTTCAAGCCGACGCTTCCAGAGGCCACTTCCTTTTGCAGCCCCAGAGTTTCCTTGATGGCAGTGACGAGCGGAGCCCGGTGCGAACGGCTCACGACCAAACGCATCTCCTCCATCCTGGCGACCTGCGAGACTGCCAGGCGTCGTTTTTCGCCGCCGCGGCGGAGGTGAGCCCCCCGACCCTGCACAGCATAAAACATGGTATCGGTGGTCGGCTGATAGACGACGCCAAGCACCGGGCGGCCCTGGTGTGCAAGCCCAATCATGACGGCAAACTGTCCGACCTTATCGACGAATTCCCGTGTGCCGTCCATGGGGTCGACGAGCCACACGCGTTGTTTTTCCAATCTGGACAGATCGTCCCTGGATTCCTCGGCCAGGATGCCATCTTGCGGAAAGAGCTTTTGTAACTGCTGAGTGATGAATTCGTTGGAATCCTTGTCGGCCTGGGTAACGGGGTCATTCGGACCTTTCATCCCAACTTCAATGACTCCGTCGTAGTGTTTGAGAACAATCCGGCCCGCCTCCACGCTCAATTCCTGAGCAATGCTCAACTCTTTCGATAACATATCCTGTCTGTCGCTTAGTTACCTGTTAGCCTTTGAGTCTTGTTTTTTTCAAGGTCCAATCGCACGATATCAAAATCGTTGTTTTGCAATCGTGTAAGAACCACACTTGCGCCGTCAAACGTGGCTCTTGCCTCGCCTAAAGCGGCCCTGGTTCGGTAAAGTATATCGGAGTTTCCGCTCTTGAAGTTTAGGCGCCAGAGCTCACTGCTGTCATCTCGTCCAGTTTGCTGGAAATAGAGTGTGCTGCTGGTCAAATCCAGGCTGAAGCGCGGAAAGGGCTTGAGACGCTCTGACCGATAGAGTACGGTCTTCGTTTCGTTTGTAAGATTGATCCTGACGATAGAAAAGACACCTTCGGTTTGCGGAAATGCACGGCTGGAGAAACTGTCAAACCCCAAAGTCAAGAAGGTGGTTTCGCTCAGCCACACAACTGGGGGCAGCCAATTGACGTGCGTGTGTGTTTTGTACCCCTCGGTTGACCAGATCAGTTTCTCACCATCATCCTCGAGCAGACGGAACTCGATGAAGTCTATTCCACCCACGGTTTTCCGGCTAAGACCTAAACGGTGGGTTCTGTGCGGAGAGTCGGATTCCATGGTATCGGAGTCGAAATCAGGTAGTCCACTTACGCCTAAGAGACCATAACCATCGAGAAGAGGCCTGCCACCTGAGCGTTCAACAAGCTGTTTCTTCTGGGAGGGCAGATCCAGGTGCCACAGTTGCCAGTCTGTAATCTGCCGGTAGAAATCGTCATCCAAAGCGTCTTCACCAGTAAAGGATCCAATTACCAAATATCGCAGCTCACGACCACCGGGCAAGACCGTGTAATCGATGACACCCGAATCCGTCAAAGGCATGGCCGTATGTCCGTTTCTGTCGGACAGCACCAGTCTGTAGTGCCAGGGAGCTGGATAGAGGGGATCGCCCGTAAACTCCAGATAGACAATGTGGCTGCCATTCCCTACAAATCTGGGGTTCACTTCCAACACATTAGAGGTCCGGGTAATGTTCTTCAGGTTGGGTTCGAGATTTGGCGCACTTGCGGCAAGCGTACCTGCACTCAATCCAAGAACAACAGTAAAGATGAACAATCTGTGCAGGAGTGGGGCGAGTTGTACACGAACTGATTTTTCACTCATTCTCGAGTCTCCTTTCACCCTTATATAGACAATCATTCATCCCATTTTCTTTCAAGATTTGTTACAACCATGAAATTGACCTATCTGGTCTGCAACTAGGGTGCCAGCGCCAGGCCGGGCCTCGACGCTGTGGACGCGCCATGATTAAGTTTCAAAAAATCAAACAATTAAATCCTAACCCATCGTATCCCGGTTGGTACCGCTGAGTACACCTGTCTGGGACACATGCCCCTGGCTGAGGAACTCAGGTGGCAACTATGTATAACTTACACCCTCAAGTGTAAAGATTCTTAGCACGGTAGAGATTCAGTTTGTTGTGCAGCGTCTTGAGACTAATGCCCAGGACTTGCGCTGCCCGGGTCTTGTTGTTGTTGGTGAACTCGAGCGTACGGAAAATAAGCTCGCGTTCCGCATCCTCCAGTTTGATGCCAAGTGGAATCTGCACTTCAAACCGTTTACCATTGGGGTTCACAATCCGATTTGGCAAGTGCTTCACCTGGACGATGTCACTCTCACACAGAACCACGGCGCGCTCAATGGTATTTTTCAATTCTCTGACATTGCCGGGCCAGGGATACCGGTGGAACATGTCGACGGTTTCAGGCGAGAAAGCTCGCACCTGCTTATTGTTCTTCTCGTTGAACAGTTGTAGAAATTCATCAGCGAGAAGACCCAGATCCCCTGTGCGCTCACGCAACGGCGGCAACTCGATCTCCACGACACTGAGCCTGTAGTAGATATCTTCACGAAGTCGCTTCTCCTCAACAGCTTTTTCCAGCTTCATGTTTGATGCGGAAATGACCCGCACGTCGACAGCGATCTCCTCCTTTCCTCCCAATCTGCGGAAACATCGTTCTTCCAGGGCGCGGAGAATCTTCGCCTGGGTTTCCATGGGCATTTCACAGATTTCATCCAGGAAGAGTGTGCCTTTGTCGGCTAGCTCAAAGCATCCAGCTTTCTGCTTGAGCGCACCGGTGAAGGCGCCTTCCTCATGGCCGAACAACTCATTCTCCAGAATTTCCTTTGGAAAAGCGGAGCAATTGACCGCGATGAACGGGCCCTGGCTGCGGTTGCCTTTGCGATGAATCGCGCGTGCCACCAGCTCTTTGCCGGTGCCACTCTCGCCCGTGATGACGACGTTAGCGGTGGTTTCCGCAACGACATCTATCAGCTTGTAAATGTCCAGCATTTCGTTACTCTGGCCGATGATACTGTCATAACGCGTAAGGGTTTGGATCTGCCGCTCGAGTTTCTTGTGAGACAGAACAAGGTTGTAATGCTCCACGGCTTTCAACACAATCGTGTTGAGTCGGTTGGGCTCAATTGGCTTGGTAAGATAATCATACGCGCCTTTCTTAATGGCCTCAACGGCCGTCGACACACTGGCCCGGCCGGTGAAGATAATCGTTTCTGTCAGAATCCCCTTTTTCTTGATGATCGTGAGCAGCTCGATGCCATTGAGATCAGGCAAAGTCAGGTCGACCAGCAAGACGGCATAATTGCCAGTTAGTAGCTCATCGAGTGCGCCCCGGCCGCTGGCGACAGTTATGATATCATAGCTGTCGTCTCGTAGAATGGTTCTAAGGGTTCGAAGGATGTATTGTTCGTCGTCAGCAATCAGAATCCGTTGCGTTGTGTGTCTCATCGTGGTGCAGTGCCAGGGTGAGCCTTTTATGTATGACTTTTCCAAGAGCACCGCCAAAATTATGCCAGTGGCCAGTTTTTGCCGGGTAGGGGCGCATTCAATATATTTTTTTCATCGTTCAGGCTAAAAAAATACCTCATTCTCAACCTGAGCGTATAAGAATGCACGAAACCGGCTGCGGAAAGGTGTAAAAAATGTCCCAAACTGAAACACATGTCCCGGAGACCCTCGCGAGGAGATGCCGGCACAAGGCCGGAACGACATGTTTACCATTTTCCGACCGGATTTCTCTAGGTAGTGTCTGACCGAAAACACCGTCGCTGTCATTTCGACCAACGGGAGAAATTTGTCAATGCACAGACTAATTGCCTTTAAGGTTTTGTTTTTTAATGTCCAAATCTTCGTTGACAGATTCCTCACCCTGAACAACGGGTTCGGAATGACACCACTTTTGGAAACGTTTCATAGTTTTCGGTCAGACACTAGATTTTTTCGCAGACTTCGCTGCGAAAAAAGTCATTTAGCGCTTCGCGCCG
>JBHHXT010000365.1:0-4210 GCA_046757165.1 bacterium | reverse complement strand
CTTTCAGTTTACCCACTTATTCTTTATTATGAGTGCTTTACTTTATTACTGCTATCAACATGATCTGATCTGTCCAGCCAGACCAGGTTGCTTTTCTGTTCGAAAACACCGGGAAGATAGACCAGCGTTCCGTTCTCGGAAACAGCGCATTGTGCCGCCCTAAACAGGGATTCTATTCTAATCCCATCAAGAACCGGCACCGGAGTTCCCTTGACTTCCTGTGTGTCTGCATCGAAGCCAATCGTTTCCAACCGACCGCCTCTATTATAGACAATGTAATCATTGGCGACATATTTCGCGTTGCTGCCAGCAATACCAAGAGCTTTTTTCTTGCCGGATGCCACAAAAACCAGAAGCAGCTGTGCGAAATCATTGACAATGACCGCTTCGCCATCCGGAAGAAATTCTGGCCACGCGTATCCCGCCGGCTCATCTGTTATGAGATGAGGTGTTCCCCCCGATGCCGATATCCACCAGAGTTTTTCACCCTGACTTGAAGAGAAAACGATCTTGTCGGCGGCGCCCCAGGTGGCGCCACGAGGATTGGGAACAGAGCACAGGGAAACGGGTGCGCCGCCAGCAAGAGAGATTTTCTTCAATTCATTACCGGCAAAGAAGCCAAGCCATTGGCCGTCGGGAGCGAAGAATGGGTTGTACGCACCTTCAGTACCTGGAATTGGCATGACCTCAAATTTATCCAGGGGACGTAAACATAACTGCGCCGTACCGTCAATGTCAGCCACATAAACGATCTTACTGCCATCTGGCGAAATCGCAAGAGCCGGCTGGCCTACGGCCAATGGCGCACTACCAATCGGCGCTATCGGCGCTGATTCCGGCAGGCTGATATTCCACCGGTTCACGGGGTGTGGGGAGGGTCGCAGCGCAAACCAAAGTGCCAGGACTGTCAAAACAACGCCTATCATAAAAGTGGTTACCAAGCTCAAGACTCGCTTCTGATGAGTGGTGTGGGTGATAACCTGGCCGGAAACCGCCTTCGCTGCGATTCTGCTTTGATTTGTGGTCGGAGAAGCGATCCCCTTCAAATCCGCCGGCAGCTCGTCGACATGCTGGTAGCGGGTCTTCGGGTCTTTCGCCAGCGCTTTGGCGAGGATGCCGTCCAATGCGATCGGCAGGCCGCTGCGCAGGGCCGTCAGCGGTTCCGGCTCTTCGTTGAGAATCGAATAAATCACCGCCTGCTCGTAATCGCCTTTGAAGGGCATTTGCCCGGAAAGCATTTCGTACAAAACCACGCCCAGGGACCAGATATCGGCCCGGTGGTCGACTGTTTCGCCGCGGGCTTGTTCGGGAGACATGTAAGCCGCCGTGCCCAGAGTTGTGCCCAATTGCGTCATCATGCTGCGATTGGCTAATTTCGCCAGACCGAAGTCCATGATTTTCACCACGCCCTTATCCGTGACCATAATGTTGGCGCTTTTGATATCCCGGTGGGTGATGCCTTTTTCATGCGCAGCCTGCAAACCTGCGGAAATCTGAGTCGCGTAGTCGATGGCGTCACCAATCGACAATGGTCGATCATCGATTATCGATCTTAATTCCTGCCCTTCGATGAATTCCATGGCAATGAAGAGCTGGCCGTCCGATTCATCAATGGCAAAGATGGTGGCGATGTTCGGGTGGTTGAGCGCCCCGACCCTCCTTTGTTTCATATTAAGGAAAGTCGGGGCTTTGGCTTCCCGTTTGAAGCGTTTCTTTTCCTCATCTCCAATCGAGGCCAACGAAAGGAACTTTAACGCTACCGTGCGTTCCAACTTGGTGTCTTCGGCTTTGTAGACCACGCCCATGCCGCCTTCGCCGAGTTTTTCGGTGATTTTATAGTGGAGTATTGTTTTGCCGATCATTACAAACCCTTTTTAACTGGCCATACCATTTCCTTTGCTGCATTCATTCACTTTTTACCCCCCCGCGCCAAATCGTTCCTGCAATTCTTCCGCCCAGTTCAAAATCACGTTGAAAGCCTGCTTCTTTCCATCTTCATGCATGTTTCTAATCATAATGAACCGCATGCCGTCCGGCGAAATATCAAAATTGGGGACCACTATGTTGGGCAAATATATATCCGAAATATCGAACAGTATACGCGGTTTGCCAGTTGAAAAAACCGGACCCGTGGAGATAGAAACCGCCATCATCTTAGCCAACGGACTGACATAATACAACGCTTTGCCATCCGGCGACCAGATGGGATATGTACCGCCGGCGGAGGAAATCTGCCATTTGCCTTTCAGGTCCGGAAAGCTCGTGACAAAAACCCCCCCCACTCCGGATTCTCTTGTAGCATAGGCCAGGAACCGGCCATCTGGAGTGAGATTTCCGCTTAATCCGAAAAAGCCTGAAGAGAGTAAGGTGACCGGTTCCTGCTTTTTGATCAAATCAAGGGCGAGAATGTCTCCCTCGGTGGGTCCGCTTAGCTGGTTTAAGATAAGTTTGCTGCCATCCGGGGTAACATAGGCCGGTATCAAAGGCGGCCCTGTGTTGCGGAAAAACGGCGTTTCCGCTGAGCTGCCATCGATAGGCTTGACCCATATGCCTTCTTTGTCCCGGCCGTTGGCGCCGAAGTACAACTTTTTTCCATCCGGACTCCATGCCGGGTTCAGCATCCGCTTTCCGAATGTAAATCTATTGAAGGAGCCAGATTTCAAATTGTACAGCCAAATATCATAGTCACTCCCACCAGCCTGACCGACCGTGACCGCCAGCCGGGCGCCGTCCGGAGATAACCGGGGTTCAGAATAGGCGCCGCTCTCCAGCGGTAACGGCTCAACCTTTCCCCGCAGGTCAACCCAGACCAGCTCCAGGTCTTGATTGCGGATACCGGGAATGTAAACCAGGCGGCCGGTGTGTGACACGGTGAAGTAGGAGATGCCGCTGCCCACGTCGCCATCGACATTGCCGAGCACCGAAACCAGCGGCTGTGTCGTCTTGAAGTTATTCAGGCTGAACGGCGCCGCGAGCAGGGCGCCGTTGCGCGCAATGATGAGAAAACCGGGTTCCATGTACCTTGCCATTTCTCCGCGCACATTCAGAATATGGCGTTCGCCGGTCTCAAGGGATTGCATCGCCACCCGAGCGTCGATATAAGAATTGGGGTTGTTTTGATCGCCGATGGTGTACAGCACCCATTTGCCGCCGGGCAGCACCTGCGGCCAGCGATGGGTGCGTTCCAATTGTGTACTGTCCAGTGTGGAAATCTGCCGGACAGTTCCACCCGTTGCAGAAATAGCCATGAGCCCGGAATTGAACCGCGGAGAAAAGACAATGGTGTTGTCCGGCCCCCAACTAGCGCCGCGAAAAGCGGGCGCATCACAAATGGTTTCTGCTACCCCACCCGAAACAGATATCTTCTTGATCTTACCATCAGCCAGAAAGCCGATCCATTGGCCGTCCGGCGAAAAGAATGGCGCCCGGGCGTTGGTGGTCCCCTTGAGGGGTACAGCGTCGAAATCTTTCAGAGACCGCAGATACAAGAGACTCTGACCTTTCTCGCTCAGTGTGTAAACCAGTGAGTTGCCATCCGGCGACAAAGCGAGCGCCTGCACGTCCGTCCGCAGCAGGCTCTGATTCTTAGAGGTCAGGGTAGAAAGATTAAGCCGTATGGCCTCTGAGCTCACCGGCTCTCTTGTCATAAAGCTAAACACCAGAGCCAGCACAGCGGTCACCACTGCCAGCCCCGCAACGAGCCACGGGAGCTTGGAACCTTCCGAAGGTTTGAAACCTTCGGAAGGTTGTGGATGAGTCGAAATCCGCGACCGGCTGAGTGCGGCCGTGTCCAACGCTTTCAAATCCGCCGGCAGCTCGTCGACATGCTGGTAGCGGGTCTTCGGGTCTTTCGCCAGCGCTTTGGCGAGGATGCCGTCCAATGCGATCGGCAGGCCGCTGCGCAGGGCCGTCAGCGGTTCCGGCTCTTCGTTGAGAATCGAATAAATCACCGCCTGCTCGTAATCGCCTTTGAAGGGCATTTGCCCGGAAAGCATTTCGTACAAAACCACGCCCAGGGACCAGATATCGGCCCGGTGGTCGACTGTTTCGCCGCGGGCTTGTTCGGGAGACATGTAAGCCGCCGTGCCCAGAGTTGTGCCCAATTGCGTCATCATGCTGCGATTGGCTAATTTCGCCAGACCGAAGTCCATGATTTTCACCACGCCCTTATCCGTGACCATAATGTTGGCGCTTTTGATATCCCGGTGGG
>JBHHXT010000364.1:0-4213 GCA_046757165.1 bacterium | reverse complement strand
AGAATAATCATCACCGGGATACGACGATATTTATCTGAAAACGCAAATGTTGAGAGGCTTCAAAGCGCACAATGAACTTTTTATTCGAGGAAAGCGAGTAGAATTATGAAAAAAATAGACTTAACACAGCAAGAGTTAACCATAAAAGATTTATTACAACTCGCTAGCATAGAATCTTTGCTTATTCTATCCGAAGATGGTCACCAGTATATTTTGGAAGAAGCAGATCAATTTGAAAAGGAAGTAGCGATGCTTGGTAAGAGTGACAAGTTTATGCAATTCTTAGAGGGAAGATCAAAAGAAACAGCAACGACGCCAATTGACGATTTGGAAAAGAAGTTGAAACTGAAAACTTCTTGATTGAGCGAAGATAGCCCAACGCAGGACCGGATCAAATAACATTTCTCTCAAGTTTGCACCGAGTTTCTCCTGGCACTAAATCCTGGTCCGAGTCAGGATGGTATCAATACTCGCAAACTCTCTTTGACAATCTGGAGCGTCTACAATCTTCGCCAGGATACTTTCATCAAAAGACTTGGCGGCTTTGTTTGTGGTGTTTGAGGAACATCAGTTACCTTCGCTCCTCTTCCTTCTTACGCCGAAGGCGTTGAACATCAAAGCCCGGGGTTCGTCGAAGACGTACTTTGGGATGGAAAGAGAAGCCTGTCGCCCAAACCCTGAAAGGGTGCAACAAAAGCAGTCCGAAATCAGAACGACCTGCACACATGCCGTCCCTGGCATCCGACGACAAAAGGTTTGTGAAACCCCGTTGCGGTTTTGGTTCTCAATGTTCTCATAAACCTGGGACTGAGAAAGATTAGCTTGTAAACAACCCACCGAAGAGTGTTTTCCCTTGACTTTTAAGATGTCTGCAACATCACGAATTCAATACTTATCAGTGCAGCATTGATTTTGCCATTGACGACGACACAGCCGATAAATGAGGTGAAATGAAGAAAGACGGGTTCCCCGGGTCTCTCCAAACCAGACAGATGATTAGAGGTAAAATCAGCGGATACAAGGTACTGAATGAGCTGGGCAAGAAGGAAGACAGAGAGAATCTGCCTGGCCTGACGGCGGAAGCGTCTGCGCAAATCTATGCGGGTCTGTGGGAAATGTGGGAACAGACCCGAAAACAGCACCAGGACTATAAGAATCTCGACCGGAAGCGAATACACGATTTGGTAGAACGCAGAAAACTCCTTGACAAAATTGGCGGGGCCTGAGCATGGTACTCGCCTACGCAGCCGCTGGAGAAATTCACGAATTTCTCACTGCGAACGAGATCCCTTATGTTATCATCGGCGGAATTGCCAACCAACGATGGGGGAAGCCCCTGCTCACTCGAGACGTTGGCGACCATGTCCCCTCGGCTGTATAGTTTGACCGCTTCGCGGTAGTTTGGAGTGAAATGCTTCAGCATTTCATGCAACGCTGAAGCGTTGCACTCCAATCCTACTAACCCCCACAAGATAAACAACAGAACTATGAATCGCAACCCAAAGACCGGATCAAAAGAACATTTCCCTTGAGTTTGCACCGAGTTTCTCATTATCTTACACTTTGTTTTGTTTTGGAGGGTCTCGACCCTAAACTCAATTTGAACCTTTTCACCCACGTCGGACTTGACTCACTCAATGCATATCGTCATCGATGCCCACCTGGCCGTCAAGAAAATCGACGGTGTTGCCCGTTATTTGATCGGATTGCTCACCGAGCTCCCCGGGCTCGACCGCTCGATCACTTACTCCATTCTGGCGCTACCGGAGGAGAAATCCGGCTTGCCAGGGGAGATCTTCGCCGAGGAGAACGTGAACAAGGTGATTCTGGACCTGATGGGGCCCTCGCCAAGGCAGCACGCCATCGTGCCCGGTTTGTTGAAAAAACTCAGGGCTGACCTGTATCATCATCCACAGTATGATCTGCCATTCAGGGTACGCGTGCCCTCGGTGGTGACGATTCACGATTTGAAGTATATTTTTTATCCGCAGTTTCTGTCCAACCGGAGCTGGCTGAAGAGCTTCTACATCCAGCACTCCCTGCGGTACTCGCTCGAGCGCGCGAGCCGGATCATCGCCGTCTCTGAGAACACACGCCGCGATCTGGCCGGTTTTCTCGGGCGGCCGCCGGAACGCGTGCAGGTCATTCATCACGGCGTTGACAGGCCGACCAGCCCATTTGTACCAGCCGCGCCACGACTCCGGAGGACAGCCGGGCAAGCGTCAGAACACAACGTAAAGGAACACAAGAAATTAGCCCTTGACATTCAGCGGGATTTTATTTTATTCGTAGGTACACGCCGGCCGCACAAAAACATCGAAGGGTTGATCCAGGCGCTCGCGCTTTTGCGCAAGAAGTATGAACAGGAGATAGACCTGGTGGTGGCCGGGAAAGCCTATTCGGACTACACCGCACCGGAGAGGCTGGTGCAGCATCTGGGGCTGCAACACCACGTGCATTTTCTCGACTTTGTCCCGGATGCAGAGTTGGCTGCGTTGTACCAGTCGGCGCGCGTCGTGTCTTTGCCTTCCTTTTATGAAGGGTTTGGTTTTCCTGTCCTGGAGGCCTTGGCTTACGGCAAACCGTTTGTCGGCTCGAACGTGACATCGATTCCGGAGGTGGTCGGCAAAGCGGGGTTGCTTGTCGATCCCAACAGTCCGGAAGACATCGCGGACAAGATCAACCAAATCCTGTCGGATGAATCGTTGGCTGAAGCGTTGTGCAGAAAGGCGCTGCAGCGGGTAGAGGAATTCACCTGGAAAGCGATGGCAGAAGCAACCTTGAAAGTCTATTTGGAAGCAAGCTGTCATCCGCGATTCGGATAAAACTGGACGAATGGAAAACAATCGAAAGATAAGAATTCTCCACATCATCACCAACCTGCCGGTCGGGGGCGCACAAGACAACACATTGCTGACCGTCGAAAAACTGGACCGCGAAAAGTACGAGGTCAGTCTCATGTGCGCACAGGAAGGGGATTGGGTAGCCCGCGCACGGGCCATTCCAGACTTGACGCTCATCTTTGTCAACCAGCTCAAGCGCAAGATTCATCCCATCGACGACCTGATCGCCCAGGTCAAGGTCTATCGCATCATCAAGCGAGGAAACTTCGATATTGTGCATACGCACAGCTCGAAACCAGGGTTTGTCGGCCGGGTCGCGGCCAGGCTGGCACGGGTGCCGGTCATTATCCACACCATTCATGGCTTTCCATTCAACGACTTCATGCACCCGCTGGTGCGCCGGAGTTTCATCTGTCTCGAACGGTTTCTTTCGCGGATCTCCGACATGCTGATCACTGTTTCCAAACTCAATCTCGAAAAGGCGCTCAGCCTGCGATTCGCGGGCCCGGAAAAGTTTCGAAACATCTACAGCGGCATCGACTTCGGCAAATTCGACCTGCAGGTGAACGCAGAACGCAAGAAGCGCGACCTCGGCATTCTGAACGGGGAGAAGATCGTCGGCATGGTCGGCAGATTATCGGAGCAGAAAGCACCGCTGGATTTTGTGCGGGCCATGCCGGAAGTTTTGAAAGTGAGAAAGGACATTCGGTTTGTTCTGGTGGGCGATGGCGAGCTGAAGGAACAAACCCTGGAATTGTCGCGCAAACTGGAGGTCAACACTAATTTGATGGTTCTGGGGTTTCGCGATGACATTCCCGAGCTCCTGCCGATCTTCGATGTTTTTGTCCTGACCTCTCTGTGGGAAGGCCTGGGCCGCTCGTTGACTGAGGCCATGTACACCGGCCGGCCCGTGGTGGCGACCAATGTCGAGGGCGTGCCCGAGCTGGTCGAGGACGGCCAGACCGGGATTCTGGTGGAACCGAAAGATATCCGGTCGATTGCCAACGGGATCATTCACTTTCTCGAGCATCCCGACGACGCCCGCAGAATGGGGGCGGCCGCGGCCGAACAAATCAACGAGCGATTCCAGGCAGACAGAATGGTGCAGAATTTGGATGAGGTGTATCAGGAATTGCTCAGGCGGAAGGGCCCGAGGGTGCGGCCCTGAGGGCAAAACAGCTTCCAAGTAAACACGCCAAAGTGAACTCCCGAATCGGGGCGGGTCGGTGTTCAAGCTTCAGCTTGCGGGGCGGTTGGGGCACGCGGGTTTACTGTCATCCAAAACCACGCCCTGCGTGGACATCGCTAAAGCGTGATCTTTATCATGTTGCTCAATATACTTGGATTTGGATTTATAGAATCGGTCCAAA
>JBHHXT010000363.1:0-4230 GCA_046757165.1 bacterium | reverse complement strand
GAAAGCCCCTGCCCTGAATTGACGGAACTTAATTCGAGTCGACTTAGTTTAAATTTATTCAAACCTACCTGTACTTGATTTTTCCCTTGTATTGCGCATCATGTTTTAGTATATTGTAAGCGTCAAAGTTCACATTTGATATGAATTATAACGTTCACAGTGTACTATGCCAGGACTATTAGGAATTGGAAAAGAATCGCGGAAACGGCTTAGAAATCTTCTAATAGAGACTCGGGGCACGATCACCGTAGAGCAAGCCGCCAAAATATTAAAACTTCCTCTCGATAAGGCAGCCAGACTTCTTTCTCGCTGGACGAAACAGGGCTGGCTGCGCCGAGTGCGACGTGGACTTTATGTGCCCGTGCCTTTAGAAGCTGCTTCTCCAGAAATTGCAATTGAAGACCCATGGCTAATCGCAGATAGTCTCTTTAATCCCTGCTACATTGGCGGCTGGAGTGCTGCCGAATATTGGGATTTAACAGAGCAAATATTTAATGCAATCATTGTCCTGACAACTACGAAGCCAAGAAAAAGGAAACAAGCCATTGCAGGCATCAACTTCTTTTTGAAAACAGTTGCTTCGGACAGCTTATTCGGAACAAAAACGGTCTGGAGAGAGAGGATAAAAGTTCAAGTTTCTGATCCCGGTAGAACAATTGTCGATCTTCTGGATGATCCGCGTCTGGGTGGAGGAATCCGTCCTTGCTATGATATTTTGTTGAACTACTTAACTTCGGAAAATAAAGATCTTGGTCTTTTGCTCAAATATGCTGAAAGGCTAGGCAACGGTGCGGTCTTCAAAAGAATGGGATATTTGATTGAGGGAGTGCTGCCTGAAGAGAAAGAATTTTTAGCAGAGTGTTTGGCAAGAATAAAAAAAGGTAAATCAAAACTCGACCCGGCACTTTCGGCAGAGCGTCTGGTTACAAAATGGCAGCTCTGGGTGCCCAATTCATGGAAAGAGGGGAAGTAAGTGATTGACAAACAGGAAGTACTCGAGTTTGCCAGGCTCATGAATTTACTTCCACAAACGGTGGAAAAAGACTATGTTCTGGGATGGGTTCTGGCTGGTATCGAAGATCATTCTGCCATTTTTCCCGTTTGGTGTTTTAAAGGCGGGACCTGTCTCAAAAAATGCTACTTTGAAACCTATCGCTTCTCAGAAGATCTGGACTTTACCATTTCCGCACCTGCGCAGTTAAACCATGACTTTCTCATCGAGGTATTTAGTGAAATCGGGCAGTGGATTTACGAAAACAGTGGCATTGAGATTCCAGCGGATTCAATCAGTTTCGATATTTATGAGACGGTAAATGGAAAGCTCGCTGCTCAAGGAAAAATTGGCTACATCGGGCCTTTGAAACGCCGGCACAATATTCCCAAGCTCAAGTTTGATCTTACGATGGATGAAATAATTGTCTTGGAACCCAAAGTCAGTGAAGTCCATCATCCCTATTCTGACAAACCGGAATCCGGAATTCATGCCAGATGTTATCCTTATGAAGAAGTCTTTGCTGAAAAGATTCGGGCACTTGCTCAGAGAGCCAGGCCGCGCGACTTGTACGATGTGATTTTTCTTTTCAGAAATCAACATTTGGTCACCGAGCACGCACTGGTTGTATCCACTCTCGAAGAGAAGTGCAAATACAAGGACATCAAGACCCCGGATTTCGAGTCGATTGAGAGGCATGCCAAACGCGATGAATTGGAATCTGAATGGGAAAACATGTTAAAACATCAACTTCCAAGTCTTCCTAGCGTAGCGCATTTTCTTAATGAGCTGCCCACATTTTTTGATTGGTTGTATGGAGTGACGCCACCGCCCAAGGAACTTCCATCGGTTGAAATGGTTAAGCCAGATCATCAAACGTGGATGCCCGGACGGGTTGTTAGTGCTTTTTCCGGGTCAGCTTTCATTGAAAAAATTCAATTTGCTGCGGCCAATCGGGTCTGTATACATTTGGTTTATAAGAACAAACGACGCACAATCGAACCTTACTCATTTAGAATGAGCAGCGAGGGTGCAAAGCTGTTTTATGGTTACGAAAAGGAAGCAGGTCATCCGAAATGTTACCGCCTGGATCGCTTTGGCTCTGTCTCGGTTACGAACATTCCTTTTACTCCGAGATATAGAATAGAGATTTCATCTTATGGGCCCGTACGAATGCCTCCTGTTTCTTCTATTGCTCGCAAAGCAAGTAGTAAATCTGGCCCGGTTTATATTTATAAATGCTCCCGCTGTGAGAGAACTTTTCGCAGGACAAAACGCGACGCGAAGATGCGACCTCACAAGGACAAGAATGGGTACAAATGCAGTGAACGGAGGGGATATTTGGAGGAACTATTTATTAGTTAGTGATTGACCGAAAACTCGAGCTCTATCGGCGGCAACGATTTCCTTGCTGAGGTCAACAAAGCGTACACAGCGCTTCGCCAGGATGGTGAGGCCTGGTCTGAAGTGGAAGAAAGACCGTTCGGAATGAGAGGGAACGCTTGGCGATGGCCTGCAACCCGGCGAGAAATGGGCTGAAGATGGACACGTGATTCGTGAGTCCGGTCCATCGCCAAAGAGCGTCTCTCAACCCAGTTAGGCAGCGTATCTGCCAAGACTCTGGATGCAGTGGAAGACTGCTTGCGCATTCTGATGGGTTTGTAGCCTCAACTCTCTGGCTCATTTTGTTTTCTGGAATCATGAAAGCCATGGATATCTTGTTCTTGTTTTGATGTCTTTGAAGGTAATGCCTAATGAAGTCAGGAGGTTATATCTATGAAGCTTACCGCAATTCGGCGGTCCTATTCCGGATATGGCTATGTGACGGAAGCCGTAGAGGCGATTTCGCGATACGCGTTTGATGAACTTTGCGCCAAACGAGTGGAAATAATGATGAGCTCGGAGAATGAGAAAAGTTGGCGTGTTGCGGAAAGGTTGGGGTTTTTGCTGGAAGGGACCTTGAGAAATGAATGCAGAAATGTGGATGGGCGTCTGCGAGACACGAGAGTATATGCAAAAATAGCGAGAAATGAAGGATGAGCAAGCGCGTGCAGCGGACAAGCCGCTGATGCACCCGTTCCCTTCAGCTTCAGTGATGAACGGCACGATTTGTTACAAATCCCAACATGTCCTCATCCAAACGAACCCAGCAAATCCCAGGGGCAGACAATCAGATGAGCGAGCACAAATTGGAATTTGACACCATCTATGAAACTTTTCGCCCCGGCATAACCCGGTATCTCGCCCGCCTGGTCGGGGAAGATGAGGCTGAGGACCTGACTCAAGAAGTGTTCGTCAAAGTCAATCAATCATTGAAAGGTTTCAGGGGTGAATCTCGACTATCCACGTGGATCTACCGAATTGCAACGAATGCCGCCTTGGATCGGCTGCGCAGCGCCTCCTTCCGTCGAACGCGTCAGAGCCGTTCGTTTGACGGTGCAAGTGCGCAAGATAAGACCGCGATCGAGGACAAAGATGTGTGGCGTGACGAAAAGCCTCTTTTAGCTGACCAGCAGCTTATTCGCAAAGAAATGAATGCGTGCATCAGGGATTTCGTTGACAGGCTTCCGGAGAATTACAAAACGGTCCTGGTTCTCAGCGAGCTGGAGGATCTAAAAAATAGAGAGATTGCCCAGATTCTCGGGATCACGATTGATACGGTCAAAATCAGATTACATCGTGCCAGAACGAAGCTGAAGAAGGAGCTGGAGACCCATTGCAGTTTTTACCGCGATGAACGAAATGAATTCGCGTGCGATCTCAAACGTGCCTTCGACCAGTCCCGGCAGGCATCTTGATTACAGGTGTATCCCTTCCTGGCTGACCTCCGTCTAAGACGTTAGCAAGTCGGAATCCGTATGATTCTTCGCATCCCGCTTCTCGTATCGGAGCTCTGGGGTGTCCACTCCTACGCGTAGGTGCGGGTTGCTGGAATCATCTCAAAACGGAATGAGTCGAAAGAGGACGATTTAAGGAGGTTTGTCATGGACAATCGAATCAAAGAGTTGATCGCAATTGCAGCATCGGTCACAGCAAATTGCCAGCCTTGCTTGAGATATCATGTCAGCAAGGCCCGAGAAAATGGCGCTGATGAACACGAAATCGTGCAGGCCATTGAAGTCGCCAAGATGGTCAGAAAGGGGGCCATGACCAAAATGGATCAGCTTGTTGCAACTGTCTTGAAGAACACGGAGACGGAGGCCAGTGGTTCAAGTGGAGGATGTGGGTGCGATTGATGG
>JBHHXT010000362.1:0-4239 GCA_046757165.1 bacterium | reverse complement strand
ACCGCTGACCTACTGATTACGAATCAGTTGCTCTACCGACTGAGCTACACCGGCTAATTCTGGACAATTTTATTGTTTTGCAATCGCTTGCAGAAAGGGTATTTTCTTTTTTGGAAGAGTAGTAGAAAAGGAATTGAATCCTCCTCGCATTCTAACCTTTATTTTACATCAGGTTAAAATCAGATACCATTATCAGCCTCTTCCAATGTGAAATGAGCCTGAGGAGGGGGTTTATTTCCAACGTGAAATGAGCCTGAAATAGCGTTTGGATTTGTTCATGATGGGAGGATGAAAACCCACATGAACGACACACAACTTGAAACAATCGAACAAATCCAGATATTTTTATCAGGTACACAGGCCGTCGACTTCATCATTGAAGACAAAGCGGATCGCTACGCATGGATTCAACACACCTTGATTCGATTGCACTACCTGAAGTTAAGCAAAGCGAAAAAGGGGATCGTGATGCGGTACCTGGGCAAGATGACCGGCTATTCGTCTGCTCAAATTAAGCGACTGATCAAACAATACCGCGAGACAGGCCGTCTAGAACGCAAGCAGCGCACAGTGAAGAGCTTTACTCAAAAATACTCCGTTCAGGATAAATTGAACTTGGCGGCGATGGATGAACGCCATGGCACCTTGAGTGGACCCGCGACCAAGAAGCTCTGTGAACGCGCCTACACGCTTTTTGGGGAAGGGAAGTACGAACGTTTAGCCAGTATTTCGATTGCCCATTTATACAACCTTCGACAGTCCGATACCTACCTGCGACAACGCCGTCAGTTTGATAAAACGCGACCGGTGACCTGTCTGATTGGCGAGCGGCGCAAACCCAATCCACAAGGACAACCCGGATTTATTCGGATCGATAGTGTGCATCAGGGCGATCAGGATGGCATGAAAGGCGTTTATCAT
Organism: bacterium; assembly: GCA_046757165.1. Lineage (GTDB taxonomy): Bacteria > Zhuqueibacterota > Zhuqueibacteria > Oceanimicrobiales > Oceanimicrobiaceae > JBHHXT01. The sequence goes on along the minus strand of JBHHXT010000362.1, from coordinate 3,318 downwards.
ATCAATGCAGTGGATGAAATCACGCAGTTTGAGATCGTCGCCTCCGTGGAGAAAATATCAGAGCGTTATTTAATTCCGGTGTTAGAGCAGATGCTGACCGCCTTTCCTTTTATCGTCCAGAGCTTTCATTCCGATAATGGTTCGGAGTATATTAACAAGCAGGTGGCGACGTTACTCAACAAGCTGTTGATCGAATTCACCAAGTCCCGTGCCCGACACAGCACCGATAATGCCTTAGCGGAAAGCAAAAACGCCGCGATTGTTCGTAAACACTTCGGATATGCCCATATCCCTCAAAAATGGGCGCCATTGATCAACCAGTTTAACCAGGACATCTTAAATCCCTATATTAATTATCATCGCCCTTGTTACTTTCCGGTCACCGTCGTCGACGCCAAAGGGAAGCATAAGAAAACCTATCCCTATTCGGAAATGATGACACCGTATGACAAACTCAAATCGCTTCCGGATGCGGCTCAATATCTTAAACCTCAGATGAGTTTCGAGACGTTGGACACCCTCGCTTATGCGATGAGCGATAATCAAGCTGCAGAACAATTACGCGAGGCCAAACGTGAGCTGTTTCGAAGCATTTTTCAAAATCCGCCAAAAGCCGCCTAACCGAGGCTAATAGGGACGGACTCCGTGTGGATAAAGCATGAATGTCCTCGTTCCTCGGAACGTATGGACAAGTGGAGAACAACATCCCTGTTGTCCACATCGGGTCAGAGGGAGCCGCAGCTCCCGTCTGCCCACAGAACCGTGCGAACGGGTCCGTACACGGCTCCTCACGCAAGACATATCCATTGAGAAACGTCAAACCAATGTGCCAACTTTCGGTCGGACCGTATCACCTGCCCCATCACATTGATGAACCAACTATTCGGATAGGCTCGCGTCACTGCTCGCGCATTTGAGAGAACCCATCGTTTGTCGTTAGCAAATACCGTTTTGGCAGCATGCCGATACGGTACACCCCGTTTAACCAGTTTTCGATACAGATGCCGTTTCCTCTTTTGTTGAGACACTAACCTTGATCGTAACCGTCGCCTGATATGGGCTTCGATCTTCTTCAATTGCGAGGGGTAGTAAGTCAAACCATAGTAACTTGACCAGCCCACATACCATTGATTGATCTCGTCCAATGTCGTACCCAGAGTCTGATTCGTGCCTCGTGGGGTCAGCGCTTTGACTTTACTCATGGCCGTTTGCAGGGCTTTATGCGCAATCGCCATCGTCCCATTCACCACGGTAAAACCCAAGAACTTGACCTGGTCGGATTTGGCCACTTGGCTTTTCTCCCGATTCACCTTCAGTTTGAGCTTCTTTTCGATGAATTGGCTGACCTTTTCCATCACCCGTTCTGCCGCTTTTTGCGATTTCACGAAAATGTTACGTCGAGTCGCCCGGAGGAACCTCCCCTCCAGGCGCTCACAGAACCGGACGTGAACGTCTCCGCTCATCCGGCTCCTATCGTCCAGCCGATGCATACAGCAATTTCCAGTGAGCAAACAAGTTCGGTTGTTTGCGAGCAATGCGATTCAACCACTGTGCAGCTCGCCTTCGATGATGCCGTAGACGTTTGTATTTTCGCGTCGCCCACATAATCAGGCGGCGCTCCAGGCATTTTAAGGTCGGATATAATGCTGACCTGTAGTAGCGACTATAGTAGTTGATCCATCCTCGAATGATCGGATTGAACATCCGAGCCAGATCTTCTAATTGTTTGTCGCTGCGTAAAGACCAGTTCCAGCTACGCGAGGTATGCCGAATGGTTTTGGCAGCCCGGTTGCTGATGGCCGGTGTGAAGTTGATGAAGTGTTTACCCCAACGATTCTTCGACCTGCGAGGACGAAACGTATAACCCAGAAAGTCAAAGCTGATCCGGGGATAGTCTTCTCGCCGGTCGTCATCCTGACAATAGACAATCTTCGTCTTTTCAGGATGGAGTTCCAACCCAACGCCCTTCATCCGCACGCTCAACGCTTGTTTTAGCTGCTCCGCCTGGGCTTCGCTCTTGCAGTGGCACACCGCATCATCCGCATAGCGCTCAAAAGGAATGCCGGGATGTTCCCGTTTCATCCATTGGTCGAATGCGTAATGCAAAAAGAGGTTCGCCAGCAACGGGCTAGCGACTCCACCTTGTGGTGTTCCTTTCTGTGGAAGTGTCTGGGTACCATCCGGCATCTCAATGGGGGCCTTGAGCCACCGTTCGATGTATAGGAGAACCCATTTTTCTTCCGTGTGCGCGCGCACGGCCCGCATCATCAGCTCATGATCGATATTATCGAAAAAGCCTTTGATATCGAGATCGAGCACCCAGTCGTTTTTCCAGCAGCGCTTTCGCGCCATCCCCACGGCATCCAGGGCCGATTTACCCGGGCGGTAGCCATAGGAATCCGCATGGAAATGTTTTTCCAGTTCCGGCTCCAGATGGACTTTAACCACCGTTTGGGCGATTCGGTCTGCCACCGTGGGAATGCCCAATGGCCTTATCCGCCCATCCCCTTTGGGGATTTCCACTCTCAGGACTGGAGGCGGAAAGTAGCTGCCTGAGGCCAGCCGATTCCATAGTTTGTAGAGATTGTCTTTCAACTCCACTTCAAAGGCCTCAATCGTCTGACCATCAACTCCGGCGGCCCCTTTATTGGCCTTAACCCGTTTATACGCCTCCCAAACTTGACGCTTGGGAATACAAAATGGCTTTGCTTGTTTCAATCCAATCCTCCCGTTTCCGGTTGTTTTCTTTAGTTCAAGCTGGGCGATGCTTCCCCTTCGCTCCAGTTCCATTACAGAACCTTCATCACTACTACGGGTCGCTCCGCCCCTGTGCCCTGCGTCGGTACTCTCACACTTGTGGGGCCTCCACTTGTGTTTCTCCCTTATCATCAGGGCGACAGGTTCCCACGTTCCACATAAGAGCCTGGTTCGATTTCACGCCATCTTCATGCCGGAGGCCATCTGGCCAGTCAATCAGGTTTCCGCCAGACTCATCCCGAGGTAACGACTACCCCTCGGTTTTGACCTCATCCCTACGCTTTCGACACTTCATCAATGGTTCACTTGCGTTCGTCTCTTCGATACTCACCTGACAGAGTCATGCCCTGCCTTTTCCGTAACGCTCACCACCTCGGCTCTTGACCGACGCAGCTTACGGTGGTTTGAAGCCTCCACCTGTATGGCGGCTTCGAGGGGCCCACCCTCATCTCTTATGCAGCATAGCTGCACGGAGGACTCCGTCCTCCTGTGCGCCTTCGTGGCACACAGTCATCCGCAAACCTGCAAAACTCCAGGCCGCGTTTTTCCAATTCCTGATCC
>JBHHXT010000361.1:0-4246 GCA_046757165.1 bacterium | reverse complement strand
TGGCCTGAGCGCGTTTCACTGGCCACCAGGGCTAACAAATCAAACCCAACTATCCAAAAATCCCCGCTCAGGGATTGGACTGCTGTTGAATCCCGCAGGTCTATTCTCAACCAATTCGGATAGGTATCCTTCGCTCCCCCGGCGGTGAACTGTATCGAATTCAGAATTGTCCCTGGTCGTTTCGATGCTCTGTTCCTGCGAACATCGAGTCGACCCGTGAAAGAACTGTCACTGCCGTAGATGAAAGGACTCAGGAGGAGCTGGAATTCCAAAATCCTGTATTCGCTCCAGGTCGTGTCGACGGAGAAATAGACGCCGACACTATCAACAATTCCAATGACACCGATTCCGCCGATGTCGATGTTTTGATTGGCAAAATAAGTCAGAGTGTCGATTTTCCCCATTTCCTGCGGATAGAGCGCAGACGCGCTTAGAGAAATACTGAGCCATGTGAGCAACACGAAGTTGCCGGATACACCCACTGATTTATCGTGCATGAATTATGGTCCTTTTTCTGGGACGGGACATTGGCTGCTGGCTGTTGGCTACTGGCTTCCAAAAAAATAAAAAAGGAACCGATTGATGTCAAGCAAAACATTGCTCTCAGAGGATGTGGTGTTTTTCTCTCACACAAGGTAACCGGGAAATTTCCTAACAGCCTACAGCCTAAGTGTTTTCCTTGCATCTCTACGCTTCACATGTTAAATTCCGGCAAAACTCGAGTTACAAAAATCATGAAAGGGCACGATGAAAAAAATATTGATCTCGGGGGTGAACGGCCAAATTGGCAGCGAGCTGAGCGAGGAGCTGGGCAAGTCGGTGGGCATGGAGAACATCATCGGCCTTGATCTACGGCCGGCGAGCCCCCCTTACCGGCGGGTACACGAAATCGTGGACGTGACAAAGAAAGAGGCCGTGCGGCATGTGGTCGAAAAATATGACGTCGATACCATTTTCCATCTCGCCTCCCTGCTCTCCGCCATCGGCGAGAAGAATCCGGACCAGGCGTGGGAAGTCAACATGACCGGCCTGAAGAACATTCTCGATCTGGCGCGGGGCACGAAGATCAAGGTTTTTTGGCCCAGCTCTATCGCTGTGTTTGGCCCGAATTCGCCCAAACACAACACCCCGCAGGAGACGATCATCGATCCCAACACGATGTACGGCATCACCAAACGCGCCGGTGAGCTGCTCTGTCAATACTACTTTGAAAAATTTGATGTCGACGTCCGCAGCGTCCGTTATCCGGGGATCATCAGCCACAAGACCGAGCCCGGAGGCGGAACCACGGACTATGCGGTGGAGATTTTCTACGAAGCGGTCAAACACCAGGTGTACACCTGCTTTGTCGGCCCGGAAACCCGCCTGCCCATGATGTATATGAACGATGCCATCAAAGCCGCGGTCGCGATCATGCAGGCGGACAGCAAAAACATCAACGTCCGCACCAGTTACAATCTGTCGGCAGTGAGCTTCACCGTGGCGGAGCTGGTGACAGAAATCAAGAAGCACATCCCGGATTTCAAGTGTCGCTACGCTCCGGACTTTCGTCAAGAAATCGCCAATTCCTGGCCACGTGACATCGACGACACGGGCGCCAGGCAGGATTGGGGGTGGCGGCATGAATTTGACCTTGCATCGCTCACAAAGGATATGCTGCAGAAACTGCAGGATCGGGTTCAGGGAAGCCAATTGTAGAGGAACCCTTAACTCTCGAGGGCAAGGCACCCAATGAACTCGAGCAGGATCTCCTGAACCCGTTTAAGGTGCTGTGGACCCTGCAAGCCACGTCCCCGAACGCTTGCTGCAAAAGCATTATGCGGAACAGTCCCGCCGGGGCAAGATTAGCAAACGGGAAGTGATTTTGTCAATGTATTTGACCGGAAGCCAGAATGCCAGATAAAGAGTCACAGTGCAAAGTAAGATTACAAATAAAGAATATCAGGTGATTTGTGATACGTCGAATCGAACAGCAACCCGCGATTTGACAGAATTGGTTTCTTCAAAGATCTTGAAACAAATAGGCACGACTGGAAAAGGGACAGAGTATATTTTAAGACGCCATAGAGACGCCAAAGACGCCATAAAGACGCCAAACAATGTTGCACATTTCTTATCCACAACGAATTTCGACAAAACGTAAAATGGCAAGTATCGACACTGCCCGGTTTGCGGAAACCGCTGCGCTGGAGTTACTCAAATTGAAATTCCTGTGGTCAATCACGGGCCGACCCTTGATGAAGACACACGCAATCTTCAGGAGGCGATTCTTACAGCTATCAGCCAAACAGAGAGGGAGTCAATATGTCACAGAGTATTAGATTACTCTTTGGGTTAGTCTTATCAACCACCAACGTTTTCGGCGCAAAAAGTGCAGAGAACATTTCATACCACTTAGCCTGGTCGCGACCGAATTCACATTTGCTCGAAATCACCATGACCATCGAAAATCTGCACGAGGACACCGTGGAGGTGAACCTGCCAAACTGGCGACCCGGCAGATATGTCATCCAGAATTTCGCCAAGAATGTCGTCAATTTTTCAGCATCTGACGGCAACGGCGCACCGCTGCCTGTCGAAAAAATCAGCAAGAGCGGCTGGCGAGTCCACACGGAAAGCGCGGGAGAGGTTGTCATCAAGTACAACTACTACGCCAGGCAGCTCGACGGCGGCGAAAGTTACCTGGATGACACCGAGCTTTACGTCAATCCCATCACCTGTCTGATGTATGTGCCGGGCAAGGAGATGAGGCCGGTTTCCATGACCATCGACAGGCCCCCTGATTGGCAGATCGCTATCGCGGCCGAACCGGATAGTCAGGGGGCGTATCCTTTTGACAATTATCACGAAATTGTGGATACCCCTTTCTTGCTGAGTCCGGACTTCGAGACCCTTTCGTTCGAGGTCAAAGGGGCGACCATCGAGATTGTTTTGCAAGGCGAATCGAACTACGATGCGGAGAAACTGACCGAAGATATCGAGAAAATCGTGGCCGAGCAAATCGATATCATGCGTGACGTGCCCTTCAAACGATACGTCTTTCTCTACCACCTGGTCCCCTTCCGAATTGGCCACGGTGTCGAGCACAAGAGCTCCACTTCCATTGTCATTGGCCCGGCAGATTTTGACAACGAAAAGTTCTACCTGCGGTTTCTCGGGGTCGCCTCGCACGAGCTCTTCCACGCCTGGAATGTTGAGCGGATTCGTCCGGAGGCCATTTATTATCCTGATTATTCAAAAGAGAATTACACCACCACCATGTGGATGTACGAAGGAATGACGAGCTACTATGGCAGTCTGACGCTGGTTCGCGCGGGTTTGGTCAAGCAAGAGAAGTTCTTCGAGAATTGGGCAAAAGGCATCCAACGATTCCAGAACACCTATGGCAGAAAAGTCGCCAGCGCCAGCGAAGTCAGCTGGGATAGCTGGACGAAAAGCATGGGCAAAGCACCGCCGAACACCTACTTCTCCTTTTACGACAAGGGGGCGATTATCGGCCTCTTGCTCGACCTGGAGATTCGACACCGGACCCGGAACAAAGAGTCGCTGGACGACGTCATGCGCTTTCTCAATGAAACCTACGCCTGGCAGAACAGGGGGGTGCCGGAAAACGGTCTGCAAATGGCGGTCGAAAAAATCACCGGCAGCGATTTCAAAACGTTTTTCGCGCACTACGTTCATGGCACCACCGAAATCGACTACAACCGGTTCTTTCACTATGCGGGTCTGGAATTGAGCATGCAGGTTGCAGAAAAAGGCCCACAGGTCTACTGGGGCCTCGAGATCTCAGGAGATGAACGGCAAACGAAGATAACCAACGTCCGACCGGACTCCCCCGCCTTCGCTGCCGGCCTGGATATCGGTGATATTTTGCTTGCCATCGATGGCAAGCGTGCGCATAAAGATAATCTGAAACGCGTGCTGAAAAAATACGCGCCCGGCGACACGGTTCGAGTGACGGTGTTTCACCGCTCGCAACTGCGTGACGTTGGTGTCATACTTAGCGAAGCCAAACCGAATGAGGTCAAGCTGCAAAAGAAAGAAGACACAACCAAAGCACAGGAGAAGCTCAGGAAAAGCTGGCTCAAGGAGCGTGAGGAGAAAAAATAGGAATGATGCACCGACACCGCCAGGAGTTCTGGTTGCCATGCTCCGCGTGGCAACCAGAATTTGACGCTCTGCGTCAAGTGACGAGACGCAGAGCGTCAAACCCCAGGCTTCCAACGCAGAGCGTTGGAGCCAGACA
>JBHHXT010000360.1:0-4274 GCA_046757165.1 bacterium | reverse complement strand
CACGAATGGCGATTGGGAAACGCTCTCGAAGAAATACGTTTTTTGCATTTGAAGTGACGTGTCACTCGTCAAGCCCTTGGTCAGGACAGCCCGTGCTGGCCTGTACTGCAGAAACTTATTCTGGGTAAGGTTCTTTATATTCAGAATCTTACGCCGAAGGCGTTACACAACATAGCCCAGGGTTGCCTGGCAACCCTGAGTAAGAGAGCACAAGAGCTCCAAACCCTGAAAGGGTTGAATAAGACATTGCGGCTATTCTGAACTCGCCCTAAACTCAGCTCTTTGCCATGCATTCGCATAATATACTGAATCTGTGTATTGACAGATTTCTCCCGTTGGTCGAAATGACAGCGACGGCGTTTTCGGCCAATCACAAACGAACTAAACTAACAATGTAACGCCAGTGAGTACTCCCCATCAGGAGTTTTGGGGCAGGCCGCACTGGCAACACAAACCCCAAAGGAGGGTGCAGATATGAGACGTATCACGGTTGTCTTGATCTTATTCGCGGTTGGCCTGTTGGCGGCCCGCGTACAGGCCGGGGAGGGCGCAGCGGCGAAATTCAATCAGATGAAACTGCTGTCCGGAAGCTGGCGCGGCGAGAACCATGAGGGCAAAACGGTTTCTGTCATATACGAGGTCGTGTCCAACGGCTCAGCACTCATGGAGCGGATGAAGAGCGGCGATGAGCCCGACATGATCACCATGTACCACCTGGACGGCGATCAGTTGATGATGACGCATTACTGTTCGGCGATGAATCAACCGCGCATGCGGGCTGAAATCGACGACAATGCGAACGTGGTCAACTTTGCCCTGTTTGACATCACCAACCTGGAGCAAGAATCAGATGGCCACATGGTGCGGATGGTGATGTCCATCAAGGATTCCGACCACCTCACCCATGAATGGACCTTTCTTGAGGAGGGAAAGAAGATGGCGGCTCCCTTCGAGCTTGAACGGGTGAAGATGAGCCAGAAGTAATTCTACACGGATCATAAAACCACACGGATTTATTGACCAAAAATCTTTCTCCGTGTGGTTTTTTGATCCGTGTGAACCCAATATCGACAACAAATCGTCGCTATTTTTTCTCAAACGCCCAAGGCACCTCATCTAGCCAGGACGTCTGCAACTGCTTAGCGCCCGAATCCGCTGTAACACCGGCGGATGCGAGTAGTTCATGAAAACGTACACGGGATGCGGCGTCAGATTCGAGAGATTGTTGACGGACAATTTCTCGAGCGCGCTGATCATGGATTCAGGATCCCTGGTGGTCTCGGCGGCATAGCGGTCGGCTTCGTATTCGTTCTTGCGCGAGAAAATCTGCATGAAAACGGAAAGGACCAGCTCGATAGGGGAGTACAGCATCATGAAAAAGATGAGACCGGCATAGACGGACATCTTTTCCATGTAAAAAGCCTCGAATAACCCCGCGTGCCCCAGAAAGATGGAAAGCACATAAAAGAGCACGCCGGCGTGCAAAATACTGATGACCATTCCCTTGATCACGTGCCTCTTCTTGTAGTGTCCAATCTCATGGGCGAGTACGGCTACCAGTTCCCTCACCGTGTGCCGCTCGATCAGCGTATCGAACAGGGCGATGCGTTTGTTCTTGCCAAAGCCGGTAAAAAAGGCGTTTGACTTGGTCGAACGCTTTGATCCATCGATGACAAACAGATTCTGCAGCGAAAACTCAACCGATTTGGCGTAGTCGAGAATCGCGCTGCGCAGCTCTCCATCTTGCAGAGGCGTAAACTTATTGAACAGTGGCATGATCCAGGTTGGCGCAATAAACTGGACAACCAGCGTAAAGGCGGTGGATGCCATCCAGCAGTAGAGCCAGGCAAGCGGGCCGGCAAAGTGAAAAAAGGCAAGGATCCCTGCCAGAAGGGGCGTGCCCAGCAGAATACCCAGAAGCACCCCTTTCATCAAATCCAGGGCAAACGTCCTGGGCGTGGTCTTGTTGAACCCAAATCGCTCTTCGATGACAAAGGTCGCGTACAGGCTGAAGGGCAGAGAAAACACTCCTCGCGCTACAACCAGAATTCCGATGTACAAGATACCGGTCGGGATGGGATGCAAGTTCCAGCTCCTGACAAGCGTGTCCAGATAATTGAATCCGCCGGCGAACCAAAAAGTCAAGGTGACCATGATGCCGAACACGGAGGTGAGAAACCCGAACCTGGTTTTGACGCGCGTGTATTCCTGCGAGTTCGTATACGCCTCCGCATCGTAGATGCCTTTGAATTCTTCCGGCAGCTCTTTGCGCAGCGCCCGCAAATTCAGGACCTCGGTGACCAGGTTGAACAGAAAGCTAACGGCAAGGGTAGAGAGAATAATGATGGCGTAAACGTTCATAAACCCGTCACCCTTCAACGCTCAGATAAACATTCTTGACCCGTTCGGCCACCTGCTGCGCCACGGTCTTGTCGAGCGGCGAGGGGAGAATTCTATCGACGGTCGGCCGCTCGACACAGTCTGCCAGCGCGAATGCAGCCTCGAGCTTCATCTTGTTGGAGATGACTTTTGCTTTCGCATCGATTGCGCCGCGGAAGATGCCGGGAAACGCGAGGACATTGTTGACTTGGTTGGGGAAGTCGCTGCGGCCGGTGCCGATGACAAAGGCCCCCGCCTGCTTCGCCTCGTCCGGCATGATTTCGGGAATGGGGTTTGCCATGGCGAAAATGATCGGCTTGTCGTTCATGGTTTGCACCAGCTCCGGCGACAGGGCGTTGCCGACGCTGACGCCAATGAACACATCAGCGCCTCTGACGGCATCTGCCAACGTTCCGGCAAAGTTATTTCGGTTTGTCATTTTGGCCAGCTTCAGCTTGGTCTGGTTGTTGACGATGTCCTCACGCGTTCGCGAGATGATGCCTTTCGAGTCACACACCAGGATTTCCCGCACCGGCTCGCACAGCGCCGGATCGTGTCCGACACAAAGCAGCATCTCGGCGATGGCCGTTCCGGCAGCGCCCGCCCCGTTGATGACCACGTGCAGGTCGGTGAGCGTTTTGTCCGCCAACTTCGCGGCGTTGATGAGACCGGCCAGCAGAACGACAGCGGTGCCGTGTTGGTCATCGTGAAAAACCGGAATGCCGATATCTTGCAGCCCCTGCTCGATCTCGAAGCAGCGGGGCGCAGAAATATCTTCCAGGTTGATGCCGGCAAAGATCGGCGAAATATTCTTGACCAGATTGATGATCTCAAAAGAGCTCTGGGTATTGACGCAGATCGGAAAAGCGTCGATGTTGGCATACTCTTTGAACAACATCGCTTTGCCTTCCATGACCGGGATGGCGCCCTTGGCGCCGATATTGCCCAGGCCGAGCACGGCTGAGCCGTCCGAGACGATGGCAACGGTATTGCGCTTGAGCGTCAGCTCATACGCTTTGCTCTCATCCTGCGCGATCTCGCGACACGCTTGCGCGACCCCGGGCGTGTACACCAGCGAGAGATCGTGCTCGTCCTTGATGGTGAATTTGCACCGGACTTCTAATTTCCCACCCAGTTTTCTGTGCAGTTCGGTTGATTCCGTGTAGATGTCCATCTCTGCCTCCTGCTAGAGAGTGAAGTTCGTGATTAGAAGAGAGCACCCGTTCATCATTCCCACCTCCATCTAATCCGTGTTCGACCGAAAATGCCGTCGCTGTCATTTCGACCAACGGGAGAAATCTGTCAATGCACAGATCAATCGCCTCTATGGTTTTCGGTCAATCACTAATTATAACAAACATAATCAAGAAAATAAAGAGGAGAATCGTCATGCATGGCTAAACTTTGCATTTTTCAGTGCTGATAATTAACTGTGACTCATCAGCCGTTCTGAAATTATGGTGACAGAAAGCTTTCAGATCTCCAAAATCGACGCCGCCGAGCGACAACTCAAGGAAGCCATCCGGCTCGTCATCCAGAATCGTGACCCCATTTCAACGCATACCCTCGCCTGTGCCGCTCATCAGATTTTGTATGATCTGGCCAGAAAGAAAGGATTGTCCAGCAACATAAAGGATATCGTCCCAAATCGCAAGAAAAGAGAGTGGTTCAACATCTTGAATACCCCATACAACTTTTTCCGGCACGCCAACAAAGACACGGAAAAGAAGATCATGTTCAATCCCACCATCAGCCACTTCTTCATCCTGGATGCCACGTTTCTGTACCAGAATCTAAACAACAAGCTCTTTTACGAAGGCGCTCTCTTTCGGCTCTGGTTCAGCAAACACTATCCCAACTATCTAACCAAAACCAATACAGGCGGCCGGCTCACC
>JBHHXT010000359.1:0-4290 GCA_046757165.1 bacterium | reverse complement strand
TTGTTGGCTCCGACGCTTCGCGCCCGCCAACGTGGCGCTTCAGCGGATAAACCGCTGAGCGCGACAAGAAAGAAAAAAGAAAAGCCGCCTGGACTCACTCCCATACCGACTTGGACCTGAGACGACTTTTGCAGATGCCGGAGAAAGAGCCAGAGTAGTGGACGGCAGATGGCCCGGGTTCTCCCTGGACAAATGGCAGGCGGAAGAATCCCCCAAAGCAATTGATTTATTGAGAAAACATGCTCTCGATGTTTTGGCTAATCTTCAGCCGCCAGAAGATCATGATGAATTGATTGGCAAGGGCGAGGCTTATATCTCTGCTTTGCAGTGAAAAAGAAATATGCTCGACAGACAGATTCCGATCAAAACGCAGGTTACCAAACTGGACCAGTGTAGCTACTGAGACCTTTATTTCTGAGGTCAAACAGCACCGGCCCAATATCCTGGGTATGTCCGCGTTTCTTACGACCAGCAGTGGTCATGTGTAAGAAAATGGCAGACAAGAGATAAGCAATACGAGGTTCATCAGGACGAAATGCTGGGCGACAAGCGGGTGAAAGTGTTTTTTGAAGAAACCGCCGCGATGTCACCTGAAGAAATAATAGCACATCTGAAAAAAGCAGGAGAGGCCTGGGCGAACGGACGGGCTCAGCAGGATCTTTGAATTATACAGAAAAACTGTAGACTCAATTGTCAAGCAACAATATTACATAGGCACCATGAACCTAGATTTCAAAACAGAGGAGGGGTTGAACAATGTCAAAAAGAAGAAAACAAGTCATGGGAGAGCCTGATATGGCCAGCGCGCAGGCCAACGAACCGACTAGCCAGAAGCCGCTCAGGCTGTGGCCCGGGGTGGTCATCGTGGTGCTTCAGTGGCTGGGCAGATTTGTCGTCCCTAACTTCGTGCCCGAGGCCGCGTACTCCGGGATGATGGGCGCACTCCTCGGCGGGCTGGCTGTCGTCGTGTGGTGGGCGTTCTTCAGCCGGGCGCCTCGCTCCGAGCGTTGGGGCGCCGTCGGCCTGATGATCGTCGCGCTGGTCGGGATATCGTTCATCAGCCACGAGTCGATCCTGGGGTTGCCGCTCGCTGGCTACACCCTCCCGGTGCTGAACCTCGCCTTCGTCGCCTGGGCGATGGCCTTCCGTCGCTTCTCTGACCGTCCTCGGCGCGCGGCGATGGTTGCGACCATCCTGCTCGCTTGCGGAGTGTGGACGCTCGTCCGGAGCGATGGCGCGACGGGCGACCTCGTTGTGGATTTCACGTGGCGTTGGGCGGAGACTGCCGAGGAGCGGCTCCTGGCCCAGGCCGGCGACGAGCCGGCGGAGCTCCCGTCGGCTCCGGCAGCAGCGGAGACAGGAGCCGACTGGCCCGGCTTTCGCGGACCCGATCGCGACAGCATCATCCCCGGCGTGCGAATCGAGACCGATTGGACTGCATCGCCGCCGGTCGAGCTGTGGCGCCGGCCGATTGGACCGGGCTGGTCGTCCTTCGCGGTCCGCGGCGACCTCCTCTACACCCAGGAGCAGCGCGGTGACGACGAGATCGTCTCCTGCTACAACGTGACCACCGGCGAGCCGGTGTGGCGACACCGCGACACGGCCCGGTTCTGGGAGTCGAACGGCGGCGCCGGTCCGCGCGCGACGCCGACCCTCGGCCCAGCTGGGCGGGGCGTTTACACATTCGGTGCGACCGGAATCCTGAACGCGCTCGATGCCCGTGACGGCGCCGTCGTCTGGTCGCGCAACGCGGCGTCCGACACCGACGCGGAGATTCCGACCTGGGGCTTCGCGAGCTCGCCGTTGGTGGTCGACGAGCTCGTCATCGTCAACACTGGTGCGCTCGTCGCCTACGACCTCGCCACCGGCGATCCGCGCTGGTTCGGCCCGGTCGGCGAAGAAAGCTCGCTACACGGGAGCTACTACAGCTCGCCACATCTAATGACCATTGACGGAATCGCACAGATCCTGCAATTGAGCCCAGCCGGAGCGACCGGCCTCGCGCCGACCGCCGGCACGCCCCTCTGGGAGCACCGGTGGTCCGGCATCGTGCAGCCGGCCCTGACCGCCGACGGCGACGTCCTGATCGGCACGGCCAGCGGCATGCGCCGCATCGCGGTCACCCACGGACACGGCGGATGGACCATTGAAGAGCGTTGGACGTCAAAGCGGCTGAAGCCCGACTTCAGCGACTTCGTCGTTCACGATGGCCATGCCTTCGGTTTCGACGGCCGCATTCTCGCATGCATCGAGCTCGAGGACGGCAAGCGCAAGTGGAAGGGCGGACGCTACGGCAACGGCCAGCTCGTCCTGTTGGCCGACCAGGACTTGCTGCTGGTGGTGTCGGAAAAAGGTGATCTGGCGCTGGTCAGGGCGGCCCCCGACCAGTTCACGGAGCTCGCGCGGTTCCCGGCGATCGAGAGCAAGACCTGGAACCACCCGGTGCTGGTCGGCGACCTCCTGCTGGTTCGCAACGCCCAGGAGATGGCCGCATTCCGGCTCTCCCTCACCGGCGGCTGACGGGAGTTGTCTTCGCGGCTATTGACATGATAATAGTTATCGAGTAGTCAAGGTAGGGTGGGTTCATAACACCCATTGATGTTTGTTGTTCTCGAGGAATGGGAAAGCATTGAGTCACATAAGAAATCAGTTCGAAATTTTCCTGCGGAAGAAATGCAAGCAGCAATGAGTTTGTCAGGATCCCCTCCAAATGGTCGTTACTATCAAACCTAAACCGGACAAGCCGGAACCAACAAAAATTAAAAGCGCACGCAAAGGCGCAGAGCCGCAAAGAATACGCAAAGGATCTTCTTTGCGATCCCTTTGCGCCTTCGCATCTTTGCGTGAAATCTTTGGTTTTTAGGATGCAGTTTTCATTTCTTGCCAAAAAATGACAGAACTCGACTTGTCAGCGCCTAACATTCGCTCAAGACGATGGCCAAATAGCGGGCCGTTTGAGTTGAAAATGATAAGAACATTCAAACAAGAGAGAGAGCTAAGACGTGGCAAATACCGTAGCTTAGCTTTGCGTAGACATAAACAGTACCCAATTAGAGTATGGAGTAAACATGAAGAACCGATTTCGTGCCGGAACCGGCATCATTGCAGGCATCTATCTTTTCATTGGCTATTGCATCCCCGCACCTGCACAGACCCAGTCGCATGTTCCAAACACAGCCCCCAAGGAAACGATCATGACAACTCGTGCCAGTGGAACGTTTGAAGTAAAGCTAACCCCTCAGGCGGATGACGACCCATCTGAGGATCCAAGCCTTGGCAGAATGTCAATCGACAAGCAGTTTCACGGCGATCTCGAAGCTATTAGCAAAGGCCAGATGCTGACCGCCATAACGGCAATAAAGGGCTCGGCAGGTTACGTCGCCATTGAACGCGTGACCGGAACGCTACATGGCCTCAGCGGAACTTTCGTGCTCCAGCACAGTGGCACCATGACGCGCGGTGCACAGAAACTGACTGTCTCTGTAGTACCCGACTCTGGCACTGGTCAACTCATAGGCCTTGCGGGAGAGATGATCATCAATGTCTCCGAGGGAAAGCATTCCTACGACTTCGAATACACGCTCACGCCAGCCCCGTGAAATTCGGCCGCTTCGACCCTGATGGATGACATTTCCTTTGCGGTTTTACAGGATAATGGAGCTGTGTTATGATAAGAAAGGTTATTCTTCTCGCATTTCTGTTCATTCCACATGCCAGTTATGCACAAGGTGATAGTACCGAAAACAAAATCACATTTCGCGTCATTTCATCAAAATTGATACCTTATGCTGCAAAAATCCACATAACCGGTGATCATCCACAACTTCGCAATTGGCAAATTCCTGGAATACCATTAGAGGAACGGTCGGCTGGCGTGTGGGAAAAGACCTTTCCCTTCGCAACAGGAACGCAACTCCAATATATATTTGACCTTGGATCTTTTGAGAGCGTAGGATTGGACTCCTCTGGGAATTTTATTGGAGATTCACTCTTTCACGCCGGGGCTATTAATCAACACTCCCACTCCTTTTTGGAAGTAATGAATGATACCACTATTACCGTCCGGATACCTCAATGGCGGCAGGGGGAAGTCCACCTTTTTGCTGACAATTTGGATACAACCTCTGTTTGGCTCGGCGTCCAGTGGAGATATCATTCCGGCGATAAGGAGGAATGGGCAAACCCGGAATTTGATGATAGTTCCTGGGAACTTGTTCGATCGGTACTCGGACCAGATGAACTACCCAAAAACGGATGGCCGGGAGTCGGATGGTTTCGGCTTCACATCGT
>JBHHXT010000358.1:0-4300 GCA_046757165.1 bacterium | reverse complement strand
TCACTGATATCTGAAATGTAGCTCATGATGAGAATCTCGCCATGAATTTCGACATAGCTCAGACCCATTTCGACGGGGAACTCGGTTCCGCATTTCCTGAGACCGGAAAGTGCGAGGTCAGCCCCCATGGGTCGTCGTCGGGGACTGGAGATGTAGTCTGCTCGCTGTCTGATATGATCATTTCGGAAGCGCTCGGGCACCAAGATCTCTACACTTTGTCCAAGCAGTTCACCGCGATCATACCCGAACATTTCTTCAGCTTTGTGGTTGACCAGCACAATGCCTCCCTGACTATCCACGATCACGATAGCTTCCGAAGCAGATTGCAGGAGCGCTCTGAACTTCTGCTCGCTTTCACGCTGCTCCTGCTCTGCCAGGCTGCGACTCACGCGGGCACGCGCCAGCAACCCGGATGCGAGCCCGAGCAAAATTATCAGAACCGAGCCATTCCGAAGGAATCTGCCGAGCACGTGGCGCGGCCCGGCGTTCAGAACCTCCGGTGATACGTGCGAGACGATCTTCCAGGAATATGACTTAGCTTCGGGCTGAGCAGTCCTGGCAGCGATGGCTTTGCCCGCGCCGGGGCTGGCTTTGCGGGCATCCAATAACGGATACACGGTGGCAAACGTGAACAAGCCAGCAGCATTCTGAAATTGTCCGGATTCGGCGGCGATGATTCGTAACCAGGCATCGGGAAAGGCCTTGCCAAAGGTTCGGTTTCTTTTGTCCTCGAACATAAACCCCCATTCATCTTCGGGGTTTGGGCTATGAAGCCAGAAGCCGTCGGAGTTGAGCAGCATCATCTCGCCAGGATACTCAGCGTGGAATTTCTCCAGAGCGGCCTGTACTTTTGCGCCGAGATAATTGAGCAGGACGATCCCTAGTTTTGAGCCATGGCTGTCGAAAACGGGAGTGCCAAAGCGGAGCATGGGTTTGAGCGGCCGCTCGATTTGCCCTTGCTCGACATTCAGGTCAAAGGGCGAGATATACACTTCCTCCGGACCGAGTATGAAAGTCCCTTCGAAATAATAACGAGTGGCTTGAGATTGAAGTTGGTCTAGAGGCACAATAAAGGGAGCGCCGTTGTTGAAGTTGACCCGTATCATTTCCATGCCGGTCGCGTCCAGTACCCGTATCTGATCATAACATCTCTTTACCTTGCATAGCACAAGACATTCATCCATCAAACCAATCCGGGCGGCATTCGCCTCGGTACCTGCAAACATTCTTTGAAGTTCAGCCATACCTGCCAGCCACATCAAATCTGCCACGACCGGCTCAAATTCACGAGTAATGATCTCCATTTGTAGATTCACATTGTGAATCTCATTGCTTTCAAAGATCCTCCTGTCGCTCCTGGCATCTTTGTTGTACAGCACGATTGCGACACAACTAAAGAGCAGCATCGAGGGTAAGAAATAGGTCAAGAAGTATTTGACTGCGGCCCATGAACTCAGTGGCGAGGTCACTTCTCTCTTGTTTTTCATGGCATCTATTGTCGAACCTCAGTAAATTAGCAAAAATGAGAAAATAAAGCAACTAGTTTCAAGAGAAAGACCGATTAGCTTGACAATCAAAAAGGACCCCTAATTCTGAACACCAACTCCGGGACTAATCCGCCGCCCGCAGCTCTGATTTCTTATCCTCCAGAATGAGCCGAACCCTTGCGATCCGCTGCCGGTCGATAGAATCGATGATAAACAGGCCGTTCTCGAACTGGAGCTTGTGGCCCGGCTTGGGAATGTGTCCGGCGAGGCTGAAGACGACGCCGCCGATGGTTTCGACATCGAACTCGGGGAACTTTATGCCCAGTTTCTCCTCGCACATCTTGACCGGGCAGAGTCCGTCGATGAGATACTCCTTTCGGCCAACCTGCCGAACGAGGGCCACGGGCTGGTCAAATTCGTCATAGATCTCCCCCACCAGCTCTTCCAGCACGTCTTCCAGGGTCACGATACCGGTGGTGCCGCCATACTCATCGATGACGACCGCCATGTGCAGTTTTGTGCGCTGGAACTCCCGAAAGAGCGCGTCCAGGCTAATGGTTTCCGGGTAGAAAATGACATCGCGTTTCAGCTTGGACATGCGCAACCCCTTTTCCCCGCGCGCGGTGGCCGCCAGCACGTCCTTGATGTGCACCATGCCGATGACGTGGTCGAGGTCACCGTTGCACAGCGGGTAGCGGGTGTGCTGGTTTTCCTGCGTGATTTGGAGATTCTCCGAGAACGTGTTGGTGGTTGAAAGGTAAACAACGGCGGTTCTGGGGATCATGATCTGCTTGGCGGTTTTGTCGTGCAGCGCCAGGACGTTCTCCATGATTTCGACTTCCCTGTCGGTAAGATGGCCGCTTTTCTCGGAATGGGCAAAGATGAGTTTGAGCTCTTCGCCGGAAAGCGCCATCTCGCTATCGGTTTCCGGACTGATGCCCACCAGCCTGATGATCACAAGGGCAGAGTGGTTGAGCACCGCGATGAAGGGCTTGAAAACTTTGTAAAAAATGTCCAGCGGAATGGCGACCCAGATGGCTGTTTTTTCGGCCTGACGAATCGACAACGACTTTGGCGCCATCTCCCCCAGAACAATGTGGAGATAGGTGATAATGGCAAACGCCACGGCGAAGGCGAAACTGTGGACCACAGTCAGGGATTCTATGCCCATCTTCAGGAATAGCGGCTCGAGCCCGCGAGCGATGAAGGGCTCGCCAATCCATCCCAGAGCCAGGCTGGCAAACGTAATGCCCACCTGACAGGCCGACAGGTAGACATCCAGGTTATTGCGAATCCGTTTTGCCGTTTTCGCAGCCAGCCCGCCCTCATTGGCACGTCGCTCGAGCTGGGAAGCACGAACCTTGACGAACGCAAATTCAGCAGCGACGAAAAAACCGTTGAGAAAGACAAGGAGGAAGATAACGAAAACTTGGAATAGCGGTGCCATTAATTTTTGATATTCACCTCGAACCTTCGTGGCAAGATAAAGGGCTCAACCACAAAAAGCAATCAAAACCGTGACGCTGCCAATCTATCTGCCTTTGTCTACTGATAAATTGAATCTTCGCCACGGTTTTTGACCAACGAGTCAACCAGGCCCCGCACACTATAAATGAACATGACGAAGAAAAAGTATGTCGGACTGAACAGCTCGGGAAGATGCTTGGTGTAGAGCGTCGTCCAGAATATGACGGCCAGGACAGCCCAAACGAGTTGTCCAAGAAGCACTCTGATTTTGAAATACGGCATCCAGCGTTTGAGAAATTTGGCGTACCACATCGTAAAAAAGTCGATAAACCACATGATGAGAAGAGATCCCACAGAAATCACGAGCAAATTGGCGCCCATTGGTCATCACCCTTTCAATAGGTTGAGGTTTGATGGTTTCAGCTTGCAATAATCAATAAACAGGAATTCAAGACGGGTCATTTCCGCGCCGCCTGCTTTCTTACTTTCTGGATCACCATCGGACTCGGCAGGAGCAAAATTTCGATGCGCCGGTTCTTGAGACGTCCCTTTCTGGTCTTGTTTGAAGCCACAGGCCGGTATTCGCCCATTCCGGCCGCTTCGAGCAGGGTGGCGTTGATGCCGACTTCATCCTGCAGGAACCGCACAACATGGGTCGCCCTGGCAACGGAGAGCTCCCAGTTGGTGGCAAACTTGTCGCGGAGCTTGCGATGGATGGGCACGTTATCGGTATGCCCTTCGACTTTGATGCGCCTGTCTGTGGTTTTCTTCAGGATGTCCCCAACGCGTCTAAGCACCTTGATGCCGGCGGGGCTCAGTTCCGCCTGGCCCGAGGGAAAGATGATGCGGTCGACGATCTTGACGTTCAGCTGGTCGGCGATGCGGGTGATGGTGATCTCTCCCCGCTCCACCTGCTCCTTCAGGCTGACGACCAGGTCATCATAGGTGGCCTTGAGCTGCGAGAGCTGTTCGTTTCTTTTGTCGGATTCTTTCGCCTTTTCCTCCAGTTGGCGTTCCAACTGTTCCAGTTGGAGCACCAGCTCCTGATTTTTTTGTTCCAGCTCCTCATAAGAGGTCTGCAGGGGCACCACTTCGTCCAGATAGTAATAGCCGGCGAACCCCAGGAGAAGCACAATCATGATGATCAGGAATGTCGAAAATGAGCTCATTTGGTCCCTCATCACTTTGAGTTGTTTCTGTGTAACTATTCTGGTTCTTAGACTGTAGGCTGTTAGGTTTTGCGCAGTGCTCTAATCAAAGCGCCCAGGCGCTTACGAAAAATCATCTACCAAAGTGTTGTCGATAATTTGGAGTAATGGAGTGATGGAGTAATGGCTGGCCGAAAA
>JBHHXT010000357.1:0-4314 GCA_046757165.1 bacterium | reverse complement strand
CAGTTTACCCACTTATTCTTTATTATGAGTGCTTTACTTTATTACTGCTAACGGCTGGATTGAAGTCGCAAAACGACCGGAAACGCGTGAAAGGAGAATCAGGGAATCCATACTGTTATTGCAGGAAGGCAAGAAATTGGGGCTGAGATGAGAGGCACTTGCAGTCTCAAAATTCCCTTCAGTCAACGCGATAGTGGCACCCCCGCGATTTATGATCTCGATGCAATCGACACTGAACATATTGTTGCCGTAACAAGGATTGGAATTTCAGTTAGAGTGAAATAAACACTGTTCTGTTTTTGTATTATATTACAGGCGGTTTGCGCCAACAGATCATGTCTCCTCTTATTCTCCGGCAAATGACCAGTGGCATGAGATCGCTCGTATGCATCCCGTGGCCAGGGGCGTTTCTCTTTGTCGCCAGGCGAAAAATATTGCTGCTGCGGTGAGATACGCGCCGAACCAACAGTGAGGTCTTCATGATGCGATCTATTCTGTGCACAGTCAAGTTAGTCGGACTTGCCGCCGCCATTTGGAGTGTTGCAATTAGCGGATACATGGCGATCACACCCAGAACAGGGCACGGCGTGCGCGGTTATTGGTCGTCGGACGGAACTCAAACATGGGAACCGTACACGACAAAAACGAGAGACCTGTCGATTTCCATCATATTGTTCATCCCCCTGGCAATGAGCATTTCTGGCGGACTAGCTGCCTGGAGGGGGCAACTTTCCCGCTTGTGGTGGATGGCGGCGTCGCTGTCCGTGTTTAGTTTCATCAGTGGTTTTTCCATCGGTCTGGCATATGTGCCGGCTGCTTTGGCGCTTCTGGCATCGGCCGGGCTACTCAATTTTCAATATAGGAGGTGTAACATGGGCAAGATTAGTTAGGGACGTGTTCTCCCGGGTGGATTGCTTGCGGGCGTAGTTTTAGTTTGTGGCGGTTTTGTGCTTCACGGCGCGATCCTTAGCGACCAGTGGCAGGCCGCGCTGGACAAATTGGGCCTTGCGCCGAGCGGCGGGATGCTGAGTTGGGTGATATGGTCCTTCGTGCTGGGGATCGTCATGACCTGGCTTTACGCGGCGATACGCCCCAGGTTTGGAGCGGGGCCCAGGACCGCCATTATTAGCGGAGTAGCGTGCTGGGTACTGCTGGAGTTATTGGGTTTTGCCGGCAGCTCGATTTCCACAGGAATGTATCCGGGGCGGATGGTCCTGACCGCCATCATCGGATCGCTTGTCTATTTCCCGGTGGCTGCGGTAGCAGGCGCATGGCTGTACAAAGAAGAAGGAAGTGAGACCTAGGTTTAGCCTGCTGCACCGGTCGTACTGAGTTTGGGCGCAATAAACCGGCGCGCCACAGCCGGGCGTCATGTGCCTGAAAGGAAATATGAAATGAATAGAACCATCGAGACACAAAAAGTCGCAAAACAATACTTTGAAGCATGGACATCTCGTGATACTGAAAAGGTAAAAACCTTTTTGGACGAAAACCTGAAGTTTTCTTTTGTAGCTGACGGTATCTTCGTTCTTCAAGGGCGGGAAAAATTTCTTTCAGGAGAAGCCTGGCCGGACGGTGTGAAAGTGAACCTGGTTTCAGAGGCATATCAGGGTTACACCGCATTCCAATTGTACGATGCGATAAATGGGACGGCCACTTTACGGGTGGGTGAGAAGTTTGTTGTTCGTGATGGTCGTATATCAGATATAGTCTTTGTTACTGGTCAGGCTGCTTATGCAAAATTCAAGGCCGGATAATTGATTGTGGATACAGCACAGGACGATCACAACTACATTTAGAACTCGTATACCGCTCTTTCTTACACAGGGCGGGCAACATAACGACAAATGACAAACATACTACATAAATTACGCGGTGGAGACCTTCGATCAATTGGGAAAGCAAATGACGTCGCCCGGGAGGTTGTCGAAAATACCGAACTATTTGGACCATTGTTCAGTGGCCTTTATGACGAAGATCCTGTTGTGAGAATGAGATCTGCGGATGTCATTGAAAAGGTGACCAGGATCAAACCCGAATTATTGTCGGGCTATGGCTCACGGGTGATATCAATATTGAGGTCTGTAGAACAACAGGAAGTTTGCTGGCACATCGCTCAACTTTCGCCACGGCTTGACTACACAAAAGACGAAGAAAGCCAACTCATCGAGCTACTAAAGAAGCTCTTGTCGCACAAAAGCAAAATTGTAAGAGTCTCTGCAATGGATTCGTTAGCTGTATTCGCAGACAGGAATGCTGTAATTTTGCAGGATGTAATCGAGATCATAAAAGTACAGATGGAAAGTGGAAGCCCGGCTGTTCTGTCACGTGGACGAAAACTCTTACAAAGACTGGAAAGAAGAAAGGCATCTCAGTCGACGCGATAGTGGCACCCCATGCTCATTTTGTTCTGCCAGGCGGCCGCTGTGACCAGCACGGCCACGCGCACGGCATTGCGCAGGCCGATCAGCTCGTCGGTCAGGTTGGCGGCGCCGTAGAACCGTTCGATTTCGAGCTCCAGGTTGCGCAGGTCGTGATGGGCGCGGCTCAGCCGGTGTTTGTTGCGCACGAGACCGACGTAGTTCCACATGATGTGCTTGATGGAGCTCATGTCCTGCCGGATGAGCGCCACATCGGGCGCGTACTTTCCCGTGTCCTGCCAGGGCGGAATATCCGCCAGGTTTGGTTTCTGCTGTTTTGCCAGAGTTGATTCGATGTGTTTGGCAGCCCGCGCCCCCCAGACCAGGCCTTCGAGCAGCGAGGCGCTGGCCAACCGGTTGGCGCCGTGCACGCCGGTGCAGGCCACTTCTCCGACCGCGTAAAGATGGTGAAGCGTCGTGCGGCTCCATTCGTCCACCCAGATGCCGCCACAAGAGTAATGGGCCGCCGGCACGACCGGCACCAGGTCGCGCGTCATATCCACGCCATGCGCCAGACATTGTTCGCTGATGGTCGGGAAGTGCTCTCTGATATGCTCGGTGGTGAGGTACGAACGCACATCCAGGTAGACATTCGGAACGCCTTTGGCGAGCATTTCCTGGTGAATGCTGCGGGCGACGACATCGCGGGGTGCCAGGTCCTTCCACTCTGCGTCATACTTCTGCATGAACGGCTTTCCGTCTGCGTGCACCAGGCGGGCGCCCTCACCGCGCACCGCCTCGGAGATGAGAAAGCTGGCGGCGTTGCGGTGGTAAAAAGCCGTGGGATGAAACTGCACAAACTCGCAGTTGATCACGCGCCCGCCGGCCCGGTGTGCCATGGCCAGTCCGTCACCGCGGGCGCCGGCCGGATTGGTCGTGCGCAGAAAGATCTGGCCGAGACCGCCGGTAGCCAAAATCGTCTTCTTCGCCAGGCAGCGGATGACGGTGCCCTTCTGCTGACGCAAAAAGTAAGTGCCGACGCAGCACGTCGGCTCGTAAATCGCCAGCCTGTTCACGGAATGATGTGCCGGCGTCAACAAATCGATTGCTGTTAACCCATCGAGCAGCGTGACGTTCTCGTGGCGTGTGAGCGCTTGCAGCAGACCGTCTTCGATGGCCGCCCCGGTCGCATCCGCGGCGTGAATGATGCGCGCCAGAGAATGGCTGCCCTCGCGAGTCAGGGAGAGCTCGCCCCCTTCGGTGCGGTCGAACCGGACCCGGAGCCGGTTGATCAGGATCTCCTCGACCAATCCCGGGCCGTCTGTTGCGAGAATATCCGCCGACGCCGGATTGGTGAGCCCCGCGCCGGCCTTGAGCAGATCATCCTTCAGCAGGTCCGGTGAATCCGCCCGGGCGCGGTAGATGATTCCGCCCTGGGCATAAAACGTGTTCGACTCATGCGGACTTTGTGCCCGCGTCACCACGGTTACCGGAATGCCGGCGTCAGCCAGCCTCAAGGCGGCCGTGCCGCCGGCGATGCCGCAGCCGATGATCAGAACCTCTGTTTCGATGCACTCGGTCAATAGTGAGCCTACACAGTTTGCACCTGTGTATCCCTCTCGGATTCTAACCTAACAGGGGGCTGTCCAAAAAGGTTCCTCGTGCCTGTCCATTTCGAGCGAAGCGAGAAATCTGTTAGTGCAAGAACTTCCTACGATTGTTGTCTTGTCAGATTCCTCCCTTCGGTCGGAATGACATTTCTGGTCTTTTTGGGCAGCCCCCTGGGGTGGATCAACATGACCCGCCGCTTTCGCCAGGTCGGGATTTCAAAGCAAGATTCACCTCAGCAGCTCCACGATCGCTAAACCGAAACCACAAGAAAACGCGCAAAAACACCGACAGTCAAACCCACCTCTGAAAACGAACAAGTTCGTTTTCTGTCTCCTCCCAGGAG
>JBHHXT010000356.1:0-4359 GCA_046757165.1 bacterium | reverse complement strand
ACTGCAGGCCGAAAATGTTTACTTACAAGAAGAAATCAAGCTCGAGCACAACTTTGATGAAATCATGAGCAAGAGTGAGTCGTTTAAGAAAGTCTTGAGAAAAGTGGAACAGGTGGCGGCAACAGATGCAACCGTACTCATATTGGGGGAGACCGGTACCGGCAA
The DNA here is from genome assembly GCA_046757165.1 of bacterium. Classification (GTDB taxonomy): domain Bacteria; phylum Zhuqueibacterota; class Zhuqueibacteria; order Oceanimicrobiales; family Oceanimicrobiaceae; genus JBHHXT01. The sequence goes on along the minus strand of JBHHXT010000356.1, from coordinate 4,194 downwards.
GGAGCTCATTGCCCGGGCCCTGCACACGCTTAGCGCCCGTAATGCAAGGCCGTTGGTCAAGGTCAATTGTGCGGCGTTGCCGGCAAATCTCATTGAGAGTGAGCTCTTCGGTCATGAAAGGGGCGCCTTTACGGGTGCAGTGGCTCGCAAAATCGGCCGCTTTGAGTTGGCAGACGGTGGCACCCTTTTTCTGGATGAGATCGGCGACCTCTCGTTGCAATTGCAGTCAAAGCTACTACGCGTTTTGCAAGAGGGAGAATTCGAGCGGCTCGGCAGTTCAACCACCATCAAGGGTGACGTTCGTGTTATTGCGGCGACGAACCGGGATTTGGAAACAGCCATTGAGCATGGTTCGTTCCGTGAGGATCTCTACTATCGACTGAACGTTTTTCCTATCAAAAGCCCTCCGTTACGAGAACGCAAAGAAGACATCCCTTTACTCGTAAACCACTTCATTAAGAAATATGGCGCCAAGATAGGAAAGGAGATAGAGATTGTCTCAAAGAACGTGATGGATGCTTTGCAAGCTTACGACTGGCCCGGCAATATCCGGGAACTGGAGAACACAGTCGAGAGGGCATTGATTGTTAGTTCAGGAAAGCAGCTCGAATTGGGTGATTGGCTTCCCCGAACAAGCGAAGATCCCATATCCGCACTATCCAATGCGTCGCAAGCTGCGACATTAGAGCAAAATGAAAGGCAGCACATCCTTTCCGTTTTGGAGAAGACCGATTGGCGAGTGCGCGGAGAAAAAGGCGCAGCCAGAATTTTGGACATCAACCCATCCACATTAGAATCCAGAATGAGAAAATTAGGAATCAAGCGCAGCCAATAAACCCTGATATTTCGTGTGTCCCATGAAATGTCACACATTACGTCTCCCTCCCTTCACGCCATAAACCGTTTTCCGCAATAATCCAACTTCAATAACATTAGCCACTTGAGGCATTCTTCAAGTGGCTTTTTTTGTTTTGGCACGACTGTTGTGTGTCCATGGGCGTCGACAGCTCGAGCGGTATAGGGCCGCCCCAAAATAGCTGGTGACTTTGCGGCTACAGGAAAGTTCACAATTGTTCAGAATGGAGGAAAAATGAAGACGCACGGACGTACCCTGTGTAAAACGCTTTGCATTTCTGCAGGTTTACCAATCGCATGGTTATTTGCATCTACCACCGCTTCTTCTCAAACCGTCGAAAATCCCATTGAAATCGAGTTGCGGCCGGTGAGTGCCACTTTAGTCCCGGGCCAGTTTTCGGCTTTGACCATTACTTTTCGCATTCCCCGGGGTTTCTGGCTTGGAGAAAATGACCGTTCGGCGCGCATTCCCGCAGCAACGATCATTGCCATGCAACCGCACGAGTCTTTTGCCTTTGACAAACCACTTTTCCCAGAGCATGAAGTTCGAGGGGTCCCGGTTCATCTGGGCGTGACACGCGTATTCACCGGTGAAGTTAAGGTCATTGTGCCGTTCAAAGTGACCGGAGATGCTCCGCCGGGAAACCATACGATTGCAGCTAAAATCACCTACACGCCAGGTTTGGATGCCGGCCACCTTACCACTCATATTCGTGAATTCTATTCAACCACGGTAACCGTTCTGGCGGAAGCAGGCAATGGTACTGTAAATATCCCTGAGCCGTCCATTGGGCCGTCGCCGTCGGATTACTTCGTTCAGGAAAGCCGGCTCAATCTGCCGCACCCGATGAAAACCATGTTTCATACCTGGGATGAAGACGGCCTGCTGGCTAAATCTCTACACCGGTTGTTTCTTGACCCGGAAAACCATGGCAAGCGAATTCAAACGGTTTGGCATCCCTTTGTGGGTTCGACGAAAAAGAACGGGCAAAGCTTTGGCGGGGCAGTGGCTTTGATGAACGTGACTCGTGAGGGCATCATGACCGGTACCCTGGATATCCGTGGATATCACAATGAATATGTCGGCGCCACCGCAGCGCTGGATGTTGTGAGCTGTCCGGGGGCTTACTTCAATTACTCGCTGTCAGCGCAACTATCCGATGACCGCAACCGTCAGGTTCATTTTCACATCAAGAACTTCACGCTTGGCCAAAACGACCGATTCGGCTATGAAGCTCAACTCGATGCGTTTCAAGACCCGCGCTACCGCTTCTTTGGGTTGGGAGGTATGACAGACAAAGAAGACGGCACCAATTACACCCACGAAGAATTTGGCGGCATCTTAGATTTGTACTGGCTTCCTGTTAATAACTTCCGGTTTTCTGTCGGTGGCAAAATTCGCTCGGTTGATGTTAAACGAGGCGCAGAACGATTAGCCGGCAAGGAGCCATTCACCATCAACGAAGCTGGATTTTTTAACGTACCCGGGATTCAGGGTGCAACTGTGGTTGGTGAACGGGCGACCTTTGTTTACGACGGCCGCAATCAAGAATTTACCCCTTCGGCTGGCGCCTACATAAAACTTACCGCTGAATACAATCAGGTCACCAGCACACCAAAACCGGTTTCGAATTATGGTCGGTTTGCTGTTGATGTGAGAAAATATTATTCCACGGTTGACCAAAAATTCACTCTCCTATTGAGAAACAGTTGGATGTTTACCACCAGTGAGAATATTCCATTTTTCGACCAGGCCACGTTGGGTGGCGTCGCTTCTCTTCGAGCCTTCGACATGGGACGGTTTTACGGTCGACATTCCGTGTTCGGGAGCGTGGAGCTTCGCTACCAGGCCATGCACAAAGTCATCATGGGATTCTCAATGGATTTGGAATTAGCACCTTTTTTGGATTTTGGTCAGGTATTTAACAGCACGGATTTTGAAGGTGAATTCAACTTCAATCCCGGTTTGAGCATGAGGGTATTGAACAGACCCAACGTCGGTTTTATTGCCAATGGCGCCCACGGTCAGGATGGCTTGGTGTTCACCGGAGGCGTCAGCCTGCCGTTCTGAGTTTTCTGACGGAGCCCCGCTCTTAAACGAACGGTACAATCTAAGGAATTCTAAGATGAAAAAGTTGACTACACTACTCTATGGAAATGATCACGATGATTTCACTAAGCGTGCTTTACCGTTCCAAGAACGTCTTTATCGAACGGCTCTCATTTTGACAAAAAGTCCTCGTGGTGCTGAACAATTACTTCTGAGAACCTCCTCTTACGCGAAAGAAAAGTTTTGCCAGCTCAAGCCCCATACAAACTTTGGCGTCTGGCTATTTCAGCTTTTACTCGCCGAACATTTAGAGAGACGCATAAACAGAAATGATATTTTCTAATTCACTCTTTTTGAAAGGGAAGGATCATGCAAAGAACCTTAAACCAATCCGTTACAGGTATGAGCTCAGGCCTGCCTCAGCAATTCGAGAATTTGGCGTTTCCTCTGATGGATAGCCTTTACGGTACCGCGCTCGGGATGACCAGAGATCGGCTCGATGCCGAAGACCTGGTGCAAGTAACTTACATGAAAGCTTATCGTTTCTTTCACAGGTTTGAAACAGGTACAAACTTCCGCGCCTGGATATTTCGCATTCTCACCAACAGTTTCATTACTCAATATAACAACAAAAAAAGTGAACCTGTCAGAGTGGATTTCGAAACCGCAATGATGACTGTGCCACAGGAGGATACAAGTGAATTAGAGAACGAAGAAGAATTCGGGTTATCAGGAAACTATGATGATCTCTTTGATGATCCCGTCACGGCCGCCCTCGACAGACTGCCCATGGAGTATCGGCTTGCGGTGTTGCTTGCGGATGTTAATGAGCTCAAGTACAAAGAGATTGCAGCAGCGCTTGACTGTCCCATTGGCACCGTAATGTCCCGTATCAGTCGGGGTCGGAAGATCCTTAGCAGAGTTTTGAGGTCATATGCTGCCCAAAATGGCTTAACACAGGATAGCAATAATAAATAATATTAGTCATCTCTAGCCGGAAAGGAGGATACATTCTTAGAAGGATCTACACACAAATCTAATTAATCATAATTAGCAACACTTCTAATTCATTTTCAAAAGGAGAAGTCACCAATGAATTCACTCAGGCAAACTTCAATGGCAGCCTTTCTTGGGATTGCCATAATAACGAGCTCTGCATCAATGGCAACTGCACAACTCCCCAATCCGGGCATGCAAATCGATCCTGAGCGCACGGCGCTGGTCATCACCGACCCTCAGAATGACTTTTTGAGTCCTGACGGCGTCACCTGGGGTGTGGTTGGAAAAAG
>JBHHXT010000355.1:0-4367 GCA_046757165.1 bacterium | reverse complement strand
TGGTAGAATAAAAAATTGCTAACAGTGCATCAACCTGACGCTGCCAACGGGGCGCTTCAGCGGACGAGCCGCTGAGCGCGACAAACAGAAAAGAGCGAAGCGGCCCCGACTCGCTCCCATACCGACTTGGACCTGAGACGACTTTTGCAGATGCCGGAGAAAGAGCCCGAGTAGTGGACGGCAGAGCGACGGATTTGGTGGACCCCAAATTCTGGCATTCCTTCAACGAAGAGAAGCCGGTGGAGACCCCGCGCCAACAAGCGGGTTGAGAGGGTCGCGGGGCTGCGCTGCGACGGCGCGCTTGTGGTTGATTATTCTGGCGGTAGCGGTTGGGTAGCTTTGGTGCGTTTTCGCCCGCGCCGCTCACCCGCGTGTTAGATGCCGGACTATTTGCCCTTACCAGGATTTTTGACGTGGTGGGCTTTGTTCAGTGAAAAGCAAAGGAAAATACCATGAACCGTTACCTGACCTTTCTCATACTGGTACTTCTTCCAAGGCTTTGTTATAGTGGTAATCCCGATGCCCTCAAGAGATTTGATTTCGATCCCGGCGATTCACCTTACTTGCAGAATCCGGAAATGGCAATTGGGTTTGTGGACAGTAGCGCCAACTTCTGGCGCTCTGTCTATGATAGCCAACTGGGCGGCTTTTACAGCGATGTCGACAAATTCGGCAATGCCATTGGGAGCACCAAACATCTGATCTCTCAAACCAGAAATGCCTACGGTTTTGTGCGAGCTTACATGCTGACCGGCAAGCCAGAGCATCTGGAAATGGCTGAGGCCGCCCTGGAGTTCATGTACCAACACAACTGGGACCACCTACATGGTGGCTGGCACGGCAATCTGGACAGGAACGGGGAGCCTGTCGATCCATTTGCGGATAAGACCGCCTTCAACCAGCATTACGCGCTTTTAGGAATTGCAGCCTATTTTGAAGCGACTCGTGACACAAGCCACTGGAATTGGCTGATACGAGGATACGACCATCTCGAAAACGTGTATTGGGACAGCCGGAGTGGTTTACTGGGCTATTACGACGTCACCGACTTCGACGCTCTTAATGCGAGAAACAAGAGCTTCAACGCAACGGTCGACGCGATTACGACTCATCTCCTCTACCTCTATCTCATGACAGAGGACCCAATTTACAAAACACGCCTGCAGGAGTTGGCGGATGAAATTATCGATCATTTGGTGGCCAGTATGCCAGCTCAGGCGATTGGGTTTGTCGAAAAATTTGACTCCAATTGGAATAGGGACAATAGCCAGACGATGACGGCTATGGGACATGTGTTAAAATCTGGCTGGTGCCTGGGACGCATCTATCAAATCGATCCGAATCCGGACTATATAACCAACGGTCATACCTTATTGTCCCATGTCTGGGACAACGCTTACGACCACGAATTTGGCGGTCCATATAAAGATTATGACCGGGTCACGGGCGAAATGCTTTTGCATGGACTGGCCGATACCAGCAAGGCGTGGTGGCAGATGGAGCAGGCTGTGACCGCTGGCTTGCAGCTTTTTGAAATCACCGGAGATTCGACCTACTGGCATATGGCCGACGAATCCCTGGACTTTTTTATGACTTTTTTTGTGGACCGGGAGTTCGGTGAAGTTTATGCCGATAGAACCCGGCGTGGCGACATTGCTTACAACGAAAACAAGGGCAGTCGATGGAAAGCTGCGTATCACTCCACTGAGTTGGGATACTATGTTTACCTGTACGGGAACTTGCTAGCGAGAAATGAACCGGTTACCCTGCATTACAACTTCACAGAGGCGGCAGAAGAGCGAGGCTTTCCAATGACGCCTCTGGCCATCGCTGATTCCAAATTACGCATTAAGGAGGTGCTGCACGAGGGACAAGTTTATACGAATTTTGATCCTGAGGACCGGATACTAACCTTACCTGCGGGCGTCGTCGGGCATTTTGAAGTCACCTATGAACGGACAGGCGCTGGTTTGAATCGTTCCCCAATTGTGGTAAATGCAATTGACCCTGTAACACTCGTCGAAGGCGGTGACCAATATGTTCGTGACTTGACAGCGCCTCCGGAAGTATTTTCAGACCCCGATGACGACCAACTGACTTTTTCTGCCATCAGTGCCAATCCGGAAATAGCTGCTGTTTCTGTTATGGAAACCGAGCTGACATTAGAGCCGCGCTCTGAGGGGACGACGACGGCCTCGGTCACGGCTAATGACGGCAAGGGGGGTGAGATTTCAACATCTTTCAGTATCACGGTTCTCGCCAGGCTGAGTCGGCCACTACTTTTCTTACCCCCGAATGGCGCTGCCGATGTTACAACAAGTCCCGTTTTGGCGTGGACTCCAGTCGATGGAGCCACATCATATAGGGTTCAGGTGGCAACGGCTGCGAATTTTGCCGACTCAATTCTGGTAGATGCTGAAAACACCTCTGCGGCATTTGGGCTCGAAAACTTAGAATATAGCGTAACTTACTACTGGCGTGTTCGCGCATTGAATGAGTTTGGTGAAAGCGAATGGTCTGAGGTATGGCACTTTACAATATCTGACGATCCCACGTCCGTCGATCAAATCACTGCTGGAATTCCACGGCGATTCGGGTTGAGCCAGAATTACCCTAACCCTTTCAATCCCAAGACCTCTATCGAGTATCAGCTGCCAAAGCAGACTCAGGTGAAACTAACGATCTATAATCTAGTTGGGCAACGTGTAATCACATTGGCAGATCAGAATCATCCTGCCGGCTACTATACCGTTCAGTGGGACGGTACCGACCATGCTGGCAGGCGAGTTGCCAGCGGGGTCTATCTGTATCGTTTGGAAACGACCGATTTTGTGCAAGTCAGAAAAGTTACACTCATATGGTAGCGACCCATAAAAAAGAGAGTATCCTTACAACTACTGGCCCTGGGCCGACACTCTGGTACAGGAGACTGCAATCACCCTGCCCGACGGCTATGAACCGGAAGACCTTCCTGAACCCAAAAACTCGACTTCTTCGGTGGCAGACTATTCTCTTGAGTACAGCTTTGCTGGCAGGGTACTCACTGGCAACGATCAAAAGAAGCTCGAACGTCTTGAAGCGGAACTCAAAGACCGCAACCCACGCTCGAGCTTGATTTGCAGCCAGCGTGCTCGATCCACCAGACCCCGTGAACATGAGCGCTTAATTTGATGATCATATTTTCACGCCTTGTTATTTTTGTCATATCTTTTCATCTTTAGTTCTTGAAAACACAAATTAGGCTATCATTGACTATTGTAACTTACTGGGGAATCGCCCCTAATTGCTGCAGAATGCCAAGCAGGTCGAACACGCCCCAATGCTCAACAATCTTGCCACTCTGACACCGAAAGATGTGAATTTCCTGCCACCGCATGTTTTTTCCCCGGGGAGGAATTCCGTTAAAGGGCTCACCCGTATGCGTGCCTTCAGCTTCAACACGCACGGAAACCAAATCGCCTTCTGCAAGAATTTCAAGCAATTCCGGCTTGATATCCGGGAAGGCTGCGCGAACGCCGAGAACTGCTTGCTTCAACTCCTCTCTGCTGCCATCGCCTGGATGACCAGGAATATCATGATCAAGATAGGTTTCAGCCAGGATTTCCTCTGCTGATTTTGTGTCGCCCCGGGCCATCAGGGTGCCATACAGGTTTCGAACAAGTTGTTTGTTAGCTTCGAGCTGACCAATCATTTCCTGCTCCTCCTGGGTTTGGGTTGAATTGCATGAAGAAATTAGAAAGAGTCCTAAAACAAGTGTTAGATGTTTTTTCATCATTCCCCTCCGTTTTGCTAACTGCTCTTAATTCGTGAAACGTCTTTGTTTCGACCTTCGGATTTTCGGATTTGCGGCTCAGCTTGGTTAGGATATATGGGGTTGTCCTTCCCCGGTTTCCACAAAGGCTCGCAAACTCATCAAATATTTAGCCCAATCAAAACTGCATAAAGGCAGGATTCCATCCGCTGATTTCCAGTTCAGATGGCCGAAATTCAGAACGGTCTCTTCGTCCTCCTTGTGAAGATCAAAAAATAAGTTCGTGTTCTGCCACTCCGGATGCCCACCCAGACACGTCCACTCGACTCTTTTAGTGGGGTCTAAGACGTCGATTCGCATTTTGAAGACGGTTGCGCTTTTGTTAAAACCAAACGTCGCGAGGGATCCCTCTCTGGGTTCCGCCCTGGTGTGCGTAGTCCACCAACGTGATAACCCTTCCTGAGTCGATATGGCTTCATAAACTTTTTCTGGTGTGGCTTTGATTCTTAGGAGATGTCTTATCTCAGCCATCTCGTCCTCCTTTCAATCTTTGCGTGTTGTTCTCAACGAAAGCATAACCTGCGCTGCCATTCAACGCACTTAAATTGATTAACAT
>JBHHXT010000354.1:0-4411 GCA_046757165.1 bacterium | reverse complement strand
CCTTAACCGAGGAGATACCAGAATGAGTACCAAAGTTGCATGTCCGATTTGCGACGGCGAAGTCTCGTTGGGCGGAGACACGCTGGAGGGGGAATTGATCGAATGTCCGGAATGCGGCACCGAGTTGGAAGTCACTTCCGTGGACCCGATTGCCGTTGCGGAAGCGCCTCAGGAAGAAGAAGATTGGGGACAATAAATCGTGCAAAGAACACAACAGGATTGTTAGCATGAGATTAGGTTTGCTGCATTCTTTGATCCGGAAGGATGAAAAGTTACTCATCGCAGAGCTGCGCACGCGGCCAGACATCGAGGTGGTGCTGGTAGACGACCGCAAGCTCACTTTCGAGCCGGGCAACGGACACTTTGATTTCGATGTTGTGCTGGAGCGCTGCATCAACCACTCCCGCGCGCTGCACGCGCTCAAACTCTTTGAAAGCGCCGGCGTCAAGTGCGTCAACACATCACAGGTGGCGTTGATTTGCGGCGACAAACTGCTCACTTCGGACGCGCTTGCGCACCACGAGGTGCCGCAGCCCCGGGTCAAGATTGCGTTCACCGAGACCTCTGCTCTGCAAGCGATCGAGGAGATTGGCTACCCGGTCGTCCTCAAGCCTGCTGTTGGCTCCTGGGGCCGGCTGCTCTCCAAAGTCAACGATCGCGACGCGGCGGAGTCGATTCTCGAGCATAAGACCGTTCTCGGCACCTACCACCACTCGATATTTTACATCCAGCAGTATGTGGAAAAAAGAGGCCGTGACATTCGCAGCTTTGTCATCGGCGATGAGTGCGTCGCAGCAATTTACCGTACCTCGGAGCACTGGATAACCAATACCGCCAGAGGCGGCGTGGCAAAGAACTGCGCCTTGACCGGGGAGTTGTGTGCGATTTCCCTGCGCGCCGCCAAAGCAGTCGGTGGCGGCATCGTGGCCGTAGACCTGTTCGAGACCGAGGATGGCTTGCTGGTCAACGAGGTCAATTATACCATGGAGTTCAAGAACAGCATCGATACCACCGGGGTGAACATCCCGGCATTGATCATCGACCACGTGGTCAAAGTTGCCAGAGGTGAAATCAGTGCGTAAGCTAACCGTTGCCATCGCCGGGGGCTCGGGTTACACCGGCGGTGAGCTCATCCGTCTGCTGTTGTTTCACCCGCACGTTGAGCTGAGACAGGTAACTTCAGAACGATTCGCCGGCAAGTTCATCTTCAAAGCGCACCCCAATTTGCGCAAAGTGACGCAACAGAAATTTTGTGCGCTTGCGGAGCTTGACGCCTGCGACGTCCTTTTTCTCTGTCTGCCACACGGAAAATCCATGCTGGGGATGTCCGGGTTTCGAGAAAAAGCCCGGCGCATCATCGATTTGAGCGGGGACTTCCGGCTCAACAGTGCGCCGGCTTACGAAAAATGGTACGGTCGCCCCCACGCCTGTCCGGAATTCTTGCCGGACTTTGTTTACGGCATCCCGGAGCTGCACCGCGAAGAAATGCGCCGGGCCACCTATATCTCGAGCGCAGGCTGCAACGCCACCGCCACCATCCTCGCCCTCTATCCCCTGTTCAAAAACAAGCTGGTTGAGCCGGACAGAACGGTCGTGGAGGTCAAAGGCGGCTCGAGCGAGGGAGGCAACACGCCGTCACAGGCCTCGCACCATCCCGAGCGCACCGACGTCGTACGCTCCTACAAACCGACCCGGCACCGGCACGTCGCGGAGGTCGTGCAGGAGCTGAGCTTCGGTGAACCCATTCAGGTGCATTTCTCGGCCACGGCTCTGGGTATCGTGCGCGGCGTGCTGGCGACGTGCCATGTCTTCCTGAAAGACGACCTGCAGGAGAAAGACATTTGGCAGGTCTACCGGCAGGAGTACGGCCAGGAACCGTTCATCCGCATCGTCAAGGAGACTTCCGGCGCCTACCGCTATCCGGAGCCCAAGCTGCTCATCGGCTCCAACTTTTGCGATGTCGGATTCCAGAAAGATGAAGAATCGAACCGCCTGGTGGCGATTGCAGCGATTGACAACTTGATGAAAGGCGCCTCCGGGCAAGCTGTGCAGGCTTTTAATATCATGCACGGATTCGCGGAAAACACGGCGCTGGAGTTTCCGGGGCTGCATCCGGTGTAGCACTCGGCGTAAGGCAAATGGAATTGACTCCATAGTATTTATCAATAACGTTTTGCAAAAAAATGCAAAAAGAAATAGAACGCGGATGACACGGATTTAACGGATCGGAACGGATTGGACTTAACGGAATGTGTTGAAGTTCAGTGGAAGGTAACTTGTGTGGCTCATATTTTTTTGGCTTTCATCCAAGACCAAATCCGGGTAAATCCGTTCTATCCGTTAAATCCATGTTCCATTCATTTGCGGTTATCAAATCCCGTGTTTTATACGGGGCTTCGCCGCGCTGGGAGAAAAAGTAGCCATGCCCCCTTGTGGGGCATATTGAACATCAATATGAATCACCCTGAGGGGAGATAAGAGCCACCCGCAAGGGGTGGCGGCTACGAGTGTGGCCCCCTGGGAGGAATGCGCTGAAAACAACGCCCGGGCGTGAACGAATGATAAACCCTGGAGAACGGAACCCCCATGAAAATCGGACTCCTTTATTCCCAGATTCGACCAGAGGAGAAATTCATCATCAACGAGCTGCGGTCCAGAGCTGAAGTCGAGCTGGTCCTCATCGATGACCGCACGCTGGAATTCAACCTGTCGGAGCTACAGTTCGAGGTGGATTTGGTTCTGAATCGCAGCATCAGCACCTCGCGGGCGTTGAATGCCATCAGGCTTTTTGAGTGCATGGGCGTCAAATGCGTCAACTCGCACCACACCGCCAGTATTTGTGCAGACAAGCTTTTGACCTCCGCCGTGCTGCGAGAACACGACATTCCACAGCCGGAAGTCCGGGTGGCGTTTTCAGAAGAAGCTGCTTTGAGCGCCATGCAGAAAATGGGGTTTCCGGTCGTGCTCAAGCCGGCTGTCGGCTCCTGGGGTCGGTTGCTCTCCAAGATCAACGATCCCGATGCGGCGCGGGCCATTCTGAGCCACAAGCGCGTGCTCGGGACGTACCAGCACAGCGTCTTTTATCTGCAGAAATATGTCCGGAAGCAGGGGCGTGACATTCGAAGCATCGTGGTCGGCGGCGAATGTATTGCCGCAGCCTACCGAACCTCCGAGCACTGGATCACAAATGCGGCCCGGGGCGGCATTTCGGTCAAGTGCGAGGTCACGGATGAGATTCGCGAGATTTCGATTCGCGCGGCCAGGGCCGTCGGCGGCGACATCGTCGCAATCGATCTATTTGAAATGGACCCCGGGTACCTGGTCAACGAGATCAACGACACGATGGAGTTCAAGGGCTGCTTTGCGGCGACCGGGATCAACATCCCGGTTCATATTGCGGACTTCCTGCTGGCACACGCACCCATGTCAACAAATGCGTGCCACGCCGGGTCATCCGTGTGCGATGAGGCAACGATGACCGCGGGTGTGGCGCCAAACGCGGGAGCATCCTGAATGAAAATCATCAAAATCGGCGGGGGCGCAACCCTGAACCTGCGAGGCATCATCGCAGACCTGGCAGAACTTCAAGACACGTTCATCGTCGTGCATGGCGCCAACGCCCTGCGTGACCGGCTGGCCGAGGCGCTCGGCACGCCCAGGAAGGTGCTTACCTCGGTCTCCGGCTACACCAGCGTCTTCTCGGACGAAACCGCGCTCGATCTATTGATGATGGCCTACGCCGGCCTCAGAAACAAACGCATCGTGGAGTTGTGTCACCAGCACGCCATCAACGCCATCGGCCTTTCCGGGCTGGACGGCAAGGTGGTGCAAGGCCGGCGCAACAAAGGGATTCGAGTGCGGGAAAACGGCAAGCTCCGCATTGTGCGGGATTGCTCCGGCAAGCCAAAGGCGATCAACGAGGACCTGCTCCATCTGCTGCTGCAAAACGGCTATGTTCCCATTCTCTCCATCCCCATCATCGATGAAAACAATTTCGCCATCAATTCTGAGAACGACGATATCGTCGCGCTGCTGCAGTCCACCTTGCACGCCGACACCGTTGTGCACCTGATCGAAGCGCCCGGCTTCCTCGATGACCCGGATGATCCGGACTCGCTGGTAAGACAAATCACACCCGCAGAGCTGCTGCAACGGGAACATCAGGTCCAGGGCAGGATGCGCAGAAAAATGCTCGCCCTGCGCACCTTGATCGAGAACGGAGCGAGCTCAGTCGTGATCAGCGACGGCAGAGTCGAACATCCCGTGCGAGATGCGCTGGCAGGAGCGGGAACGAGGATAGCGGGATGAGGGAGCAGGGAATGAGATCCCTGTTCCCTGCTCCCTGCATCACCCAAAAAAGGAGACAAACAAATGAACAAAGTAATCCTGGCATACAGCGGAGGGCTGGACA
>JBHHXT010000353.1:0-4441 GCA_046757165.1 bacterium | reverse complement strand
GCCGGGATCTGTGCGGGGGGCGTCGGGTAACCGGCGTCCCTACCGTGACGAACCCCGGGTTTGACGCTCTGCGTCCCGTTACTTGACGCGGAGCGTCAACAGCTGATGCCCACGCGGAGCGTGGGCACGGCACCAGATCGTACGCAGCTAAACACCACGAACCACAGCAACAGGAGTTGTCAAATGAGCACGTTACGATTTTCACGCTTCGCCCTCTTTCTGGCAGGATTGGTCGCCACCGCGATCTTTCTTTTTCATGTGAAACCGACACCAGAACTGAATTCCATCGCGCAAGCGAAAGTCGGCGTGCGCACGTTTACCCACGAGCAATTGACCGACAAGATGTTCCTCCAGGAAAAATTCGGAATTGTCAAGCAAAAGCAGAAAATGATGACCGCACCCGGACTGGACCACCCGGATCAGTTCCTGCAGTACTACCAGGATATCACACAAGGGGGACCTCAGGTCAACGCACCGCCCTATCCGCCGAACCACAGACAACTGGAATTGCAGCGGGCGCGCCAGAGAAAACATGGCGTCAAAAAAGATCGCCTCGGGAATGCCCCGGTTCAGTTCGACTGGGTGCAGAGGGGCCCGGGCAACGTCGGCGGCCGGACCCGCGCCCTGGTGGTCGACCTGGATGCAGACCCGGGTGGGGACACCTGGTTTGCGGGTTCAGCCTCCGGCGGCATCTGGAAAACCACCGATGCCGGCCAATCGTGGACGAACTTGACACCCGACCTGGCCTTTCTGAGCACGCAGGTCCTGGTGCAATCAGCGTCTGCACCGGAGGTTTTGTATGCCGGCACCGGTGAAGGGTGGATGCCCGGGTTGACGGCCATCGACGGCAACGGGATTTACAAAGCGACAGACCGTGGCCAGAGCTGGACGCAGCTCCCCGCGACCGTCAATGAATCTTCCGGCAACCTGTTCCGCAATGTCAGCCGCATGATCATCCATCCCCAAAGCCCGGATACGGTGGTGGCGACCACCAACGCCGGCATCTTCAAAACGGTGGACGGTGGCACAAGCTGGCAACAGGTTCTCGATACCAACGGCGCTCCTGCAACACAGGTGTTGTACGATGGGAAAGACTTCAGCCGGCAATACGCGGCGGTGACGGCAGTGGGCATCTACGGGTCGACAGACTCGGGAGAAACCTGGGACCTGATGTTCGCCCCTCCGGTTGGCCGGTTTCCGTCCGGTCGCATCGAGATTGCCATTGCCCCGACCAACAGCTCGAGATTGGCTGCCTCCGTCGAGACGCGCACCGGCAACCAGAACGACATCTATCTCAGCAATGATGGTGGCGCCGCCTGGACGAGAGTCGACGAGGCCAGCGGCGGTTTTGTGTGGATGGCCGGTCAGGGGTGGTACAACAACACCCTGGCGTTTCATCCTTTCAGCGCTGACACGCTCTTTTTTGCTGGCGTTGAAATATTTCGTGCTGTTTTTCTCCCGGAAACCCGGACATTTTCAGAGTTCAGCTCCAGCACCTCCAACACCGCCTCTTTTTTGACTTTCTTCAATTTCGGTGGTGATCTGCTGGGCGGCGGCGGCTCGTCAGATGTCGCTCCTCTGTTCGACGTGCCATCGACCGTGCAGCCGGAGCACTACCGGAATGTGGAAATACGCTTTGGCCCTGGCCAGTCTCAAAAAGCACACCGGTTCTTTTCGATCATCTCGGGTGACGGCTACCAGGACTACATCGATATCCCGTTCTCTGTCTGGGATACCGGTATTCAGCAGCAATTGATGGTGTCGTTTTTCGACTTTGACGCCAACGGCGTGTTCGACCTCACGGACCCGCAAGGCAATGACAACCAGTATGTGCTCATCAGCAACGTGCCGTACAATCCAGATGGTCCGGATGCTGAGATCGTTGCGCAGGGACCGCTCCACAACATCATCTATTTCATCTGGCCGGTCACGCCGGCGGGTGTCACATGGGACCCGGGGAGCCACCCGCAATCCACGATCAACATCGAGGTGATGCTGCAGGAGGTCGGGCTGAGAAAGTCCGAGCAGATCTCCTCTTTTTCGCTCCGCAACCCGCAGCCGAACAACACGCACGTGGACCATCATAACCTCACCATGGTGCCGTTCGACTCGGCCACCAACCGGTACCGCCTGCTCGACGGCAACGATGGTGGCGTTTTCTTTTCAGATGACGGCGGCAAGACCTTCAGCAGCACCCTGAACACCTACGTCACAACGCAATTCTACGGGGTCGACAAGCGACCTGGCGTCGACGAGTATGTCGGCGGCATGCAGGATAACGGCACCTGGCAGTCGCCGGTAGGGGAAAGCGCCACTTCGGCGTCGCCCTATACTTTCCAGCTCGGCGGTGATGGCTTCGACGCTGTTTGGAACGGCGCCAACGATGAGGAGTGGATCGGTGGCGCGCAAGGCAACTGGTTTTGGCTTGTGACCAACGCCAGTGCTGGCCACAACGCTACCTTCACGCCTATTTTCCCACAGTTTGTCGGCGGCGCAAATGGCCCGTTCATTTCCATTCTTGCCAGCACCAAAAGCAACCCGGAGTTGGTGCTGACTGTTGCGCCCGAGGGAGTGTACCGCAGTGATGATTTTGGTCGCACGTGGACCCTGACGCGAATCGCTGAACCTGTGTGGGGATTCAACGGCAGCAGAACGGAAATCGTGCAATCGCTGGCCAACCCGCAGATCGTCTGGGCCGGCAGTCGGTTCAACCATGTCACCCGCCGGAGTGGCCGTCTACACGTGTCCACCGATGGTGGTTTGACTTTCAGGCCCGTGCAAAACCAGTACACCGAAGCCGGGCGGCTTTTCAGCATTTCGGGCCTGGAAACGCATCCTTTCGAGGACTCGACGGCATACGTGCTGCACTCGAGGCCAGCCTTCCCGAAAATCATCCGCACCACCGACCTCGGACAAACCTGGGAGGACATTTCTGGCTTCGGCGCAAATGCAACAAGCGACCGCGGTTTTCCGGACGTGGCAGTCTACAGTTTGCTGGTTTTGCCGCATGCGCCCAACACGCTCTGGGCCGGTACCGAAATTGGCATTTTCGAGTCGACTGACAATGGGGCAAGCTGGGCTTTCGCAGACAACGGCCTGCCGGCTGTGGCGGTGTGGCAGATGAAGGTCGTCGAGGATCAGATCGTCGTTGCCACCCACGGCCGCGGAATCTGGTCGGTGACCGTGCCCGAGCTCCCCCCGCCGCCGATCGTGACCCTGCCGCCGCGACTGAAGCAAATTGGCGGTGGCGGTGGCGGTCAACTCCATATCAGGGCCGAATTCCGCGCCGACTATGACTCCTCTTTCATCGTGGTTGATGGCGCAAACACGCTCGCTTTTGGGGCGAATGAGGCGCCATTCGATACGAGCCTTACGTTGGTCATTCCCGTGTCCGAACCGGTTTTGGCGGTGGTTGCGCTCAGCTCATACAAGAATGGGGTCGCCTTCAAAACTGCACCGCGGGCGGTCGAGCTTTTTCCGTTGTCCGAAGCGCGCGCCTTTTACGCCACCAACTTCAGCAACGCCGGGGCTGATTTCCTGTTTGATGGTCTTGAAATCACAACACCGCCAGCCTTTGCCGACGCCGCGCTGCATTCACCCCACCCGTATCCGGACGCGCCCATCGGCGCCACAATCGACTTCCTGGCTACATTAGCTTTCCCGGTCATTGTGAGCTCAGAGAACTCGACCCTCATGTTCGACGAGATTGTTATCGTAGAGCCTGGCAGAACGGGCGTCCCCTGGCCCGAATTTGGATTCTGGGACTTCGTGGTGGTCGAAGGTTCCAAAGATCGCGGCGCGACCTGGACTGCGCTGGAGCCGGGCTATGACGCCAGAAAAGACGCCGTCTGGGAAACAGCGTTTGACACCGGCAGCGACGGCGCTCCCTCGATGTTCAGAAACCACTCCGTCAACCTGCTCGAGACCTTTCAGCCAGACGATGAAGTGCTCCTGCGCTTTCGCCTGAACATCGACGAGGGCACGAATGGCTGGGGCTGGGCCATCGACAATCTGGCGATTCAGACAGAGCCGGTTTCCGTGCAGGCAGGCCCGCAATTGCCCACCGTTTTCACTCTGTCGCAAAACTACCCGAACCCCTTCAACCCCACCACGCGTATCCATTACACCTTGCCGCGCGACTCGCAAGTTGTCCTGCGGATTTTCAATGTTGTGGGCCAGAAAGTGCGTGACCTGGTGGTGAACAACAGGCAAGCTGCCGGGGCTTACACAGCGGTGTGGGACGGCAAGGATGATTTCGGAAGAGCGGTCGCAAGCGGGCTTTACATCTATCATATCGAGGCAGGGGATTTCGTACAGTCGCGCAAGATGACGCTCATCAGATAGGCCTCATGGTCTTGATTGAGGTTTGGCGGCCAGTCTGGGTGAATTGAGCCTGGATTATTCACCAGAGATTGGCAAATATTCCTATAATCGCTTGATT
>JBHHXT010000352.1:0-4446 GCA_046757165.1 bacterium | reverse complement strand
GCCCAGTCACAAAAGCAAACCTCTTTGGCACGAAGTTGACTCGTGCGAGTCATCTGGCAGCTTCAGCCAATCGGAGCTGGTCAACGCACACATCAATAGGCCCAGCCATTCATGGCGGGAGAGTTGACGCAGAACGACTGCGTGAATTACGCGCGGCGAATGAACACCAAAGTAACCCAAGAAGTCGGGGTGCTCGCGTCAACTCAACGCGATGATAGAATTCGGTGTTCAATTTGGTATCCACTCGCAAGGTGGAAACACATATTGTGCAAAAGAGTACGTCCACATTTCACGCCCATTTTCATCTTGTTCAGTTCGGTTCGGTTGGCCGTTAATGATATAGATCCTTCCGCGTTCTGTCTCCCATCCCGGTTGCCCGTGACATGTGAAGTGTTCATTTGCGTAAAGCACTTTCCTGCAAAATTCGAGGAACATTTCATTATGTTCTGTGTTGGGTGTGGGATCCCTGCTTTTCCAGAATTGGTCTATTGCTCTCAGCGTGTCATCATCAGATTTCAAGTGTTCGATTTCGTCAGGTGCGGCTATCACAGCAATCTGCCGCATGAACTCTTCCATCTCCCCGTGACTATAGAGTTGATATGGCTTTATGATGTTGAAAACAGTCTCCTTTTGGGCGACCTGACCGTCTGGAGCCATCGCTTTTAGCAACAATCTGAAACGCCCGGGGCCGAGATCGTCAACCCGTATTCCCAGGTCACCAGCGAGTGATCTCCCAAGCAGCGGATAACGAATCTTCTCAGACTTGACCGCAACACTATCTTCCAAAATCGTACAACGCATGTCGAGCCATTTGTCTTGCGTACCCGGGAGCCAAACGATGTTGTATATCTCAAAGTAGACATATAGGGTGTTTACCTCCCTTCCGTAAACCCGGGCCACGTTCGGTACTATTTTTCTAAAGTTTTTTACCAGTACTGAAGTCGTATCTTGCGATACGGTAATAGATGAGGCGAATTCGAGATCGCTGAATGAGAGCTCGCTGTTGCCGTAGTTGGGCAACCTCACCCGCCTCGTGAAAGTCCGCGAGTTTTTCGTCTTATGATCAAGTAGGGTCACCTGGGCATGGTAGTCGCCCGGCTCGAGTACAAACACAAATCTAACAAGGGCTGGTTCGGTCTCCTGGTAGTCGGCAATCTGCGATAGTATCTGATGAGTTTGTTTTGTTACCTCTGATCCGGCACTGTCTAATAACGTAATGGACACCGACAAATCTCTGCTCGGTATTTGGCAAAAAACCTCTAGATAAGTCCTTTTTTCGTCAGCTTTGAAGGTCAGAAATCCGAATTCGTATTGACTGAAACCATTTATGCTCAACATTAGCCCAAGCAACCCTCCACATAATAAGGAGCCTCTATGTTTCATTTTGCTACTAAGTCCTTAAGTTTGAGAGTTTCTATAAAATAAACTGAAAATGACGTCAGATTATGACCCTATTACACTCCTTTTCTTATCGGTTTTTTCATTTATTGATACCGTACTCATGGCTAATCAGATTTCACTTCACTGAATTCTAATATCTCTTTAGAGGGCGTTCACGCCCCTTCTACCTCCACACCGCGGCTAATTCAGATCTAGGCCGAAGGTCAAGCCGAACACGAAATCCATTGCGTCTTTCAAACCATCGTCGAGTGGCAATCTGAGCAATGCGCCGGGGTGCACTTGCCCAATGTTCAGGCTCACGGCCAGGTTGAGCTGATGGACGCATATTGTACCTCCTCCTTTGCTTGGTTTGAAATCAACAAATCTTTCATGATTATTCTCATTCAAAAGGAGTGCCAGGTTCTCAGGTTGCCTTCTAATCCGGCCCTAACCGTTTATAAAATAAATAATTGGGAGAAATGGTGTTAATTGGGAAACAAGAATGTTGGCGGGAAAAATTCGCAATCCGGTTGCGAAGTGATTTTTTGGAGATTGTTTTTTATGAAGTTATATTCGCAACAAAACACCTATTCACCCCCTACTGTCATCCCGTGGGATTTAATCAGATCTAGTTAGGTTCTTTGAGCATTAGCATCGGGTCTATCAGGCGGGCAAGATCATCAGGATCTTCCAGGTCGAAGTGGAAATGATCCCCCTTTATCCCGGCCAGAAGCGTGCGCGCCAGTGTTGTTTTCCCAACTTGCCTGGCCCCGACAATTGCGACCACCGAATGGTGACTCAGGAGTCGGCGTAAGGTCTGAACTTCTTGCGGCCGGTCACTAAATCATGAGATTTTCTCTGCCTTGAAATCTCGGTGCACATCACCGGGATTTCAAGGTACTGATTTTCACGTGCTCATGCATACCGGACGTGCCAATCGAAGCAGGGCACGAGTGGCGCCCGCGCCCCCACCGATTCTGTAGCCCTGCCCCTTGTGGGGCATATCTCATTGTCATTCACCCTGCTGGGAGATAACAGCCACCCACAAGGGGTGGCGGCTACGAGTGGCGCGTTGACACCCATCGGGGACGCTGGCCAGCAACTTGAGTCCCAACGTGCCGTGCCACGCACTTCCAAAGTGCGTGGCACGTTGCGCCAATCGTCGAGCAGTCGTGGCGGAAATGGATCTTCCCCTGCATCCAGGCAGGCCAGCTTAGTTCTTGATCGTCATCTCCTCCTCTTGCACGGGTTCCGCTTCTTGCGTTTCTTCCGGCTGTTCCATTTTTTCGGTCTCTTCCATCTTGTCCGTTTCTTCCGCCGGCGCATACTGCTTGCAGAAATCAATCCGGTCTTTCAACGTGGGATGGTTGTAGAGCCAGAACTCGATAAACGGATGGGGCGCCGGGTTGCTGAGATTCTCGTTCGCCAGTTTGACGAACGCAGAGGCGCCGGTGGCGCCATCATGAGTCAGCTCCAGGCCGAAGCGGTCGGCATCGTGCTCCATCACGCGGCTGAAGGCGTTCAAAGCCGGTGTGATGAGAAACATGAGCAGCCCGAACATGAGCAAAAGCAAGGGCAGGCTGGCGATGTCCGAGATGTCGTTGAATCCCATCCGGTCGCCAAATCTGCGCAGCATGAAGCCGATGGTGCGGGAGACGATGAAGAGCAGCACAAATAGCGTCACGGTGAAGATGCCGATGAACTTCCAGATGTGGTTGAGCACGTAGTGTCCCATTTCGTGGCCCATCACGAAAGCGACTTCGTCAGACTCCAGCTTGTTCAGAATGGTATCCCACATGACGATGCGTTTGGTCCCGAACATGCCGGTGACGTAGGCATTGATCTTCTCGGTTTCCTTGCTTTTGTCTACCTGGAAGACGCGGCTATCGGAAATGCCGGATTCTTCTGCCATCGCCAGAATCTTGGTGCGCAGGGCCTCGTCTTTGAGGGGTTCATACTTGTTGAACAGAGGGTCGAGATAGACGGGACTGATGACGAGCATGAGAATGATGACCGGCACTGATCCGGCGGCGATCCACGCCCACCAGAACTTCGGGCTCTTGCGAATGCCCCAGTAGGCCAGCGGAATGAGCAAAATGCTGAACAAATAGCCGATGACATTGCCCTTCAGCATGTCCGCAAACCACTTCCCAAAGGTCTCTTTTGACAGCTCGAAATGGTGCTCGACGACGAAGCCTTTGTAGTAGGCAAACGGAAAATTGATGACATCGAGCAGAACGAAGAAGAGCAAGACGTAGAATGTCGTCAAGGCAAACCTGGACGACTTGCCGACGAACAGGCCAACCACGCCCCAGGCGAGCGCCAGGCCGAGCCCGCCGGCGCTCACCGGCTGCTCCGGAGTGGCGGACAGGAACATGAACAACATGGCCGCAAAGGCCGCGATGCCTCCGCAGACCAGCGGGGCACGTTCAAAGCTGGTGACTTTTTCGGCCCAGGATTGTGCTTTCCCGCGCAGTTTCGGGGAAACGCCCAGCATCAAGATGGACCCCAGAATGATAAAGCCCAAAACCGTGTTGAAGAAGTACCAGCCGTAGCCGAAGTTGGAGTAGATGATGGTGTCGTCCAGCCGGTCAGCCGAAACGATTGCTTTGACCTCATCCGGTACGATGGTGCCCTCCGGTAACGAATCCGGGATGGTCAGGGTGAAGCTGGCAAAGATGAACATGACCAGTAAAAGGATGGCAGGCAAAACTAGTTTCTTCATGACGCCTCCTGTCTTTTGGGTGGGACTGCCTGGGCTCAGAGTGTCTCTGAGCGTTGACTGATGCTATTGAGTTCTCGTTTCCTGCACAAAAATGCAAAGAACGCAAGAGAATAGCCTGGTGCAGTTTACCGCGCTGGGAAGCAGATAGGAATACATCACGACAAAAGTAACCAATCCTTAACTTTTTGTCAATCTAAAAAAACAAAGTCCCCGGAATCCCTTAACCTGGATAATTCATGAATTTCTCCCAGCCAGGGCCAACACGTAAGGAGTGAAATGCTTTAGCATTTTTTGCATAATCAAGCGATTATGTGAATATTTGCTAATCTCTTGTGAATAAT
>JBHHXT010000351.1:0-4450 GCA_046757165.1 bacterium | reverse complement strand
ACGATGAAAGCTGCGTCCTGTATTATGCTGCAAGCGGCGCTTGTCTTTGTGAGCTGCAGGCCGGGAACCGTGGACACGCCAAACGTTATTACCTATTGGTCTGCCAACAACCAATATGAGCAGGACCTGGCGAAGGTCGTTGTGGAAGAGTGGAATACCCTGCATCCGGACCTGCCCGTCGCCCATCAGCCCATCCCCGAAGGTCAATCAAGCGAAGAAGTGATTTTGGCCGCCGTCGTGGGCAAGAGCACACCGGATGTCTATTCCAACATCTGGCCGGGCAATGTGCAGCTCTATGTGAACGCAAAAACGCTGGTACCACTCAGCGATTTCGCGGACTTTGACTCGGTGATGAACTCCAGGCTCACGCCAGACATCCTGAATGAAGCGCGATCCGAGGACGGCAAGGTGTACCAGATACCGTGGAAGACGAATCCGGTCATGATGATCTACAACACGAAAATGCTGGCCGAAAACGGCTTTGCGAATCCGGCGGCGACCTACTCCGACTACATCGCGCAGGCAAAAGTGGTCACCGCAGACCTGGACGGGGATGGCTACACCGACCGGTATATGGGCGAGAGAGATATTCGAGCCCTGTGGTGGCAACGTTTCTTTGATTACTACACCTTCTATATCGCCGCTTCAGGAGGCAAAACCCTGCTTCACAATGGACAGGTTGGCTTTGACAATTCCACTTCAGCCCGGGTCTTTGCTTTTCTGCAAACCATGTATCGTGAAGGCTATTTCCCGTTGGAAAAATCCTTCGGCCGTGTCGACCCGTTTCTTTCGGGCCGAGTGGCCACCAGGTTTGTGGGCCCATCGGAGATCACGCACGCCGAGAGACTGAAGCCAGAAGGCTTTGAATATGACTTCGCCCCCGTACCGGTGCCGGATTCCTACAGCGGCCCGGTTTACACCTACGGCGACTTCAAGAATATTGTGATGTTCAGAACCCGGTCCAATCCCGGAAAAGTCTGGGAATTTGTGAAGTTTATGATTTCACGAAAAAACGACCAACGCTTGTTGCTCATGACCAGTCAGATACCCATTCGGAAGAATATTCTGAATGACCCTTTTTATGACCAGTATTTCAAGCAAAATCCGAAGATGGTGAGATTTGTCGAACAAGCGGACTACGTTCGCAGCGTGGATGTGTGCAAGGATATGAAAGAAATCTTCGATGCGATTTCCCAGGAATATGAAGCGTGCGTGGTCTACGGCGCCAAGACACCCGATGAGGCCGTACGTGATGCTGGCAAACGCGCAGACCTGATATTGAGATGAATCTCTTGCCCAGCCAAAAAACCGGACGACTCCAGGGTACCCGGATCGGCTATTTCCTGGTCGCGCCCTATCTCATCCATTTCAGTCTCTTCGTCGCCTTCCCGGTTGTTTTTTGTTTGATTCTGGTTTTTCATGAGTGGGACATCGTGTCGGAGATGCAGTGGGTAGGGTCGAGTAATTTTCGCCGCCTGCTTCAGGACAGGCTCTTCTTCAAAGCCATTTTCAACACGTTGACGTTTCTTCTCGTGCATATTCCTTTGCAAATCCTGATCGCCCTTGTTCTGGCGGAATCTCTGAACCAGAAGATCAAGCTCCGCGGATTCTTTCGCGCCTCGTTTTTTATGCCAGTTGTCGTATCGGGTGTGGTCATCACGATTCTGTGGGACCAGCTCTATGCGCAGGACACGGGCATCTTCAACCTGCTTCTGTCCCGAATCGGCCTGCCCCGGCTACCGTGGCTGACCAGCTCAAAACTGGCCATGCCGAGCATCGCGATCATGGCGACCTGGAAAAATGTCGGCCTGTATATCGTGCTCTTTCTCGTGGGTCTGCAAAGCGTGCCACGCCATTTGTACGAAGCGGCTGACCTGGAAGGAGCCAGTCACTGGTACAAGTTCACCCGGATCACGCTGCCCATGATCAACCCGACCCTGTTTCTGGTCGTCATTTTGTCAACCATCAACGGCTTTTCACTGTTTATCGAACCCTATATTATGACCGGTGGCGGGCCGATGAACTCGACCCTGTCTGCGGTTTTGTACATCTACAACCAGGGGTTTTTCTTTTATCACATGGGGTATGCTGCCACGCTGGCGTTTTTTTTCGCCGCCATCATTTTCATCGTCGTGCTCATTCAACGAAAGGTCATCGAAAGGGAGTCCGTCTACTGACATGAAAAAAGTCCTGTTCTATACGCTGTTAGTTTTATGGACAATTCTGTTTATCTACCCATTTTTGTGGATGATTGTCGCGACCGTTCGACCGGAATATGAAATCTCGAGCTTCAGCATCATCCCCTCAGAAGTGTCGCTGTACAGCTATGCGCAGGTATTCGAGAAAATTCCCATACTCAGATCATTCTTGAATAGTCTGTTTGTGGCATTGACCGTGACCGCCGGGGTGCTGATATTCTGCTCCATGATCGGCTATGCGCTCAGTCGCCTGCGCTTCCAGGGGCGCGACTTCATCTTTTACCTGGTTCTGTTCACCATGATGATCCCGTTTCAGATCATCTTGATTCCGCTCTATATTCTCATGGTGAAATTTGGCTGGGTCAATTCATACCTGTCCCTCACCGTGCCGTGGATGGTGACCGCACTCGGCATCGTGCTCTTTCGACAGTATTTTCAAAGCATTCCACAAGACCTGATCGACGCGGCACGCATCGATGGCTGCAACGAGCTGCAAATCATTTTCCGAATCATCTGGCCCAACTCCATACCGACGCTGATAACCGTCGGAATTTTGACCTTTATGACGACATGGAATGAAGTCCTCTGGCCGCTCATCGTCATCCGGGAGCGAGATTTGATGACCATGCCACAGCTCGTCACCATTTTCGCGGTGGGTGGGCAGGCCGAATCCCAGCTCGGGGTACAATTGGCGGCGGCAACCCTGCTGGCTCTGCCCGTGATCATTGCGTATACGTTCTTTCAAAGGTATTTCATCGAAAGCATGGCCACGACCGGGTTGAAGTAACACCTGGAGGCGTTCAGGAAAATATCACGCAGAGTCGCGAAGCGCGCAGAGAAACAAAACGCAAAACAAACAAACTGTGCGATCTCGGCGGTCTTCGTGTGAGATTCAAGGACAAAATAAGTGTACAAAGTCTCGCGGAATTTGGAGTGCATCATGAGTGAATGCCGAAGATGAAGAAGAATCGTGTGGTCGATATTCGAGACTGGTTCGGGTTCATTCTCTGGCTTTGTTGCTGGGGTTGTGCGGAGAAAGCGTCACCTCCTGGCGAACAAGACAGGTTGTTCAATCTAGCTCATCTGAATCAGCTGTATGAAGAGGTGGTCATCGACGGCAAGGAAATGGCCATTGTTCACGTCTACTCTGAGTATCCGGATTATCGCTGGGTGGATGCATCCAATGAGGGCATCGCCTGCGTCGACGATGCCGCACGGGCTGCCGTGGTCTATCTGCGCCATTTCGAGATCCGCGCTGACCAGACCAGCCTGCAGAGAGCACGCAAGCTTTTGGACTTTTGCCGGTACATGCAAGCTGAGGATGGACAATTCTACAATTTCATCTATGCTGACCGCTCCATCAACCGCGACGGCAAAACCAGTTACAAAAGTCTGGGCTGGTGGACCGCGCGAGGCATGTGGGCGCTGGGCGAAGGGTATCGGGTTTTCCTGACGCAGGACGCCGCCTATGCCGCCGCACTCGAGCAGCACATTAAGAAAGTCTTCCCTCACATCGATACGCTGTTTGCTCATCATGCCGGCATTGAGAACTTCAGGGGCTTCAAGAACCCGAAGTGGTTGCTGTACAATTCCGCCGCGGATGCCACTTCAGAGCTGTTGTTGGGACTCGCTGCTTACGCTGAGGCGTCGGGCAACTCAAGGGCCCGGGCGTACCTGGTGCACTTCAGTGAAGGCCTGGTTCACATGCAGATTCGCGATGAGAGCACGCCTTTTTTTGGGGCACACCTTTCCTGGCGCAATGTCTGGCACGGCTGGGGAAACAGCCAGACGCAGGCGCTTGCCCGTACATGTAGGCTCGTCGAGAGCAAAGCGTTCAGAGAGTCCGCCATGCAGGAATGTACACATTTTTATCCCTACTGGATCGCCCAGGGATTCCCGCGCGAAATCGTTTTCGCCCACCAGGGTGGCACGGTTGAACGTGAGGAGATCAAACAATTCGACCAGATCGCCTACGCCCTGCGGCCGGCGATCGTCGGCTCGCTCAATCTGTACCAATTGACCGCAAACGAGCGCTACGCAGAGTTAGCGGGTGAGCTGGCGACCTGGTTTTTCGGCAACAATCCTGCGGCGCAGAAAATGTACGACCCAGCGACCGGGCGCTGTTTCGACGGCATTCTTTCGAGCACGGAAATCAATCGCAATTCGGGCGCAGAATCAACCATTGAGGCCTTGTATGCGCTCCTTGAAGTCGAAAACAATGCCATTGCCAGAATAAAGCTCAGTCAGTATCT
>JBHHXT010000350.1:0-4460 GCA_046757165.1 bacterium | reverse complement strand
TTTATGTTAATCAATTTAAGTGCGTTGAATGGCAGCGCAGGTTATGCTTTCGTTCTATTGTTCTATTGTTTTGGGGCCCGGCGGCGCCCAACTACCCGAACAAGCTTGGAGCTTGAGATTTGGAATTTATTTGGGATTTGGGCACTTGGCGTTTGCGGCTTCACCGCGCTGTGGATGCATCGAAAATGAGGGAGGAAAATGGATCGTCTCTTTTTGGCCATGGGAGCTATCTCTGGCTTTTTGTCTGTCGCTTTGGGCGCATTTGGCGCTCATGCGTTGAAATCCCGCCTATCTGCTGACTCGTTCGACATCTTTGAAGTGGGCGCGCGCTACCAGATGTATCATGCCCTTGCGCTCCTGGGGGTCGCATGGGCGTGCACGCGCTGGCCGGGAACGTTGACCACGGCCAGCGGTTGGCTGTTCGTGGCCGGCACGGTCGTATTCTGTGGAAGTCTCTATGTGTTGAGCCTCAGCGGCCTGCGTTGGCTGGGCGCGGTCACGCCAATCGGCGGGCTGGCCTTCCTGGCTGGCTGGCTCTGTCTGCTCACGGCGGTTTTGAAGGGATAATTGAGCGATAAGCCGCGCTGCTCATCAGGATTCTCGAGATCGGCAGAGTGAGTCAGATAATCAACGTGCTCTTTTCATCTTCTTTTCGGGAAATCATCCATGTCGACACAGAACTCATGCCAGGTCAAGATCAAGAAACTCACTTCGGAGGCGCAGACGCCGCACTATGCTCATTTTGGCGATTCTGGCGCCGACCTGTTTTCGACTGAGGACCTCTCTCTGGCGCCGCTGGAAAGGAGAGCAGTGGGCACAGGACTATCGGCACAGGTCCCACCCGGCTACGAACTCCAGGTGCGGCCCAAAAGCGGTCTGGCGCTGAAGAGCGGTCTGACGGTCCTGAACACACCTGGCACCATCGACTATGGCTACCGTGGCGAGATCAAGGTGATCTTGATCAACCTCAGCAACGAGACTTATCGCATCGAAAAAGGCCAGAAAATCGCCCAGTTGGTCGTTGCGCCGGTGGCGTATGCAGTGTTTGAGGAGGTGGCTGAGTTGTCGCAAAGTGCGCGAGGCGAAGGCGGGTTTGGTTCAACCGGGTTGAATAAGGAGCGGTGACCTGACAAAATTCGATGACATAATGCCTCCCGCAAAGTCCGCAAAGCACGCTGAGAATGAAAATCAAAGGAATTCTTCTTGCCCAGATTCCAAGGCGGGCGAAGCATTCACTCCTCCCGCCCAACCTCCTCACTGCGCCAGGGCCTGCCATTTGCTCCGTTGACCCGCTGCCACGCCCGGCGGACCCGCGAGACGATGTGGCCGCTGTCATCGATAAAGCGCTTGCCCATGATGAGCCGCTTGATGTCGCCCAGAATGGCGTAGACACACGGCACGACAAACAGGGTCAAAATCGTGCCGACGGTGAGCCCCCAAACCATGACGTTGGCAAGCGGGCTCCAGATGTCGGATTTGCCGCCGATGCCGATAGCCATCGGCAGCAGCCCGAAGACAGTGGTGATCGTCGTCAGCAGAATCGGACGCAGCCTGAGCTTGCCGGCCATGAGAATCGAGCGCCAGCGGCGTACACCTTTCTCACGCGCTTCGTTGATGAAGCTGATCAAAACCAGCGAGTCGTTCACGGCTACGCCGGCCAACGCCACCAGGCCATACATGTTGTTGATATTAAACGGACTGCCGATTACCAGCAAACCGATGGTCGCGCCCCAGAAACTGAAGACTATGGCCATGAAAATGATCAATGGCTGCACGAAAGATTTGAACTGGCCGGCCAGGACGATGTACATGATCATCAGGCCGATGGCAAAAAGTTGGCCGAGCTGATTGAAGGCGTTTTTGAACTCTTCAAACTGGCCGCGGAAGACCATGTCGTATCCCGGGTAGCGTTTGGCGATTTCCACGAACCTGAGCGCCAGCTCCTGGTTGACGCGCAGGGCGCTGTTCTGACTGGCGTCGACATCTGCTTTCACGGTGATGGCGCGCTCGAGCCCATCATGCTTGATGGTGGAGTAGCCCGGCTCGAGCTGCAACCGTGCAACATCCTGCAAACTCACCAACTGCCCGGAGGGCGTGGCGATCTTGATCTTTTCCAGGTCGGCGAGATTTTGCCGGTTGGCCGCCTGGTATTTGACCACCACGTCGACCTCTTCATGGCCGTCGCGAAATTCCGTGGCCACGCCGCCGTCAAACGCATAGCGGATGGTCGAGGCGATTTGCGCCACGTCGAGGCCGACCAATGCCGCCTTCTCTTCCTCGACGAAGATTTGCAGCTCCTGCTTGCCGGGCACAAAATCATCGTGTACGTCGTAGACCCCCGGGATGGTGCGCAGCTCGGTCTTTACCCGCTCGACCACCTCGCGCAACTCTTCCAGATATCTCCCCCGCACCCGGACTTCTACGGCCGCGCCAGTCGGCGGTCCGTTCTGGAAAACCTTGAACTCCAGGGCCTTGATGCCGGCAACGGTGCTGATGCGCTGGCGCAGATCAGCGATAATTTCATCTGTGCTTCGCACGCGGTTCTTGCGGTTGCTCAGTTCGACAATGAGCTGCCCGATGGAGGGTTTGAAGAGCCACTCCTCGTCGCGCTGCTGCAACCCTGTGTTGGCGATGACGTTCCTCACTTCGGCTTGCGGCAGGTCAAAAACGATCTCTTCCACCTGGTTGATCACATTGTCAGTGATATCGAGTTTGGTTCCATGTGGCAGGTCGACAAACACAAACATTCGCGGGATCTCCTCGGTCGCGAACATGTCGATGCCGACCACAAAGATGAGCGGAATGCTCAACAGAATCATCAGGCCACAGACCAGGACAACGAGATAGCGCCGGCGCAGAAATTTTGTCAGATAGGTCACATACAAATTGCGCATTCTTCGAAAGCGAACAAATCCCTGGTTGCGCGCCACGCCCTGGCTCCACTCCGCAATATGCGACGGCAGGATGAAAAAGGCCTCGAAGAGAGAAGCGACCAGAGCCAGCGTCACGACAATGGGCACGACTTGCAGAAATTCCCCGATGACGCCCTCCATGAGCATGAGCGGCAGGAACGCCGCGATCGTGGTCAACGACGATGCCAGCACCGGCATCGCCACCTGGCTGGTGCCCAGGATCACGGCCTGGCGGGTGGTATGGCCTTCCTGCCTGTAGCGGTAACAGTTCTCGATGATGACAATGGCGTCGTCGACGATCATCCCCAGCACCAGCACCAGGCCAAATAGCGAGTTGCCGCTCATACTGATGCCCGTGTGGTGCATGAAAATGAAGGTCAGGAAAAAAGTGACCGGAATGCCGATGGCAGCAAAAAGGGCATTTCGTGGCCCGATAAACACGTACAACGAAATCACCACCAGCACCAGACCCAGGAGCGCGTTGTTTTGTAAAATGCCGATAAACTCGATGATTTGCACCGAGGAATCGTTGATGATCGTCAGGCTGGCCTTGCTGCCAAGCCGGTCGCGCTGATATTTCGCCACCAGGTCTATGATTTCGTCGATGATGGCGATGGAGTTCCCTTCTTTCTTTTTGGAGACGGTGAGCGTGATGGCGCTCTTGCCGTTGAAACGCGAAATCACCTCGCGCTCGGCGAACGTATCCCGCACCCGGGCGACATCCTCGACACGCACGTGATGCCCCATCGGGTTGGCCTTCAGAATGACCTTGTTCAGCGCTTCGACCTTGTCAAGCTCACCCACGGTCCGGACCAGCACCTCCCACCGTCCCATGCGGATGTCGCCGGCGGACAGGTCCAGGTTCTTCATCCGGATGGCGTGCATGACGTGAGAGAGCGCCAGCTCGTAGCTCTGCAGTTTGGCGGGGTCCACCTCGACCCAGATTTCGCGATCGCGGATGCCGGCGATCAGGCATTTTGACACCCGTTTGATCTCCAGGATGTCGTCGCGCAGCTCTTCAGCGATGCGCTTCATCTCCAGCTCCGGCAGGTCCCCGCTCAAAACCACGCTCACCATCGGAACATGGTCCTGAATCGAGAACTGTGAGACGAGCGGGTCTTCGGCACCTTCGGGCAGCACCACCTTCTCCACCTCCGTGCGCACGTCTTGCAGACGCTTGTCAAACTCGTCATCTGAAAGGCTGTCGAATTTCAGCCACAAAACGGAAGCGTTTTCGCGCGAGAACGAAGTGATGTTGTCGATATCGTCGACATTGCTGACCTCCTGCTCGAGCTCGTTGGTGATGAGCTTCTCAACGTCCTCCGGGGAGAATCCCGGCGCCCGCGTGATCACGAACACCCAGGGGAAAGAAACGTCCGGCATCATCTCCCGCGGCAGGGACAGGAGCGCAAACGTGCCATAGACCATAACCGCGATCATGATGATGTTGACGAGCACCGGGTTGCGGATTGAAAATTTGGCGATGGACATGGTTTATTTTTATTGTTTTATTGTTTTATTGCTTGTTTTATTGTTGGGATCAATCCT
>JBHHXT010000349.1:0-4472 GCA_046757165.1 bacterium | reverse complement strand
CGAGACGCAGAGCGTCAAACCCCAGGCTTCCAACGCAGAGCGTTGGAGCCAGACACGCAAACCCCAGGCTTCCAACGCTAGAGCGTTGGTACCAGACAGACGCGCGCCTGACGCTTGCTCCGCTTGGCCAGAGACATCAGCTCCCCGTTCAACCGAAGCACCACTTATTCATCCTCATACGCCGCCACCGGCGGGCATGCGCACACCAAGTTGCGATCGCCATACGCGTTGTCGATCCGGCCGACCGGCGGCCAAAACTTGTCCGCTCTCAGGTACGGCAGCGGGTACAATGCTTTTTGCCGTGAGTAGGGATGATTCCATTGGTCTGACATTCCCGCCTCAGCCGTGTGGGGCGCATTCTTCAGCACATTGTCCTCGCTGTCCGCCTCGCCATCTGCGATCTCCTGAATCTCTTTGCGGATTTGCAGAAGCGCATCGCAAAAGCGGTCCAGCTCTGCGCGGGACTCGCTCTCCGTCGGTTCGACCATCATGGTGCCGGGTACCGGGAAAGAAACCGTGGGGGCATGGAAGCCATAGTCCATCAACCGCTTGGCCACATCTTCCACCTCGACCCCGGTCGCAGCTTTGAACGGCCGCAGGTCGAAAATCATTTCGTGTGCCACGCGGTTCTTTTCGCCTTTGTAGAGCACGGGAAAGGCCTGGTGCAGCCGCGCCGCAATGTAATTCGCATTCAGGATGGCGTAGCGGGTCGCATCCACCAGGCCGTCACGACCGAGCATCTTGACGTAGGCGTACGAGATGAGCAGAATGCTCGGACTTCCCCACGGCGTGGCGGAAACCGCCGGGATGCCTTTCTCTCCGCCAACTCCGACCAGCGGGTGGCTCGGCAGATAAGGCGCCAGATGCTTGGCCACGGCAATCGGGCCCATACCCGGGCCGCCGCCGCCGTGCGGAATGCTGAACGTCTTGTGCAGGTTCAAATGGCAGACGTCAGCTCCGATCAGAGCCGGGTTGGTGAATCCGACCTGGGCATTCAGGTTTGCGCCGTCCATGTAGACCTGGCCACCGTTGTCGTGAATGAGGCTGCAAATCTCTCTGATGCGGCTTTCAAACACCCCGTGCGTCGAAGGATAGGTGACCATCAAGGCCGAAAGATGCTCCTTGTGTTCGACTGCTTTGCTTCTCAAGTCTTCCACGTCGATGTTGCCCTGCTCGTCACATTTCACGATCACCACTTTCATCCCGGTCATCACTGCACTCGCCGGGTTGGTGCCATGCGCCGAAGAGGGAATCAGCACGACATTGCGGTGGTGGTGGCCGCGGTCTTTGTGATAAGCGCGAATCACGAGCAGGCCGGTGTACTCCCCCTGTGCCCCTGAATTGGGCTGCAATGACACGGCTTCAAATCCGGTGATTTTGCATAGTGCTGCTTCCAGCCCCTTGAAAATCTCCTGGTATCCCAGCGCCTGTTCAACGGGGACGAAGGGATGCAAACCGCTAAACTCCGGCCAGCTAACGGGCATCATTTCACTTGCGGCATTCAGTTTCATGGTGCAGGAGCCAAGGGGAATCATCGAAGCGGTGAGTGACAAATCCCGGTTCTCCAGCCGCTTGATGTAGCGCATCATATTCGTTTCGGAATGATATGCATTGAAAACCGGATGCTGCAGGAAGCGGCTCTTTCGGCTCAAGTCCTCCGGGAAGCTCAAGTCGATATTGTCGGCGTGGCTGTGGAAATCGATTTCCTGTGTGTGCATGCCGGCCGCACGGCCAAAGACATTCAGAATCTCCTGAACATCGTTTGGCTGCGTTGTCTCGTCCAGCGTGATGCCGATATGTTTCTTGTCGATGTATCGAAAATTGATCCCGGCTTCCAGAGCGGCTTTGCGAACATCTGCCTGACTCTGTGAGAATGGATTGAGCTGGATTCTTAGGGTATCGAAGTAAAGCTCGTTGGTTTGCTTGTAGCCGAGCTTGGTCAGCTCGTTTTCAAGCACCCGGGTGAGCGCGTGCACGCGCTCGGCGATCGCCCGCAATCCTTCGGGGCCGTGGTAGACCGCATACATGCTTGCCATGATGGCGAGCAATGCCTGGGCCGTGCAAATGTTGGAAGTCGCTTTTTCGCGCCGGATGTGCTGCTCGCGGGTTTGCAGCGCCATGCGGTAAGCCGGGTTGCCCTGCGCATCCACCGAAACCCCGATGATGCGGCCGGGCATCTGGCGCTTGAACGCATCGCGGGTGGCGAAAAAGGCAGCGTGCGGCCCACCATAGCCTAAAGGAACACCAAAGCGCTGGGAGGAGCCGACCACAACGTCGGCGCCGATTTCTCCCGGCGGCCTCAGCAGAGTCAGGCTGAGCAAGTCAGCAGCAACCGTGACCAGCGCCCCGGCAGCATGCGCCTTATCGATAAGATCAGAGTAGTTGACCACCTCGCCGTCCGCATCGGGGTACTGCACCAGAGCGCCGTAGACTCCCGGATTGAAATCAAATTCACGAAAGTCCCCGATGCGCAGCT
This sequence comes from bacterium, assembly GCA_046757165.1. GTDB lineage: Bacteria > Zhuqueibacterota > Zhuqueibacteria > Oceanimicrobiales > Oceanimicrobiaceae > JBHHXT01. The sequence continues at coordinate 1,996 of JBHHXT010000349.1, read as the reverse complement.
CGATAGCCATCGGCTCGGCGCGGGTTTTGAGAATATCGATGGTTTGCGGCAAGCACTTGTCTGAGACCAGGAAGGTGGTGGCGCCGTTCTTAATGTGCTCGCGGCTTCTGCAGCGGAAAAGCATGGTCATGGCTTCTGCTGCTGCCGTGCCCTCATCCAGCAACGAGGCGTTCGCCACCTCCATGCCGGTCAGGTCCATGACCATGGTTTGGAAATTCAACAGCGCCTCGAGTCGGCCCTGGGAGATTTCGGCCTGATAGGGGGTGTACTGGGTGTACCAGCCAGGGTTCTCAAAGATGTTGCGCTGAATGACGGCCGGCACGATACAACCTGCATATCCAAGCCCGATATAGGACTTGTAAAGCCTATTCTTCTTGGCCAATTTTTGCAACTGAGCGACGAATGCAAATTCGCTCACTCCCTCCGGAAGCTCGAGCGGTTTTGTGAGCCGGATATCTTTCGGAATGGTTTCGTCGATCAGAGCGTCCAGCGAGTTCGTGCCAATGAGCTGGAGCATCGCGCTCAACTCAGCCTCGTTTGGCCCGATATGTCTTTTGGAGAACGTGTTTGTTATTTTGAAGTCGATCTTCATGTTGTCAATCCAATTCATTCGCGGTTGCAGGTCAAGCTTTGCGGTTTCACCGCACCAGGACTTTTACTCAAATCAGCTCGGCGGCTCATTTTACAAAAATATTTGCAAAATGTCCATAGATAAAACACAACATCATTAAAGTTTAACCAAGTTTAAGCAACGGAAATGGGATTTTTTGCTTTCATTTGTGCGGGGGTTGGATTATATTATTCATTCTGAAATCCGCACATAGAACATCCTCTGTAAAGATAAAGATAAGGAAAGCAACATGTCGGAATCCAAGATCAACCGCCTTGGCATCGTCACGGGAGGCGGAGATTGCCCGGGTCTCAACGCTGTCATCCGGGCCGTGGCCAAACCAGCCATGGGTCAGGCCAACGCCACTGTCCTCGGCATCCAGGACGGGTTTGAAGGCTTTGTGGAAGGTCGCGTGCATGAGCTCACGAACACGGATGTCTCGGGTATTCTCAACAAAGGGGGCACCATCCTGGGCACCTCGAACAAAGGCGATCCGTTTCACTACCCGGAGGAGGGGTTGGATGGGAAGGTCAATATCGTTGATGAGTCCACACGTGTGGTGCGGAACTACCGGCGCTGGGGTCTGGATGCGCTCATCGCCATCGGCGGTGACGGCACCATGCACATCTGTAACCAACTCTCCGCGCTTGGTCTGAACATCGTGGGCGTTCCGAAAACCATCGATAACGACCTGGAAGCGACTGACGTCACGTTTGGCTACGATTCAGCCCTTTACGTGGCAACAGAGGCCATCGACCGGCTACACACGACTGCCTCATCCCATCATCGCGTGATGGTCATCGAGGTCATGGGCCGATACGCCGGCTGGATCGCACTGGGCGCGGGATTGGCGGGCGGGGCCGATATCATTCTCATCCCCGAAATCCCTTTCAAATGGCAGAGCATTTACAAGAAAGTCAAAGAAAGAAGCCTGCACGGCAAACGCTTCAGCATCGTTTGCGTCGCCGAGGGCGCGAGACCGGAAGACGGCGACATGGTTGTCCAGGAGATGGATGCCAGGCGCACCGACGCCAGGCGCCTGGGCGGCATCGCTGAGCTGGTCGGCAGCAGCATCCTCCAGGACACTGGCCTCGAGACGCGCGTGACCGTGCTTGGCCACCTGCAGCGTGGCGGGCCCCCGACGCCGTTCGACCGCAACCTGGCGACCAAATTCGGCTACAAAGCGTGCGAGCTGGCAGCCGAGGGACAGTTTGGCCGCATGGTGGCGTTGCGCGGCAACATCATCGACTCCGTGCCGATCAAGGAAGCGATTGCAAAACAGAAACTCGTGCCGCTGGACTGCCAGGAGATACTCGCCGCACGCGCAGTGGGGACCTCGTTTGGGGAAGACTAGCCTGCATGATTCAAGCGGTCAAGTTCGGTGTT
>JBHHXT010000348.1:0-4473 GCA_046757165.1 bacterium | reverse complement strand
ATAACCGCAATTGTATTTTGAAAGGAGTCACGATCATGGCAGAACTGACTTACCCCCAGGAGATTCCCTGGAGGCTGCTCACGACCTCGAGGGACATGATGGACGCGGACATGGAGGACCGCGACTTTCCGGTGAAATGGAAATCCTCCATGTCGGTGTTTTTCCACGAACCTGAACTTGCCCCTGAGGTGGCTGGCAATCGCAAAATCGTCTATCTCAAGACGGTGTGCTCGATCACCGGCTATCAGGTGGATGAGAACGAGCTCGGAGTCGAGGTTGAAAAGCCGAAGGAGTGGGACACGCGAGTCTACAACAACTTCCACCAGATGATACGGGACTACTACCCCTGCTATGGCGCCTTGCTCCATTTTGCCGTCTTCCCGTCAGAGAGAACGCGAAATCTGAACAAGTTTCCATTTATCATCGATTTTGAGCCCAAAAAACGAGAGATGTTCGAGGTCGTGACCGAAACAGGGGAAGTGATGAGCCGCTCCCTGCATGCCCTGAAAGTCAACACGGGCGGAACTTCAACCACCTCGATGGAGACCATCGACGTGGACAAGGGCTGGTCGCTCAAAGCAGAAGCCAAAGTGGATAAGGTTGGCGGCGGACTGCAGTTGGGTTCCAACTATGAGAGCGGTTACAAAGCGCTCACCCAGGGTCAAAACGTCAACATGAGGCAGATCGATGCTTCGCAGGAGGCGAAAGAAACCCTCAGCCACACGACCAACCTGCAGCAGATGTACCAATTACTGGATTCCTACCACCTCGGCACCAACCGTGCGCTCTTTGTCGTCATGCCAAGGCCGCATATCGTGGACCAGGAGCTGTCGGTAACCAACGGCCCCAGGCGGTTGGAGGGCATTCAGGAGTTCTTTTTTGTCGTCGCCATGCCGGCGGATGCCAAAGGGTTCTGTGTCGTGGCGCAACTGGAAACCTCGCACTTGCACAAGCAAACCAGCACGGAAACCACCGGTACCACCGAATATGAAACCGGTGAAATCACGCAGACGATCCGGGACTCCTACAAAGGCGGCCTTTTCAGCAACTACACAAAACGTCGGTACGCCATCCCGGTGCCCGGCACCTATCTTGTCGATCGCACGCGCGGCAACGGCGGCTACACGGAAAATGTCCGCAGCGGAGACGATGTGACCGAAGACATCGAGTCGCACCAGGTTTTTGTCTACGACGACCGCATCGAGGTGGAAGTGGTTTACGACCCGGGAATACCGCCGGATACGGCCTACTTCACCGCTGACTACACGGTCTTCTACCGCTCGCACGATCCGGTTTCCGAGCCGGTAACCGAGACCATCACCGATATCGATCTGTTCATGACCGGCCGCCACCTGCAGGGGTGCCTGACATTTGGTCAACCGCCAAAAATCTTTGCAGGACCCCCGTTTGCCCTCACGGACTACGTTGTGATGGAAGAGACACTACCGAGAAGATACCTGGGAATGCTCGAAAAAACTTCCAAAATCAGAAGGAAACCGGAACTAAGGGAGAATTTCTTGAAAGAGATGAACGCTTTTCAGCGTGTCATCCAGGACAAAACGCTCGCCAGTGTGAACAATCCTGATCGTTACCCGTCCGGACAGCACACGATCCTGGATACCGATTTCGCGCTGCGTGCGATAAGCACGGCGCCGGGACAGGCGCACAACCGGCTGGCAGACCACACAACGCCAATTGAAGTGAGTGAAGAAATCCTGCAGAAACTCGACCGGAAAGACAGAAAGGACTTCCAGAGATTCACGCGCGCGGACCTGGTCAATACCAGGGCCTCCCTCCTGGCCAGGCGAACCGGGCTGGCCGTCGGCGAGGTCATCGACTTGAAAAAGGCAAATCTCAATATTCCGGCAACGCGGCGCTAGGCTGAACGCCAATCTGAAGTAGGTTTCTTTGCGGCAGCTCGTCTTCAAGGGGAACATCGGGCCGCGCTGCAACGGGTTAAGTACGTCGTACTCGGCACGTCTCACCACATGCTCCGGTCGTTTCCCCCGCAGCCATCAAAGAACCGTGTGTACGCGCAAAAGCGTCCTCTCGCCTGGAGGACTCCGGTCAATCCCGCCACGACGCTTCCTTTCGCGTTGCAGAGAGGTGCCGGGGTCAAGGTCGACATGTAGGATTTCCTGGGCCGGAAAATCGCAACGCTTGAAGGTCCCCCATTTGGAGGGACATTCAAGCCTGATCCAACATCCCGCCTTTGCGGGGCAACCGTGTTTTGGGTACGAATCCGAGAGCGATACATAGTTGCAAACTGTGTAGGATCAATATATTACAGCCGGGACATATGTCCTTATTTCAAAAAAACCATTTTCTTCTTCAAAACTCTGTCGCCTGTTCTAAGCGTGTAGATGTACACGCCGGCACTAACCACCAGCCCCGCTCCCTCTTTCCCATCCCATCTGACTTGATAATTTCCGGCCGCCTGCCTGCCGCTCACCAGTGTGCGTACTTTTTGCCCCAACGCATTGTAAATAGACAGCTCCAAATCGCTGTCGGTTGAAAGCTGATAGCTGATCACGGTAGACGGGTTGAACGGATTGGGGTAGTTCTGAGATAATTGAAAAGTTTTGACGGGTAAATCATCAGCAGAACTTTTTACAGATGTCGTTCCAGAAAGCATGTGCCGCTTGAGAAAATCCCAAACTTCACGAGCCATTTCTATGTCATGATTCTGCCGACCTAAGACTATTTCCGCCAGAGGAGAATACTGCTCTGCAATACTTGGTTCAAGATGTCCGCCGCCATCGACTCGATAGAGAACGACTTCAGCATCCTGAATGCCGTTGTCATAAATCTCACGGCTCACCGTTGAACCATCCTCAATGGCAAGATCTGGAAAATCAAAATATTCTGGAATCGTATCGCAATTGTTATGCTTCACCCAGAAAACCACGGACTCGTAGGCCGATAAGAGTGTGCCAGTCCCTTCATGACTACTTTGGCCGCCTTCCCAGGGCATAAGCTTATCTGCTGTTCCATTCATTATCAGCACCGGAATTGGATTAACCGGCTCACTGCAAAGGTTTTGGGCTGGCAACGCTGCTATGATGGCAGCTATCGCGGCAATTCTATCAGACAATTCAACAGCCAGGCGGTAGCTCATAAGACCACCGTTTGATACACCGGCTACATATATCCTTTGGTTGTCAACTGGATAGCGGGTCTGAATTTCATCGATCATTGCATTGATAAAACCGACATCATCTTCATCACCGCAATGTTGGCAATCCCCGCGACAGTCATTCCAATGGTCTTGATAACCTTGTGGTATGGCAAGATATAATTTTTCCTCGTCAGCAATATCAAGCCATAGTTTAGAGGGCGCTTTTTTACCATCCAGCCCAAGAAACGATTCAACATTCATTCCGCCGCCATGAAGGAGAATAACCAATGGCCGTGGGGAAGGTCCCGGGTTTTCCGGCTCATAGTAATAGTACAGGCGCGATTGCCCGCCCCAGCTCATCTGCCCATCTTTATGCAAGGTGCCGGAATTGTCCGTCAACTCCGCCACATGACTATTCCTGAAGCCCACGCTTGAAAAGAATAAGGGGAAAAGCAACCCAAACAGCACAGAATATAGCAATCGCGTCTTGTCCATTTTACTCCTCCTTAACTTGCAAGCCTTCAATTCCGCTGGGAGACCCAGACGTCAGCGTCAAAGACGCCGTTGTTGTCCGTGAGAACATGAACGAAATAAAGCAATCTGCCATTCGCAGTTATGGAAGGCTCCCCAACGATGCCTTTGATGACCAGCTCCGGATCGCCCCACGTATTCCCAATACGGTTTGCTCGGTAGATCGCCACTCCGATGCTCGAATTGCGATCCGAGGTAAAATACATGGTGTTGCCATCCGCTGTGAACGCAGGCTGTCCTTCGTTGCCGGCGGTGTTGATGGGGTCCCCAGGATTAATTGGGGTGCTCCAGGATGTGCCGTCCCAGCTTGAGATCCAAATGTCATCCCCCCCGAGGCCGCCTGGTCTCCTTGAAGCGAAATAAAGCGTTACGCCGTCCGGATAGAGGGCGTGCTCTCCATCAGGATAGACGGAGTTCACCGGTGGACCGAGATTACGTCCGGGACCCGGCTCGCCAGCGACGATATCGGCAACATAGATATCGAGAAAATCATCGGTCGCAGGCGTTTGCAGATATCCCGTGTTTGTTGCCCGCGTTGAATGGAAGTACACTTTGGCTCCATCTGGCGCGAAGCTCAGCTCGGCATCCAGCGATTGGTCAACCCCCTTGCCTAAGTCGTAAAATGCCGGCGTGTCAAATTCGCCCGGGCCACCGAGTCGCCTGGCGCGGTAGGTGCCGTTCTGTGGTGAGAAAATCTTATCCGGCAGGAGGTTTTCAAGAAGGTCTTCGGTGAAAAAGAAGTATAAGAACTGCCCATCGGCGGAGATCTCAATCGCGTCTTCCGGACACGTTGTGTTAATCGGGAAACCCAGTCTCATGGGCTG
>JBHHXT010000347.1:0-4497 GCA_046757165.1 bacterium | reverse complement strand
GCTCGGGCGCAGTTCCTGGTCAACGGCGAACCGGGCGATCCCTACGGTCTGACGCAGCTCCAGCCGGGCGATGTGGTCACCATGGACGCGGCTGGCGGCGGCGGTTACGGCGATCCGAAGAAGCGAGACCCAGAAGCTGTACAACGCGATGTTAAAGACGGCAAGGTGTCGGTGGAAAGCGCCCGGAAGGATTATGGGGTTGAGGTGGGCAACGAATCGATGCTAATATACGAATGAATACTAATGATACGAATAAGCTAACGAATCGATGCTAATATACGAATAAGCTCCCTGTATTAGTATTAGTATGATTAGTATTAATTCGTATATTAGCATCGCCTATTCCCATGAAGTACACATTAGAACAAAAATTCAAAACCCTGTGCCAAATAACCAGAGCCTCCCATTTCGAGTGGCGAGCCACGTTATTGCAGATGTTTCCCGACGTCGATCCCATGGAAACGATTCTGAAATACTGGGAAATCGTCGGGCACGACACGGCAAAGGCGTACCTGAAAAAGATCGATAAGAGCAAACCCGTGGCCCCGCAAATCGCTCAGCTCATGGTCGATAGCAGTCTTGCTATGGGTGAGAAAGCACAGGTCACAACCGGAGAGAACGAACACGAAACCTATCTCGAACATCTGGAGTGTCCGTGGTTCGAGTGGCATAAAAAGTACGATGCGCTTGCAGAAGATCAGCCGGGCTGCGACTGCTGGATGGCCACGATTGTGAAGGACATCAATGCGGCGTTGGGTACGAATGTGGAGTTTGAGACCCTCAGCTCCTTGCCCACTGGCGGCGCAAGTTGTAAGAGGGTCTTCAGGGAGAAATAACCGGGACGCACCCGGGAAACGGAATTCGAAGCACGAACCTCGAACCAAAACTAGACGGGTCGCAGACAAAGCAAGGAGAGCGGATGGCCTTTGATAGGCAAGACAATCTCACCCTATCGAATCCTGGAGAAGTTGGGCGCGGGTTGCATGGGCGTCGTCTACAAAGCCGAGGACACCAAACTGCAGCGCACCGTCGCCCTGAAGTGTTCTACCCCGGATGTAGCTGGCAATACCGAAGCCCGCGAACGCTTCCTCAACGAGGCGCGAACGGCCAGCGCCCGGAACCATCCGAACATCTGCACGATTGGAATTGCGGCAAGTCGTAGCGTTCAGCGTCAAAACCGTCTCGCCTTTGTCTCCGGTTCCACCAGTAAGGCTCATGCCTCATGCTCCCATATCGTTGCCACTATGTGTAAATCTGCTTCTCCGTCTGGAACAGCGATGTTTGACGCTCCGCGTCTCGCTGCTTGACGCAGAGCGTCAATAATGGTTCCCACGTGGAGAGCATGTGAACCAGATGACTGGAGACTTCAGGCTGGAAGCCTGTCTTACGATGGACAATGACAATAGAACAATAGCAAATCCCCTTTCCTCCCCTCGTTTCATCTTGACTTTTACCCTTTGAATTGCTAACTTGTCGTGTTTTGCTGATGACATAGCAAAGACCCTACAATGAGGAGGGTTGAGGGGATTATACCGAACGTCATCATTGTCACATATTCTTGACTGATGGCGTTTCTATTTGAAGAGTGACTGCTGCGAGCAGAGCATCGAGGGGTGACATGAGCAGGAAATATCAGAACCTTATCGGCGGGAAATGGGTCGACGCCCTGGCGGGGGAGACCTTTGAGAACCGCAATCCGGCCAACTGGGATGAAGTGCTCGGAACGTTTCCGAGCTCGAGCCGGGAGGATGTTGAAGCGGCGGTGGAGTCGGCACGCGAGGCTTTTGACGGTTGGCGCCTCCGGCCAGCCCCGGAGCGCGGGGATATCATCAAGCGTGCCGGCGATATCATGTGGCAGCGCAAAGAGGAGGTCGCGCGCGACATGACGCGCGAGATGGGCAAGGTGCTGGCCGAAACCCTGGGCGATGTGCAGGAAGGCATCGATACCGCTTACTATGCGGCTTGCGAGGGGCGGCGTCTCTTTGGCCACACCGTCCCGTCCGAGCTGCGCAACAAATTCAATATGTCCATCCGCCAGCCTATCGGCGTGGCCGGCATAATCACGCCGTGGAATTTTCCCATGGCGATTCCAACCTGGAAGATCTTCCCGGCCCTGATTTGTGGCAATTGTGTGGTGTTCAAACCGGCAAGCGACACGCCTCTGACGGCGACCACGTTTGTGGAGATTCTCGTGGAAGCCGGGGTGCCGCCGAAAGTCGTCAACCTGGTGCACGGCACCGGCAGCCGGGTGGGCGCCCCGCTGGTCAATCATCCGGATGTGAACCTGATTTCCTTTACCGGCTCCACGGCCGTGGGCAAAACGATTTCCAGGACGGCCAGCGAAACCCTGAAACGCGTCTCTCTCGAGCTGGGCGGCAAGAACGCCCAAATTGTGATGGCGGACGCCGATTTGGAGCTCGCGCTCGAGGGTGTGCTCTGGGGGGCCTTCGGCACCACCGGCCAACGTTGCACCGCAACCAGCCGGCTCATCTTGCATGACAAAGTGTTCGACAAATTCATGGAAATGCTCGTCTCCAGCGCGCAAAAACTGCGACTCGGCGATGGGCTCCTTTCCGAGACCGACGTCGGTCCGATGATCAACGCTGGCCAGATTGAAACCGTGCAGGGCTATGTCGACATCGGCAAAGCAGAGGGCGCCAATCTGGTGGTTGGAGGCCATCCGTGCAAAGAGGGCGACTGTGCCCACGGCTGGTTCCATGAACCGACCATCTTCACCGGCGTGACGCCCGAGATGCGCATTGCAAAGGAAGAGATCTTCGGGCCGGTGCTCTCTGTGATTCGCATCGACTCTTTTGAAGAGGCGGTCGAGGTTTTGAACAACACCCGCTATGGGCTATCCTCTTCAATCTATACCAACGATGTCAACCTCGCATTCCGCGCCATGCGAGATCTTGAAGCTGGCATCACCTACATCAACGGCCCGACGATCGGCGCGGAGGCACACATGCCGTTTGGGGGCGTCAAGGAAACCGGCAACGGCCACCGGGAGGGCGGCTGGGAAGTCTACGATTTTTACACCGAAACCAAGACCGTTTTTGTCGACTACTCAGGCAAATTGCAGCGTGCGCAAATCGACAATTATTAGGACGCTGTGGTGATCAACTAATATATGGAGCAAGGGTGGTGATTAGACTAACCCCGAAGGACGTTTTTCCGATTCTCAGACAGCACATGCTGGTCGATGGCTATGATGACATGGTGGTGGACTTACAACGAAGCCAGGGCTGCTATATTCATGATTCGCTGCACAAGCGCAACTTCCTGGACTTGTTCGGTTTTTTTGCCACCGTTCCGGTCGGTCACAACCATCCGAAGATGCATGATGCGGAGTTCAAGGAGAAGATTCTAAGCGTCTCTTTGATGAAGCCATCGAATTCTGATTTTTACACTACCGAGATGGCCGAGTTCGTCGAGGTGTTTTCCAACCATGCGATTCCCGAGAGCTTGCCCTATTTGTTCCTGGTCAGCGGTGGCGCTCTGGCGGTCGAAAATGCCCTCAAGGCTGCGTTTGACTGGAAAGTGCGCAAGAATTTCCAGAAGGGGATGAAGCAGGAGAGGGGCGCTCAGGTCATTCACTTCAAAGAGGCCTTTCACGGCCGCAGCGGCTACACGCTCTCGTTGACCAACACCGAGGAAACCAAGATTAAGTATTTTCCGAAGTTCAAATGGCCACGTATCACCAATCCCAAGATCACGTTTCCGCTAGCGGGCGCCAACCTCGAGGGCGTGCTCGCGCTCGAGCAACAGGCCGTGCAGGAGATCAAGCAGGCCATCCATGACAACCCGGATGATGTGGCCGCGCTCATCATCGAGCCGATCCAGGGCGAAGGGGGGGACAACCATTTCCGGACTGAGTTTTTCCGCCAGCTCCGTACCCTGGCCGATGAAAACGAAATACTGCTCATCTTCGATGAAGTGCAGACCGGTGTCGGCTTGACGGGCAAGATGTGGTGTTACCAGCACTTCGGTGTGGAGCCGGATATGCTGACGTTTGGCAAGAAGGCGCAGGTGTGCGGCTTTCTGTGCAGCAAACGCATCGACGAAGTTGAAAACAACGTGTTCCACGAATCGAGCCGCATCAACTCCACGTGGGGGGGCAATCTGGTGGACATGGTGCGTTGCCGCAAGTACCTGGAAATCATTGTCACCGAGAAGCTCATCGACAACGCCCGCACGGTCGGGGAATACTTTGTGGCGCAGTTGCAGCAGTTGCCGGACGAGTCCGACGGCCGGGTCAGTGGCGTGCGTGGACGCGGCCTGATGATCGCATTCGATCTGCCCACTACGGAGTTGAGAAACGAGTACCTTCGTGTTTTGTACAGCAACGGCGTCATTGCCCTGAGCTCCGGTCAACGTTCCGTCCGGTTTCGGCCTGCGCTCACTCTGAACACAAGGCTGGTGGATGAGGCCATCACCATTCTCAGGCAAAGTCTGCAGCAGGTACTCAACAGTCAGACAGAGCTGGTGAGTATCTGA
>JBHHXT010000346.1:0-4499 GCA_046757165.1 bacterium | reverse complement strand
GTATTTTCCCATCAGCCTGAGAATTCTTAAGAAGAAACGATTGAGAGACAGCCTTTCCAGAAAATCTGCTGGTGTCCTTTTGTCCTTCGTGGTTCATGACTCTTCCTGGCTAGAGGAGAGCGACCCCATCTTTGTCGAGCTTGATGTAGGTTGTGTAGAGAGCGATGAAGAAAAGAAAATAGTTTTCATGCAGTTGACCGTCCCAAAAAAAAGCGACAAAGTAGGCAAGGCTTCCCATGTAAATCAATAAGTACTCGCTTCTCCTGAACCTCCTGAAGATGGCGGTGAAAAGTTGAGCCAGCAGGAGAATCAGGAGCCCACAAACGATGACGCCGCCATCAATGATCGTGCCGCCGAGCAAACCGGGATTGGCAGTGAATTGTTCACGAAACCTCAAATCGCCGAACAAACTGTATTTCAGCACGGACATCGCCGTTTCAAACCGTTCTTTGCGATTGATGATGTTTTCGGTCGTGCCTCTGGCGATGACGCTGGTGGTCAGATGTTTCTTCTCGGTCGTCAGATAGAAATCGTGCAGAAAATAGGCGATTGTCAATAGCATGAGCAGGTTGAAGACCACAACGCGAATCCTGAAGGAGGTCGTCGTGCTCTTCCCTTTCCGGAGCACAAAATAAGCGACCAGGGCCACAAAGGCACCGAAGAAGTTCGCGACCGAAAAGGTCAAAACAAAAGCAAAGACCAGCAACCCAAAGGTCAGGACATTCTTGCCATGTTTGTTGCGCCGCAGGGTTTCCCACGCCAGAAACAGCGGCACGATGAGGAACTGGGCAAAGTTCGTCGGCTCGGAAAAGTAGGACTGGCTCCTGAAGAGGAAGCCATAGCGTGAAAGGTTATCATACGTATTGAGGTAGCCGCCAAACCCCTCGAGGTAGATCTGATTATGACCATACCCGGACGGATGAACGGCCCGCAGCGTGATCTTGCCAAATAAACAGCCGTAATATAAGATGAGAGACAGGACCGCCAGACAAAGCGCGAACTTGATCATGAAGCGGTTGAATCTTCGCATATCAAAACGAGGGTCATTCAGAATCACGAAAAAACACAGGCCATGAAAAAAAGTCCGAATCATCCCTCTGGGCCCGCTCCCGGTCAAGTTCAGCCCATACAGCGCTATCCAAACCGCGACAAAAAAGAAGATGATGAGCAGAAAGTAGGTGAAGATTGCCTTTTGAAGCCGGCTCAGAGAGGTCGTTCGCATGGAGATGCCTGCCAGCCAGAGCAGGTTCAAAAATATCAAACCATTGCCGATCGACAGATTATGGATGGTGACATCCAAAATCTTGTCGACAAGCAGACTCGGAGACGACATGAAAACAAGCGCTAACGAGATGTTCTTGTACAGGCTGACTCCCTTCGAGTCTCTGACCTCGGCCAGACCATACGCTTGACCTAGAGCAAGAGTGTTTGTCATTTTTTGCCAGACAGGTTTAATGTCATTTGGGATGCCTTGGATTGGCTGCGCCCGTCCTTCCTTGCATGAACAGGCGTAACGGGGCTGTCTAAGAGGTATCAGAATGTTGTCATTTCGAGCGGAGCGAGAAATCTGACCGTGAGACAAGTGTCGCCATCAGCTAACATGTTACCAGATGTTACGACGACATGAATGTCGTGTTACACAGTTCCATCGGCTATTGGGGCAGCCCCTGGACGGATTGCCCCTGCTCAGACAGTCTGGAGAGACTGAGCCTGCCGTCTCGATTCATGCTGATGGTAGAGCTTTACGAGATTGCGAACCCAGTTGTCCCAGGTGTACTCACGTCTCACCCAATCAGCGATCCCTTTGTGGTTGTGAATCTCCTCAGCCGCGCGCCGGATCTTGTCCGCCATGTCCTGTGGCGATTCTGGTTGACAAAGGAAGCCATTGAAGCCGTTTTTGACGATCTCGTTCAACCCGCCAACTCGAGTCGCCACCACCGGCAGCCCACATGCCATGGCTTCCAGCGGTACCGCCGGCAAGCCCTCCGACCTGCTCGGCATGCAGCAAATGTCACTTTCATCGAACAGCCTCTTGAGGGTCTGGACCTTTTCCAGGATGCGCACTCTTCTCTCCAGGCCATTCTCTCGAATGTACCGGGCATAGTCGTCATGCAGAGCGCCGGCCCCTCTCAAAGTCAGCTCAAAGTGTTCAGGCAGCAGCGTCATCGCCTGCAACAAGATATCGTGCCCTTTGACGGCGACGAAATCGCCGACGGAGACGAGCTTGATGCTGTCAGGGTCCCGTCTCTTTCTCGTTGTGTAGGTGTAGAGCGTTTTATCGTACCCATTTCTGAGCGTCACCAGATTTTTCAAGTTTCGCTTCCTGCGCACGTCTTTCAACATCTGCTCCGATACGCAGATATTCAGGTCACAGTAGGTATTGAGCATGTGTTGTATTTTGTCCCAGCCGCGGTGAAGATCCGGTTCAATCAGGATATCACTCCCAACCATGATCGAGTAGTACGGAATGTCAAACGCTTTCCGGACATATTTGGCATAGGTGCCGTATGGGTGCGCCCATGCTGACAAGATTAAGTCGGGCCGAAACGCTCGAATCACATTCCGGATAATCCGGCCTGAAAAAAAGTGCAGGAAGTCCACGTGCTGTTTCCAGCCCAGCTCTTTGGGCAACCAAAACCAGTAGGGGCGAATCACTTCTATCCCCTTGAATTCGTCTTGAAGTGGGGTCTGCCGGCGTTCAGAGATATGAGATCTTAGTTGACGCACGCTCGGAAACGGCAGAAGCGCACTCCTGGGGGGAATCATGCCCTGAGGACAAATCACTTTGACCGAATGTCCGTGCTCAATAAGCGCCTTGGCAGCGAATAGATGGAAAATGCCCCGGATGGGATTGCCTCGATTGGGAAAAAGGTGCGTGAGAAATAGAATCTTCATTGAACTAACCTACATTTGTCAATTGGCCACAGAGTTGCGCAGATAGACGCAGATGATTGCTTCGAACATGAGAGTCGATAGGAATTTCTCGCCCTGTTTTCATAAGCCGGACGAACCAGAACCAAAAAGATTTTTCCTCTTTGAGCGGTTCCTGACCGGGGGGACGGTGTACAAGCTTCAGCTTGCTGGGCCGGGGGTAAACCCGCTAAAGCGTGAACACCCTAACACCCTCACATCTTGTTGCAGCTCACAGTTTTGGGGAGGGCGTGCCGGGTAACCCACCCCTTCCAGGCAGGCAAGATGCCTGCGTTACGACATCTGTACCGCCCTCCTTGCGATCCCGTTTCTAAGCGGCTCTGGTGAGTCTCCTTTTATCTTTGAATCGCATGCCTTCGAGAAGCCCCTTCACCCCTTCCGAGAACCCCACCACGGGACGCCAGTTGAGTCCCTCTCCCGCCTTCCTGATGTCTGCCTTCGTATCGAGCACTTCGTTCTTTCTTTTCTCACCCGTAAATATCACGCGGGCGTTTGGATTGAGAGCCTCAGTAATCATGGCCACGATCTCGGCAACAGAATAGCTTTCGCCGGAGGCGATGTTGAAGATCTCGAATGATGTCCGGTCATACGCGACGGCCTTGCAGTATGCCGCCACCAGGTCATCGATGTGCAGCAGGTCCCGCTTCGGTCTCGGGTCTTTCAATCTGACTTCCCCTTTTTGAACCTGGCTCAGGATCGAAGGAATCAAGAAGCTTTTGTGCTGTCCCATGCCATAGATATTGAACGGTCGAAAGATGATCACCGGCACGCCAAAGTCGCGGTTGTAGGCCCGGCAAAGAGTTTCTCCGATGAGTTTGCTTTGAGCGTAAGGATTGAAGGCCACCGCCGGATGAGCTTCATCGATGGGAAGATACCTGGGCTCGCCATAGACATAAGAGCTGGCAAAGATCATTTTGGCTCGATGAAGGCGACACAGCTCGAGCGCATTGAGGGTGGCGAGCGTGTTGGTGTGATAGAACTCTCTTGGGCGCTCATAGGACGCCGGGACGAACGTCCGCGCCGCCAGGGGGACCATCACCTCGAGGGGTCCAATGCGTTCGACACGGTCCCAGTCGTTCAGGTCAACCCCCCTCCGCAGGTCCAGAGCCACGACCTCATACCCGAGTTGCTCCAGTTTCCGGGTCCAATGCGTTCCGACAAACCCCCGGCACCCTGTGACGACGATTCTCATAGCTCCTGCAAGAATTCAGCCTGATGCTTCTCAAATTGCTCAACAGCGACTTCGTAATCACTGGCGCGTCCAATGTCCAGCCAGTAGCCGTCAAAAGGATAGGCGCTGACCTTCTGTCCGCGCCTGAGCAAGGCATTGATGAGGTCCGGGAAATCGAAATATTCGTTCTCCGGGATGAATTCCATGATCTCCTTGTTGAAGGCATAAATCCCCATGCTGGCGTCGTCGTTCAGAGTTGGTTTTTCAGTACCCTGCGTAATTCGGTTTTCTCTATTCGTCTGCAGCACGCCGAGGTCGATCTTGACCGATTTCTGGTAGGTCGCAATCGTGCACAGCCCGTAGTTGGCCTTGTGATAGTCAAAGAAGTGGGAGTAGT
>JBHHXT010000345.1:0-4510 GCA_046757165.1 bacterium | reverse complement strand
TACAGTTTCCGTTGCAGATCATTTCATGTATATTACAAAAAAATACATCTATGTCAAATTTATTCTTGTGACCTGCACGATTCGGTGTTCAGCCTTCCGCCTAAAAGTCTACAGCCTATCTACCTGGTCGTTGTTCACAAAAAATGGTTGACATCCGGCGAGCTAGGGCGTATATTATGATGAGTTTCACGACGATATGCAAATTATCTCCCGAATGAGCGGCATCTGACAGGGCGCCGTTCGGTTTATGCGGCCTTACTCAGGGTTCTTGTTTGGGTCATTAAGTAGGGATGATGGACAGTTTCCGCGAACAACGCCATAAGGGTGTAACTTACAGTTAAACAATACTGATGCCCACATTCTTTGTTGCTTTTTAGAAGCAGTGCTTTTGTTATTGCTGAAAAAGACACCCCCTGAAAAGCCGCGCAGCCGGGGGCAGCCTGTGCTGGCGGCCATAGATTCAAGTTTTTTACGCTTATCGAGCTGACACACTCGTGGCTCCCGATTGTGTGGAGGGGCAAGCTCTGCTCTGTGTTGTCGTGAATCTGAAGCTATCTTCAGTTAAGTGGAAGAACCCCTGACCCGATTTATCTCTAGATAGTTTGTTCACGAACAGAGAAGAAGAGCTGATCAGAAAAAGGAGTTGAGCATTGATGGAGACCATTGATGTTGAATTGGACCACATGCAGCAGGAAGCTCGCGAGCGTCCCGACAAAGCTTTTTCAACAGTAACTTTGGAGGACGTCGAAATGGGCGACGGGAAAGAAGCAAGAAACGGCAAAGAGAGGAAACCTGTGTCCTTGAACCAGGTGTTTGTAACTGTCGTTTCGGTGGTTCTGACAGGCGTGTTCATGTATTTCTTTCATCATTGGTTTGATAGTACTGAAGAGCTCATCAAAAGCACGAAGAAAGAACTCAGACGTGACATCGAAACTGCCAAAAATGAACTCAGACGTGACATCGCCAGCGCTCAGGAGAAATCGAAGTTGGAACACGACCTGATTTTTACGACCATTCAGTTGCTGCACCCGGATGCCAAGATTCCTCGCGGTACCATCGGGCAAAACGATGGCGCGAATGCCGCCTCGCCCAATTTGCCAGCTGATGCCAAAGCCAAACTCGACCCCATCTCTGCCCGGCTCAAAGCGAATGCTTCAGATATCGATATCTTAAGGGAGGTGTTGACGGCCTTACCTCCGGCAGAAGCGGCAAGAATCGTCTCATCAGGCAATTTCTCCAATGAGCGAACCTTCTTTGGCGAAGCGGTTCGCTACATTCGGCAACTCCTGTCCTTACGGTTTCGGGGGCAGCGGAAAGACCCTGAGTCCGGGCATGACCTTTCTTATAGCGAGAATAATCCTTAAGCCCACCTTCCAAGTTTCTGTTGTTGAATCCGCGCTTTCTGCGGGGCTTGTCCAGCTTCGGAGGAGGTGCGGCAGGCAGGACATCTCCAAAACTTTTCCACAGAACCTCCGTATCTGATCCACGAGGTTGCGACCCGCAGGCTCATTTAACGCTACTGACGACAAATTCTCTTCCTGAACCAGTTATCGAGTAGTGTTTTGACAAATTTTTCATCAAGTACTGGAGGGCGTATGCTTGAGCCGGACAAACCGAAGACTCGAAATCCGAAGCTCCAAATCCGAAAAAGGCTGGACCCCAAAAAGTCTTGCCCCGACAGTCATTTTAGGAATACAACAAGGACAGTCGGGGCTTGCGAAAAAGTGACAAAAAAGAACTCGTCAGGTATTAAACAACTTACGATTCTTGCGTCAATATTTTGCCTTTTGACCGGTTGCACCTCAGGTTCCCTCACGCACAACGATAAGACAGGAATCTCTCCCCTGGTCTACGAAGTCGATCTCACCGACCACATGACAGACGTATTCCGGGTCAAGCTGCTCGTCGATGACTTGCACGCCGAAAACGCCATTTATCAGTTCGCCGCCACAGCGCCTGGCACGTACCAGGTGATGGACATCGGCCGCTTTGTGCGCGAGTTCAAGGCGTTTGACCGCAGCGGCCAGGAGGTGCCGGTCGAACGCATCTCCATCAATCAGTGGCAGCTCTCTCGTCCGGAGCAGGTGCATGAAATCCGGTATTCCATCGCTGAAACCTGGGATACACCCGTAGACTCCAACCGGATTTTCCCCATGGCCGGCACGTCAATTGAATCGGACCATGTACAAATAAATGGCCATTGTGTCTTTGGCTATCCCGCTGGCATGCAAGCTCGGCCTTTGCGTATCAAACTGCATTATCCGGATTCCTGGCAGGTCGGAACCGCACTCCGCCGCGATGAGCGCTATTTCTTTGCCGATGACTTCGACCACATCGTTGACTCCCCGTTGCTGTTGGGCCGGCTATCGAAGGCCGAGCTGTCCCTGAAGGGCAGCAAAATCGAGATCTACACCTACTCCAAGACGGACAAAGTGAACTCTGATCAAATCCTTGCCAGCGTCAAAGATATCCTGCTCGCGGCTGCTGATTTTATGGACGGCTTGCCTGTGGACCACTACGCCTTTCTTTTTCATTTTGAAGACGTCACCTACGGGGCATGGGAGCACTCGTATAGCTCCAGTTATGCCTACAGCGAGGCCAACTTTGAGCAACTGCTGCAGCAGAGCATACCTGCTGTTGTGGCGCACGAGTTTTTTCACGTTGTGACGCCGCTCAATATTCACAGCGAAATCATCGAGCACTTCAATTTTGTCGAACCGGTGCCTTCTGAGCACCTGTGGCTCTACGAAGGCGCAACAGAGTGGGCGGCCCACATCATGAGGTTGCGCAGCAATCTTATCGACCTGAATTCATACCTGCGGGTGGTCAGCCGCAAACTCAGCGTCAGTGACAATTTTCGCGGGGATTACAGCTTGAGCGATCTCTCTTTGAGTTCTTTTACGCCGTCCGGCCAGCAACAATATGGCAATATCTACATGCGGGGCGCCGTCGTGGCCGGGCTGCTTGACATTCTGCTCCTGGACCTCTCCCAGGGCAAACGTGGGCTGCGAGAGGTCATCAATGAGCTTGCCGAAGTTTATGGCCCTGAAAAGGCTTTTTCCGAGAAGCACTTTTATGATACATTCATTGACATGACCTACCCACAGATTGCTGATTTCTTCAAAAAGTATGTAAAGGCCGCAGAGACGCTGCCGCTGGCAGCATACTACGCGAAGCTTGGGATCGACTACTCGCCGGAAGTTCACACGGGTGAGGAGGAGGTAATCGCTGGCTTTCACATTATCGTCACCGACGGCAGAATCGCTCTCTCGAAAGTGCGTGAGCAAGTCAAGGGATTCGGTCTGCGCGACGGCGACATCCTCCTGGCCTACAACGGTGAAGAAGTCAGTATCAAAAACATTCGAACGGTGTTTGCCGAACTCCGGCAGTTAGAGGCCGGCGTGCCCTACGAGCTGACGTTGTCGCGCGACGGCGAGGCGCTGACGGTCACGTGCCAAAAAATTATCACAGAACGCGTCGACCGCCACGTTCTGACAGTCTATCCAGAGGCAACGCCTGAGCAAATCACGTTGCGTCAGGCGTGGATGCGGAATATCTAAGCCCGAAAGATGCGTCACAACAGAAGGACTCGAGGATGGCTTGTTGTCAATGCACAGGCATAGAAACGCTGTTCGACGAAGCGTACGTTGCCAAGGAATTGAAGCAGTATCAGAAGAAAGGACCGGACAAAACCACCCGAATGCTTCTTGAAGCCGTAGAGGAATACGACGTCGCCGGCATGAGCGTTCTGGATATCGGTGGCGGCCTGGGCGTCATTCAGCATGAGCTGCTGAACGCAGGGGCGAGTGCTGCGGTGAGTGTTGAGGCATCGTCTGCGTACCTGGAGGCGGCCAGGAAGGAGGCCCGTCGGTTGGGCCTCTCGGGTCAGATTCGTTTTCTGCATGGTGATTTCGTGGCGTTGGCCGAAAAGCTGGAGCCAACGGAGATCGTGACGCTCGACCGCGTGATCTGCTGCTATCCTGACATGGCAACCCAGGTGCGATTGTCGGCCGAACGCGCACACAAATTGTATGGCCTGGTTTACCCAAGAGACTTGTGGTGGATAAGATTGGTTTTTGCTGTGAAGAATCTCGTTTTCAAGATTGTTCGCAACCCGTTCAGGATTTTCGTCCACCGCACCCGGGAGGTCGATGCGGCTGTACGCCTTACCGGACTGGTCCCGGTTTCCCATCAGAAAACAGCGATTTGGCAAGTTGTCCTCTATCACCGTGCGGAGAAGTCGTGAAACAGGAGATGTGAAACGGGCCCTGTCGCTCCTATTGTGGCCTTCACATGTTGCTGAACACCGAGGTGAACTGACTCGGGGCCGCCACCCCTTGTGGGTGGCTGTGATTTCCCCGCATGCGATTCATCTATGCCCCACAAGGGGGCATGGCTACAGATTCGGGGTGTTCGCCCTTCGGGCGGGTTACGGGGCGGCACGCCGGTGGCGCGCAAGTTCGCCTCCCGGTACTCATCGTTGGGGGACACCAGGTTTTCCGTTTCACGT
>JBHHXT010000344.1:0-4521 GCA_046757165.1 bacterium | reverse complement strand
ATTTTGAAACATTTCCGGCCTTCAAAGAGCAAAAGGTCTTTTTCTTTTTTGATGAAATTCAAAACATTGCAAATTGGGAAAAATTTGTTCGGCGAGTCCACGACACGGAAAATGCCCAAATCAATCTCACCGGATCATCCTCGCGACTTTTGAGCCGTGAGATTGCCACAGCATTGCGGGGACGAACCCTCTCGTATGA
Source organism: bacterium (assembly GCA_046757165.1). Lineage (GTDB taxonomy): Bacteria > Zhuqueibacterota > Zhuqueibacteria > Oceanimicrobiales > Oceanimicrobiaceae > JBHHXT01. Next base: position 4,322 of record JBHHXT010000344.1, on the reverse strand, counting down.
AATCTTTCCATTCGGTTTTGCCGAATTTCTGCGCTGCAAAACTATCCCGGACAATATCATCTCGTCGAAAACCCGTGCCCGGGTAGTCAATGCTTTCGAAACCTATCTTCACTGCGGCGGCTTTCCCGAAGTTGTCGATTATCGTGAAGAATTTCGGTTGAAAACCTTGCAAGAATATTTCAATTTGATTTTGTACAAAGACCTGATCGAAAGGTATGAAATCAGGAATTACGCTCTCGTTAAATATCTCTTGCGCTTTTTGCTCGCAAACAATGCCAAGCCTTTTAGTGTCAACAAATTCTACAACGATTCAAAATCCCAGGGATACCAAATTTCGAAGGATACCATCCACAATTATCTCTCCTACCTCGAAGATGCTTGTTGCTTTTCACTCGTCTCCATTTTCTCCGAGTCTGTTCGGGTACGACAAGTGAATTATCGCAAAATCTACGCTATCGACCACGGTCTGGTGACGGCCATGACCAGCTCACGATCTTACAACACCGGACGCCTGCTCGAAACAATGGTTTACAATCAGCTCAGGCGAAAATACGACCGTGAGCAAGTTTTCTATTACAGAACATCCGGCGGCGAGGAAATCGATTTTATCACGACAAAACAGGGTGTTGTGGTAGAGCTGATTCAGGTTTGCGAACAGTTGACCGACCCCATGACCAGAAATCGGGAAATCGGGGCCTTGCTTTCAGCGATGCAGCAGCTCGATCTTCAGGAAGCGAAGATCATCACCCGCGATAACAGCCAAACACTTTCCGAAGAAGGCAGAACGATTCGGATGATTCCTTTTTATGCCTGGGCTTTGGAGCAAGATTAGGTGGGGTGTTGGATGGTTGGATGGTTCTTGGTAAATTGAGAGGGGAAGAAATGGATGAGAAAAAGTACCTTTCTTTGAATGATGTCAGGCCTATAAAACGGCGTTTCATTTATCGAATTATGTTTGGGATATTGTTGCACAATGGGATTCTTTTGCAAAGAATACCGTTGGCAGGCAATTTGTAAATGCTTCGCCGCGGAGCCAAGTCGTCTCTCCAAACACCGGGGGAATCGCACCTAACGTGCAGAAGTCTTTGCATTCCAGCCGGCCGGTGCTCTTGGCGGTGGGGTACTGGAACCGGGTACACTCTTTCCCCCGATCCGGAAGGGCACATCGAAATTAAAGCGTGGGGATGATTGGATCAGTTACAAAATACGGACAGACGGTTTGCCCCCCGGTGCCTATACAAACTGGTGGGCAGTTGTGACGAAGGGGCCAATGCTTCCCCTGATGGGAATTGTTTCGATCCTCAGGCGGTCATTCACAGACGGTAGGTATTCGTGTTCGGCCATTGGGTCTCGCTGTCGTCTTATGAAACCTTCCGCAACCTGCATTGCTTCACGCAGAGTCCGCAAAGCGCGCAGAGAAATGAAGGACAAAAAGTAATTGGCCTGCGTCTGACAGATGAGCAGGAAGCCGTTCGGGTGGGTGGGTTCGTTTTCCGAACCCACCCATTACGGCCTGTGCATCTGAAATGCATCCTTCCGCCTAACGAAAGCACATCCCTGTCTCTCATAGCCGATGCCATCGCTCGAAGCGATGGCATCGATCCGCTCGTTTCCCTACATGATCAAGACCACCTTCCTGATCGCCACGTCCCGAAATTCAAACCCTATCTGCCGAGTCCGGGGGATCGTCGCTGCGGCCGGTGCTATCGCACAAGGGCCATTTTCCTTGCATTGACCAAACGATTGCGAAGATACAATTTATAAAAGTAGAGGCCACTCGAAAGACCGGCTCCATCGAAACTAATGGCGTATGTCCCTGCCTGCTGAAACTCACCGACCAGGGTTTGAACCTCCTGCCCGAGTAGATCATAAACTTTCAAAGAAACAAAATCTGAGGATGGTATTGAATAGGAGATCAATGTGGTCGGGTTGAATGGATTGGGATAATTCTGCAGAAGCTGTGCCGTTTTTGGAAGGCTCAGGTCGACTTCGATGACATGTGAATATTCAAATGAACCATCTGTATCAATTTGTCTCAAACGATAGCGACGCGTAGAGATATTTGCAAGATCGTTCGGTAACGGGTCGACATACTCGTAATGTTGAGGGTGTGTCGTTGTTCCGTTTCCTTTCACAAAAGCAATCGCTTCCCAATTGGAAGCCTCCATCCGCTCAATATCGAAACCGAAATTATTCGTCTCTGTTTGAGTTTGCCACTCTAAAATAACCCCATTTTCAACAACCGAAGCCGTGAATGAAGTCAATTCGACAGGAACGGGATCATTTGGTTCGAAAAGTGCCACGGACCGATATCGTCCGGAAACTTCGCCGGTTTCAGTTAGACTCCCAGCATCCAGCTTTATCAATTTGGTGCGACCCGCTACCAGAATGATTTGACCGGTTTGATTTGTCGTCACGCCGGCACAGCCGAACGAGCTAAGGGTTCTAATATCAATCAATGTGTCGGCTTCAGCATCGATCACCGCAAGCTTGTTACTTTCATTCACGCCATAGACTCTGGACCCGTCTTTGCTGGTTTCCAGATAATATCCACCAGCGTTAAGTGTGTCGAGGGAGGTCATGCTATCGGCATCAATCACGATGATGCCGGGGCCCTCCGCATACAGTTTTGTGCCATCCTGACTGATAGCAATTCCATGCCCGTCGCTGCCCGTATCTACAAACCCCAGGCACTCGAATGTAACAGTACTGAATTTAGAGGCCCAGGTATTGTCATTGACATACAGGAATTGGCCATCAGGACCGAGTACGGCATTTTCAGATTCGTCGGTGCTGAGATCAGTTGCTTGAATGATCGTGTCATCGCTCGTATCCAGCACAAAGACCGCCGTCGTCATTTCATCCACCACGTAGACCTTCCCGCCATCGGGGCTAATGGCGATCCCCTCGAGCTCGTTGCTTGTGACAGGGAAAGCCGATGGATCAAAAGCTTTGATGAGGGTGTCCGCAGCCGTGTCAGTGATATAGATAAAAGAATTTCCCCCGGTGCTGTATAGTTTCTTCCCGTCGAGACTCAAAACCATGCGGTACCCTCCAGCATCGGGGAGACTCCCAATCCTGGTCATACTGTCTACATCAATAATATCAACTCCAGTCCCATATCCCCCCCCTGCATAAGCGCGATTGCCGGTCTGCGCCCTCACCTTCAAAGGCGCCAGCGCCAGCAGGAGAACAACGAAAAAACAGAAATGCTTGTTCATGATTCCTCCCTTGTTGCAGTTCGTGAAATTACATGTCCAGGGAATTATTTAATGCTTCGCAATGGTCGCTTGAATCCTTATTTATGTCATACGCTGCCGGTTCTCCTGGCACTCCTTCTCAACTGAACCAGGAGCCAAATCGCAGCACCTATCAAGACAGGTGAGCTGTATACACCGGGCATCATCTCACCCTTGTATGCCGAAGCAAGCAAATGCAGGAACCCATTGCCGAGCATCAACACGGCCAGGGCATACGAGATTGGTTTTAACCACCTGGCGCCCCGAAAAGCAAATCCCGACGACAGAAGTAAGATCAAAACGGCGAGGATCAGTCCAGTAAGCCAGACCCCGAAGGTGAAAATCGGCAGTGGCAGAAAAGGAAGCTGCTCCCTTATGGCACGAGCAGTCGGGTTGTAGACGGAAAGAAAGTCATGTACCGCCTCATCCCAAACGTGCAATGCCAGTGCCAGACTCAAGGCAATCCAGGAAGATCCCCATCCCTGAACTATCCGAGTTGAAGCGTTGAACATTTTGTTGGACGCTGTTTAGTTCTTTTCCAAAAATTCTTTTAGACTTTTTCTGATAAAAAATGTCCAACCCGCAATACCGCTCTCTCTCGAGAATTCCGGGATATCCTCAGGAAAGCTTTCCTGAACTTGATGTGTCAGTCTTAACGTTGTCAAATTATTCTGTTTGAATAATTCAAACACGACGAAAGAATCCCCTGGATAGCCCTCATATTTCCAATTATATGTTATCATTTTCAGAGGCACGACTTCTGTCACTTTCCACATATGCAGGAAATTTCTATCTTGACTCTGTACATTAAATCGAGTCTCAAATCCAACTTCAGGCTTGAATGACGGGATATTCTCAAAATACCATTGACGCATTTGGTCAATCTCGGTTATGGAATTCCAAAGGGTATCAATTGACGTGTTAAAGGTTTGTTCAACAATAATTGGTTCATCATTTTTTCTCATTCAGGTTCACCGAAATGTTTTAGAACTCTCAGTGCTCTCAAGGTATTCCAGCGGCTTGGACCTTGCCACACAAGAGATTCTTCGATTCATGTCGAGGGCACCCGTGCGACAACCAAAC
>JBHHXT010000343.1:0-4536 GCA_046757165.1 bacterium | reverse complement strand
GCTGGGATTGCTTGATCGCCGAGAGTTTCCGCCGGCGGTACCCCGAGCTGGTGACAGACAGGCCAGGCGGTCGACACCCTGCCTGACCGAGACTCTCAGCACGCCGCTGGAGGTGGCGGAAAACCGAGTTTCACCACCATCAGATTCTTCGCTCCTTTTGGTCGCGCGACCATCCTGATTGTCGACGGGGACGCCTCCTGTTTTCTGGGGCGTGCGAGGAACCCAACTGAAAAGAGGCCAGAGATGGCAGGAACAACACCGGACAGGGTAACCCGGATTGAACAGGAGCACAGGTCCTTAAGAAAGGATATGGATGATCTCGAGCGGTTCGCCAGGGACGAAACCAGAACTGAAGACTTTTCAGACTGGCGGCTGCAGTTGGTTTGGCAATTGCGGGATTTCGAGAATCGCCTGTTGAAGCATTTTGACCTGGAAGAGGAGGGCGGCTTCATGCAGGATGTGATCACTGTCTCACCCCACTCCCGGCGCAAGGTAGAAATGCTCAAAGCCGAGCACGAGCAAATAGCGGTACGCCTGGAGGGCCTCATTGCACAACTGAAACGGATGCAGGAAAAAGAAGGTGAGAAACTTCAGAGGCTTCGCCTGGAGTTGAAGGAGATCATGGAGATGATTCGTGAGCATGAGAACGAGGAACACCATCTGATCCAGGGAGCGTATTACCGGGAATATGGCGGGCAGGCGTAGGGAAGATCCTCCGGAGCCGGTTCAATTAATTGATCACGTGCCCAAACTGAGCGATTTAGCTTCGAGCTGTCCTCTCAACGGGTTCAGGTCTTCAGAAGTATCGTGTTTTCCCCTCCCCCCGGCAAGCTGAAGCTTGAACACCGTCCGCCCGGTCAGGAATTGTTCAATTAAACAAATACTTCAGCCCGAATTGCATCTGCCAGCGCGAATTCAACCCGATGTCGTCCAGGAAGGTTTTCTGCGCCGTGCCCGGGAATTGGAAAAGCGGTCGGCCTGAATCAAAATTGCCTTTGAAAACCAGAGGCGACCGGGCCCCGCTATTGGCAACCTCTCTCACGCCCCAACCCGAGTTGAATAGATTCCCCGCATTCAAAATGTCCAGGCTCAGTTGGAATTTGTGCTTTTGACCGCCGAAATTCAGGGCGAAATCTTGCAGAAGGCGAAGATCGATCCTGCTGAACCAGGGACTGATTGCGCCATTCCGTTTCGCAATTTGCCCGCGGTGTGAGCTCAGGTAATCGTCTTGCCGGATAAACTGGTCGAAGGCGGTCCACTGCTGGTCGGCCGTCTGCACCACACTGCCGGTTTCATCCAGGATGTCCTCGAAGGCGATTTCGGTGGCGTTCCTGGGAATGTAGATCAAATCGTTGCCGCCGACGCCATCGCCATTCAAATCGCCGGCATAGACGTAAGAGAATCTCGGACCCTCGGCGATTTCCAGGAAGAGACCGAAATGGGTGGTGAGATATTTCGACCACCGTCTGCTGTATGTTGCGCTGCCCACAATTCTGTGCCGGTTGCCGAATTCAGAAAAGCTCAGGTCGGGCCTGTTGGGATTGTTGGAGATGGGGTTGAGCTGCCAGAGAAAGGAGGCGATCTCGGTGGAGGTCAGTCTATTTTTGGCTTCGGTGAAATTGTACGCGAGCGTGGCATCCACACCGAGGTCGAAATGCTTGCGCAACTGGGCGGTCAGCGTGACATGGTGCCCCTTGTGGGTGTTGTCCAGGATGTAGACGCCGGCGCCGGCATCCAGCACATCGGGATTGAGGCTGTTGAGCGGTCTGCCATTCTGATCCAGGCCGCGGTCATATCGTAGGCGGCCATCTGCTCCCGGGATGACACCGACCGGGTCGGCAAGGTTGGCGTTTCTAATGAAGATGTTGTTGATATCGTTGCCATACAGGAATTCCAGCGTGCCCAGCAATCCCCAGGGCAGGGTTTGGTCGAAGGCGACATTCGTTTTCCAAACCTGTGGCCATTTGAAATCTTTGGTCGTGGCATTGATATCAAAGGACGGGAACGCTGCCTCCGGGCCCTGATTAGCTGTCTGGTTGGCCAGCCAGACAAAAGGAAGACGACCCGTGAAGATGCCTGTGCCCCCGCGTATCTGCGTGGACCGGTTTCCAATCACGTCCCAATTGAAGCCCACGCGCGGCGACAGGAGCGGCCGGGTACTCGGGAATTGGGTGACATCGATATCCTCGACGTTGCCATTCTCATCTTTGAGCACCAGCGATTCAGCCAGCTCGTTACGAGGAATGTCGGTAAAATACAAAGGGATGTCAACTCGTAGCCCGGCGGTCAGATTGAATCTCTCTGAGGTCAAGATCTCATCCTGAACATAGAAGGCAAGCTGGCCGACATCCGTTTGATCGAGTTTGAAAGGCTTCTGGACTTGCTGCTGGATCTCCTGGTTGAAATCCCTGAAGTCTGGATTGTTCGGATCGGTTAATCGAAAGAATTCCTCCAGTGAGAAAAAGGTGGAGCCGCCGACGCTGGCTCCCAGGGCAGCCGGCGCCGGGAAAAGTCCGAAGTGGAACAAGTTAGAGGAGTTGTTGAATTTGAAGATTTCGAGATTGCCGCCAAAAGTGAGGACATGCTTGCCGTGGTTGATGTTGAAATTGTCGGTGATCTGCCAGACATCCTGGTCCAGCAAGTTGTGGATGGAAAACGGCTCATGACCCAGTGTGGTGTAAGTGATGCCATCGACTGCGATTTCGATGGTCGGAAACGGTTTGCTAAAGGGGTCGCGAAAGTCGCGAAACCGGTTGTAGCTGATGAAGAAACGGTTGGCGAACTTGCCCTCCCTGGAGTTGATCTCGACGGCGTAGGAGTTCAATTCGTTGTTCATTTCATATCCTGCGTTCCGGAAGGGCAGGCTGTTCTGGTTCGGCCCGCGACCGCTGTTGTTGATGCTGATGTCGAACGGGTTCGGTGGCAGGTCCCGCCTGGCATCCAGGCGGTTGTAGCGAAAAGTCACGTTGTTGAAGGGACTGACGTTCCAGTCGATCTTGAGCAAGAGCTTTTCGTTGTTGGTTTCATGCACAAAATCTTCAAACGGGCCCGGGTCGTAGCCGTAAGCTTCCTGCATGCGCTGACGAATGCGTTGCAGATCCTCGGCTCGAACACGCGAAACCGTTGTGCCGGAGACCCCGGGGCGTGCGGCGCGGAAATTTGTCCCCGGGTCATCTCTGCGTTCGAGCTCGCCGTTGAGGAAGAAAAACAACTTGTTGCGCACGATGGCGCCGCTGGCCGTGAAGCCGGACTGGTTGAAGGTCAGATTCGGGTTCAGGACTCTGTCGCCGCTCACTTTCCCCCCGATCAAGTTTTCATTCCTGAAGAAGCTGTACAGCGACCCGCGCCAGTGATTGCTGCCGCTCCTGGTGACCGCGTTGATGGCAGCGCCTGTAAAGCCGCCTTGACGCACGTCGTAGGGTGCGATACTCACCTGGAGCTGCTCGATCGCCTCAAAGGGCAGCGGCTCGGCATTACTCTGTCCGCCGGGAGCGGGATCATCCAGGCCAAAAGGATTGTTGTAATAGGAGCCATCAAGAGAGATATTGTTGTACAGCCAGTTTCTGCCGCTGAAGCTGAAATTTCCGTCGCTGCGCGGGTCCAAGCGGAACAAGTCCCGCGTGCTGCGCCTGATCGACGGCAGTTGCTCGACCTGGCGTGGATGGATGTAGGTGGCCGCGCCGGTGCGGTCGCTGTTCAGGATTTCATCCTGTTCGGCGGTCACATGGACTGCCTCCATCTCGATGACTTCCGTGGCCAACTGGAAATTCAGTCTTAGATTCTGGCCCAGGCTGAGATAGACGCTGTCCTGCCTTTGCACCTGATAGCCGACAAAAGAAACCCTGACCAGGTAAGGACCGCCAATGCGCATGTTGTGAATGGTGAATTGGCCTCCCGTCCTGGAGGCGACGCCATAGATGGTGCGGCTTGGCCGGTGGATGGCAACCAGATTGGCGCCCGGCAGAGGTTTGCCCTCTTCGTCAGTGATGGTGCCATTCAAAGAGGCGGTGGTTACGCCCTGGGCGTGGGCTCCGCCGGCAAAAAGCAGCATGAAGCAGGCGATGAGGCAAAACCCCAGCGCGTGCAGGGGGCCGGAATGATCGCGTCGAGGTTTTTCGGCCAGGCGTCCAGTTTCTCTCATTGCCCCTCCTTAAAGTTAGCAAGCTCATGTCAGTCTGAGCTCAAACTCCCATTCGTTGCTTTTCAAGACCCGCGCTACCGTGCGAAGAATCTCCTCAACAGGCAGAGATGAGCAAAGATTCTTCGCGCCCCGGATGACAACGTAGACAGTTTTCGGTCAAACACTCGATTAGACAAAAATAATACAGGGGGTTAACAATGTCAAGGTTTTCGGGAGATTTTGCCCTTTTTCGAAAGTCGAAATCAAAAAAGCCCCGACAACCGCGTCGGGGCTTCACAAAGTCTGGCTTGTTTGACAGTGTTCTAGTTGAACAGATATTTGATACCAAGTTGAATTTGCCAGCGCGAGAGCAGACCGGGATCATCAACAAATGTCTTGTCCGGTCCTGTGAAGTT
>JBHHXT010000342.1:0-4541 GCA_046757165.1 bacterium | reverse complement strand
TTTCACGTTTGCCGTCCGATTACTCGAGCAAAAGCCCGTTCTTGGCCAGCGGGTGGTCCAGGTTCGCGACTTCCCAGCCGGTCAGGTAAACCAACCGGGCAATTCTTTGCATCTTCTGAGAATCGATTTTGTCTACTGTGTCTGTTGGCCGGTGGTAGTCTTCATGTAGTCCTGAAAAATAAAAGATGATCGGGATGCCATGTTTGGCGTAGTTGTAATGGTCGCTGCGATAGTAGAAGCGGTTGGGGTCCTCGACATCATTGTAGCGGTAGTCCAGGTTGAGGGCAACCACACCATTCGCTTTTTCACAGATTTCATGCAGCTCCCGCGACAGAAAATTCGAGCCGATGATATAGACCGAGTTGGGATCGTTGCGGCCAATCATATCGATGTTGAGCAGTGCAACGGTGTTCTCGAGCTCGAGCACAGGATGAGAGGTGTAGTACCTGGAGCCCAGCAGTCCCTTTTCCTCACCGGCGTGTGAGACAAACAACAGGCTACGTTTCGGACGCACGCTGTTCTTGGCATAGGCTCGTGCAATCTCGAGTATGGCGACTGTGCCGCTGCCGTCATCATCGGCGCCGTTGAAGATGTCGCCATTGCCGGTCATGCCGATATGGTCGTAATGGGCGCCGAACGCCACGACTTCGTGTTTGAGCTCAGGGTCGGAGCCTGCCAGATAAGCCACGACATTCTGGGTTGTCTTGGTGACGGCATGCGTTTTGACGGTGATTTCGATCTCGACATTGCCTATGTCAAAATGGTCTGGTGGCTTGCCGGCCACCATTTGCGTCCTCAGGCTGTCAGCACTCCAGCCGGTATGCGCCAGAATGGCGTCCGCAACCTCTTTCGAGATAATGAACTGCGGGAGGTCTGGCTGTTGCTCTGCCAGTCTTTGTCTTGGCCGCTGCAGAAAACGCTTCATCTGGCCCATGGATTCAGCGTCAATGTTCATGTTGATATGAAACAACGCCTCGGCGCCGGCTGCCCGTGCCCATTCTGCTTTTGAACGGCGCAGCGTGCGCAGTTTTCTGTTTCGCCCCCGACCAGGGCGTTGGGAGAGGTTCGTCAGGCCTGGGGAGCCGTCAAAGACCAGCAAGATCTTGCCCCGGGGCTCCAGGTCGCGGTAGTCGTCGTGCCCGTCCCCGTCTTTGAATCCGAAGCCGGCAAAGAGCACCGGCAAGCGTACCTGCACGGGTACGGCATGTTGTGAGGTCACGACGAAGTTCTCAAATAGTCGAAACTCACGCTCCACCGCGCTGCTCTGCACCGAGACGGTCAATCCAGAGTCCAGATGCAGTTTGCTTTCGACCACCTGAAACGTCTGCAGCATCGATTCCTGGCCGGGCGCCGGGGTGAGGCCGGCAAGCAGGTACTGGCTCTCCAGAAACCTGGCCGCGATTTTGAGTCCGCGCGTGCCGGTATTGCGCCCTTCCAGCTCATCGGCGGCGATGAATCTGAGAAGCGCCTGCAATTCTTGCGCGCGAATCGCTTCAAAGCCGCGGCGGACCTCATCGGCAACCGGCGTTTTTGAACGCGGTGGCGAGGCGTTGAGAAAAAAGACGGCGAATAAGACAACTAGAAATATCTGAATGAGGACTGGCTTTCCGCCATCTGCTCGAAAAAGTGTACTTCGAGATTGTCGCATAAGGGGTTTCGTAAAAAGTCATTAACAGTATGTGTTGGCAAGGGTTTGTGTCCACACACGAGTGAAGTGTCATTCAAAGTAACAGAATCCGAACGAGATTTATTCTACTGCCGCATCCGGGCCGCTTCCGGCGACACTTGCCATTTGGCACTGCGTCGTTTTGTGTGTGTCAAACGCTTCATTTATTCCTGCCGCGGTGAACGGCGCTTGAGCCGTAACTGCGAATGCACGCGAATGAAAGAATTAGGGTGACAAACAATTAGCGTGGATTAGCGTTCATTCGCGGTTTGCTAAACCCCATTGTGGTGAAAAGTTTGCATTCTTGCGCAATCCGTGGCTAAACATTCTCAATAAGTTAAGTCCAGACAAATCGACATAGAATTTGAAATGTAGGAATTCGCATCAGACTTTGCAACAGAAATATTCGCGGCACAATCGGCCACCCGCATATGAACATTCTGCAAAATCGTTGAACTTTACCCCAAAAAAAACTATCTTTGTGATGTTATGGCAACTTTGCAGAAATCAAAAAGGCTCAGGAAGGAGCTGTCTCTTTTCAAGGTGTATGCGCTTGCGACCGGTGCCACACTGAGCTCGGGTTTTTTCCTTTTGCCCGGCTTGGCGGCAGGGCAAGCGGGTCCGGCGGTCATCTTGAGCTATTTGATCGCCGCAGTCCATCTGGTGCCAGCGGTTTTCTGCATGGCGGAGCTGGCCACGGCTATGCCGCGTGCCGGCGGAATTTACTATTTTGTAGACCGCAGCATGGGGCCGCTGTTGGGGACGGTTGCCGGGCTGGGCACTTGGTTTGCGCTGGTGTTGAAAACGGCGTTTGCCCTGATCGGCATGGGGGCGTACGTGGGGCTCTTTCTACCGGAAATGCCCGTTGTGCCTGTGGCGGTGGTGCTTGCTCTCATATTTGGCTGGATCAACCTCTTTGGCGCGAAAAAGACCGGCAGCTTTCAGGTCGTTTTGGTCGTCGGTCTGCTGATCATCCTGGGTTGGTTTATGGGTCTGGGGGCGCTTCAGCTCAAAGCCGGCCACTTCAGCAATTTTTTTGCGAAAGGGTTCGATTCGATCTACGGAACGGCCGGGCTGGTCTACATCAGCTACGTCGGCATCACCAACATCGCCAGTGTTTCGGAGGAAGTCCAGAACCCGGTCAAGAACCTGCCGCTGGGGATGTTTCTTGCCCTCGTTACCGCGATTGTGATTTACGGGGCAGGTACTTCCGTCATGGTTGGCGTGCTGCCGCCCGATGTTTTTCAGCACAACCTGACGCCCGTTGCCGCGGCGGCTGAAGTTCTCATGGGACATTGGGGCGCTGTGGTCATGACCATCGCTGCGGTTCTGGCCTTTTTTTCTGTCTCGAACGCGGCTATTTTGAGCGCCTCACGCTATCCGTTGGCCATGAGCCGCGACCATCTGCTGCCGCGGTTTTTTCGCTTCCTGAGCAAGCGCCGAACGCCGAAAGTTGCCATCTTTGCCACCGTGGGCCTGATTCTCATCTGCCTGATCTTTTTCGACGCCACAAGAATTGCGAAACTTGCCAGTGCCTTTCAATTGCTTTTGTTTGCGTTGAGCTGCCTGGCAGTGATCATCATGCGCGAAAGCAGGATAGAGTCTTACGACCCGGGGTACCGGGCGCCGCTCTATCCCTGGATGCAGCTGGCGGGCGTCATCGCGCCGGTTTTCCTGATCGCAGAGATGGGGTGGGTTCCCGCTTTGTTTACCACGGGTCTGATTGCGGTCGGCACCGGCTGGTACTACTACTATGCAAGAGAGAGAATTGCACGCGACGGAGCCATTTACCATTATTTTGCCCGCCTTGGTGAGCGCCGATTCCCGGGCCTGGACCGGGAGCTGCGGGGTATTCTGAAGGAAAAGGGGCTGCGAGACGAAGACCCGTTTGACATGGTCATCGCGCGCGCAAGTTTGTTGGACCTGCATGAGCCAAGCACCTTCGATGAAGTCGTGGAGCGGGCAGCCGCGAAGCTGCGCAAGCGTTTGCAGATTTCGGCTGAACTGCTCAACGAGCGGTTTCTGCAAGGAACCCGTGTCGGGGCGACGCCGGTTTCGCATGGCGCGGCGTTGCCGCACATCCGGTTGTCCGACTTGCGCCACCCGGAGCTGGTCATCATACGCACAAAACATGGTATTTACATGGATATCGACGATGACTTCCTGGGCGAGCACGCTTCCTCCGAACCCGTACACGCCTTTTTCTTCCTGGTCAGCCCGGAGCACAATCCGGGGCAACATCTGCGCCTGCTGGCACAAATTGCGGGTCAAGTCGACGATGAAACGTTCATGATGCGTTGGCGGCAGGCCAAGGACGAGCATGCTTTGAAAGAGCTGCTGTTGCGGCACGAGCGCACGTTCTCTCTGCGCCTGGCTCACCACTCGAAAACCAGCCATATGATTGGACAGACCGTGCGGGATCTGAACATGCCGCAAGGCAGCCTGATTGCGATCATTCACCGCAAGGGCGAGCTCATCGTTCCCAGGGGACACACGGTCCTGGAGGACGGAGATCACCTGACCATCATCGGTGAGCCGAAAGAGATTGAAGCTTTGAATCAGAAGTATGATCATGAGCTGTGAGCGGAGGGCCCCGCAGCCCCGCAGTGGGGTGGGAGTCAGAGGGTGCCGGGTCCGGGTTGGTTGCGCGGCCGCAGTTGGGCTGCCGTTGCAAAGCGGGGCGAGCAGGCCGGAGCGGCCCTTGAGCTTCGTGCTCTGTTACATCTGGTTTTCATGAATGCGATACGCCATTACCTCACGCAGAGACCGCAAGGTGCGCTGAGAAATGAAAGGTCGAAAAGAAACAAGCCTTGCGATTTTGGCGGTCTTTGCGTGAGTAGGGTGTTCACGCTTTAGCGTGTTTTCCCCTCGCCCC
>JBHHXT010000341.1:0-4545 GCA_046757165.1 bacterium | reverse complement strand
GGAATTTGATGGCGACGTCGCGTTTGAGCTTGGTGTCTTCGGCTTTGTAGACCACGCCCATGCCGCCCTCGCCGAGCTTCTCCATGATTCGATAATGTGATATTTTCTTTCCGATCATGTTTATGCGCACTCCCAGGTTTTACTTAGTACAGGAATTCTTAAATACATTAATCCCTGACAAGTCAAGTTTTGTCATTCTTTGGCAAGCCCCGACTGTCCAAATTGTATTCCCAAAATGACTGTCGGGGCAAGACTTCTTGTGATTCAGTTTTTTTCGAATTTCGAGCTTAGGATTTCGAATTTCCGGCTTGTCCGGCTTAGGGGTGACAGGTTTATGGAAATCCGGCCATGAGTCCCGGCGCTGGGTGTTGTCATGGCCAGGGCCAGGGCGCCGGGCAATCATGGCTCCAAAGCCACGCTCCGTGTTTGCAGGGTTGCAAATTCACCTGCCAGTTTCGCGCCCACCCGCGCGTTGTGGCACACCAACTCGATGTTTGCTTTCAGGCTGTCGCCGCCGGTTATGGCTTCTATACGCGAAAGCAAAAACGGCGTGGTTTCTTTGCCGCGAACCTGTTTTGTTTTGGCCTCGGCCAGCGCCTTTGAAATGGCTGTCGAGATCATGCCGGGATCCAGTTCGTGTTCTGCGGGGATGGGATTGGCGACCACCATGCCGCCGCTGAGGCCCAAATCCCACTTGGTTTTCAGCGCCCGGGCAACCGCTGCAAGAGAATGCACCGAATAGTCCACCCCAAAACCGCTGTTACGCGTATAGAAGGCCGGGAAGTTTTCGGTGGTGTAGCCCACCACCGGGACGCCATGGGTTTCCAAAAATTCGAGCGTCAGGCCAATGTCGAGGATCGCTTTTGCGCCGGCGCAGACGACTGCGACGTCGCTGGTGGCCAGCTCGATCAGATCAGCAGAGATATCCAACGTTTCCGGCGCGCCGCGATGTACTCCGCCGATGCCGCCGGTCACAAATATGGGAATACCGGCCAGGGCCGCGATGAACATGGTCGAAGCAACCGTGGTCGCGCCGTTGAGCTTTTTCGCCAGCACAAGCGCAATATCCCGTCGGCTGACTTTCAGAAGATCCGCGCCTTGCGCGACGCGTTCCAGCTCCTGCTCATTCAGGCCAACGATGATCTTACCCTCGAGAATCGCAATGGTGGCAGGAACGGCGCCTTCGCTGCGCACGATGCCTTCGACCCGTCTTGCGGTCTCGACATTTTGTGGATAAGGCATGCCGTGCGCAATGATGGTCGATTCGAGCGCCACCACCGGCTCCCCTTTGCTGATGGCATGCTCTACCTCCGGGTGAAAGGTGAGATAGTTCGTGGGCAGCACAGAGGTTTTGGTCATCGTCATGGGTATGTTCCTCAATCCAGTAAGTCTTTTCAGGAGCCCTCTATTTCACAAAATCCTCGATCAGCACCAGTTTGCCACTGACGCGTTTGGTGACATAGACCGCCTCTTTGTCGTCATAACTGAAGCTGATCGACTCCGGCTCGATATTTGGATTGGAAAAGGCCCCGCCGAGGCGTTCGCGCTTGCCGTCCGGCAACGAAACTTTCCAGATTTCACCGGACGCCGAATGCTGCAATAAGAATCTCCGGCTTGGCGACACCCTCCAATTGGTCAATTTTCCGATTTTTCTGGCTGCATCAAAGTTTTGCGACTCTGCGGCTACCGACGAGATAACATAGAAGCCTTCCCGCCCGCGGTGATAATCCCGGAAGAAGATGTGTTCGCCGCCCTGAATCGGTACGGCACTGGTTGAATCCTGATAAATGACCGCCGGTTCACCGCCTTGCAGAGCGATGCGATAGTTCGTTCTTCGCGCGCGATTTTGAAACAGAATCGATTGCGAATCCAGCCAGGAAGGGAAGGCGCCCTTGGTGATAAACTTGGGTTCGGTTCCACCCGTGGCATCCGAAGGAATGACGAATACGTTCGACTGGCTTACGTCACCGCCCACCTGATAGACAATCCACTTGTCATCCGGCGACCAGCTCGGGAACTGCACGGCTCTATTCTGCGCCCTGAGCTGGCGACGGTTGCGGCCTTTGCGATCCATAACATAGATGTTTCCCACAGCCCCGGTCTTTGTCGGATCGGGATCGCCCTGGACATACACGATCTTCCCGCCATCATGCGATAGTTGTGGCCACTCCAAGTGCTCGTCTTCGAAAGTAAGCTGCCGTGGCTCGCTGCCGTCACTCCCGGCCGTCCAGATGTGACCGATGTTGAATTGCTGCAAGTAAAGCAGCTTCTTCATGTCGGCCGAAATCGCCATGCCGATGTCCGGGCCGCTGCCTTTGGTGATCTGAATAGCTTCGCCGCCGCTGGCCGGCATCATCCAGAGATTGGTGTTGCCGCTGCGGGTCGAAGAGAAGATGATATCGTCGTTGTTCGTCCATTCAACCTCGTCGATTATTTTCTCGTCAAACGTTAGTTGTCGTTCTTTACCGGATTGCAGGTCGACAATGATGATTTCCACGAAGGGTCCGGGAAACGTCCGCAACCAAGCGATAGACTTACCATCCGGAGACCACTTGAAATCGATCCGCCCACCGGCGACAGGAGCAGCAGTTTCGACGTACTCGAGGCGGTCATCACTGCCATCTGGCCGCACACTGCGGACCTCTTCCCTGCCTGATCCGGCACTGGCAAAGAGGACGTACCCAATGCGTTGGCCATCAGGACGCCATTCGGGGTACACGCCCTTTTCAACAAGCTGTCTGGGTTGCCCGCCCAGTGAAGAAACCACAAACGTGGTCGCAGGCATACCGGAACCGAACCAGCGGGTATAGGCGACCTGACTGCCGTCAGGTGATATGTCAGCTCCGTTGATTTGTGTCGCATCCGTGGCAATCCTGCGGGCATCGCCGCCTGCACTGTTCATGAAATAGACGCCCCAGAGCCCGCCGGGGTCTTTTGCCGGAAAAGATACCCAGTTGCCATCCGGGGACAGGCTCGGGTACCCGATGACGGGGTACGGCGTGGAGAGCACCCGGAAACTCATGGTGCGGTTCAGCTTTGTAGAGCCGTCCGGTCTCAGGAAAAAGAAAGCCAGAAGCAGCAGCGCAATTGCACCACCGGCAATGCCCAGAAGTTTTGGCGAGAATTTGCGGCCCGGGACCGTAGAGGTGTGGACGGTCCTGTCCGCCAGTGATTTGCGCGAGACTTTGCCGGTTTCCTTTTTGGCGCGGCGCAAGTCGATGAGCATGTCCCCGACATTTTGGTAGCGCTCTTCCGGTGCTTTTTCCAGAGCGCGGTTGATGACGTGAATCAATTCGGACGAGGCGTCGGGCAGATATTTCTGCAGGGATTCCGGTTCTTCATTGAGAACGGAATACATGAGCGCCGCCTCATAGTCGCCGCCAAAGGGGAGCCGGCCGGTGAGCATCTCAAACAGGACCACCCCGAAGGAGAAGATATCCGAACGCGCATCGACCGTCTGGCCCTGGATCTGCTCCGGCGCCATGTAGGCCAGCGTGCCCAAAGTGCTCGAGGACTTGGTCAGCTTCAGAGAACCTTTGAGCTTGGCGAGACCAAAATCCATCACCTTGACCTGGTTTTTAGCGTTGACCATGATGTTTTCGGACTTGATGTCGCGGTGCACAATACCGTTGTTGTGTGCCTCGTGCAGGGCCTCGCCGATTGGGATGGCGTACTGGAGGGCCTCGGTCAGGGCGAGCGGCCCGGTGGCCCCGACCATGGCGCGGATGGTCTTGCCGTCGACGTATTCCATGACGATGAACGGCTGCTCCGCCGCATCCTGAATTTCGTGAATGACACAGACGTTGGGGTGATTCAGAGCCGCCGCGGCCCTGGCCTCTTGTAGAAAACGCGCCCGCTCGGTATCGGTAGTGGTCAGGTGTTGCGGCAGAAATTTCAGCGCCACCACGCGATCGAGCTTGGTGTCATCGGCTTTGTACACCACGCCCATGCCGCCCTCGCCAAGCTTTTCGATGATATTGTAGTGAGATATAGTTTTGCCGATCATGTGTCTATTCCCAATTTTTGCAAATTTCGCTGCCTTTGGTCTTCCATGCCAAATTTCTATTTCATTGCTTCCCTTTCTCGATCACCTTCTGGCTGGAACTTATTTCACAAGATGCGTCCTTCAACCTCGCCAACCTGTCTTCGCCTCTACTAGATCCGGTAATCCGGATCGGCGTCTTTCCACAGCTCGAGGTGTTTTTTCGGTGTTTTCGATGGCGGCTTTATGGACGACCCCCATGCCGCCTTCGCCGAGTTTTCGGTGATTTTATGGTGGAGTATCGTTTTGCCTATCATTCAAGCATACCTCATTCCGGGATTCATAGCAGATTTATCAATTTACTGGCATAATAGGGTGGTAGAAAGAAAATTTCTCTTCCGTTCACAGTGACTTTATCTTGAATATTGTGATTCATAACCACCGCTTTTTGGGTTTCCGGATAAACGTTCAAAAACTGGCGCAGACCCATTGGAACTCTCTTTTCACGCCAATTTGATTTGACTTCAATCGGAACCGGCTGCCGGTCTTTTACCAGAACAAAA
>JBHHXT010000340.1:0-4583 GCA_046757165.1 bacterium | reverse complement strand
GTGTCCTCGGCTTTGTAGACGACGCCCATGCCGCCCTGGCCGAGTTTTTCCAAAATTCGATAATGTGAAATTGTTTTTCCTATCATAGAAAGACTATTCAGGTGTTTAGACTGTAGGCTTTTTAGGCCGTTAGGTTTTGCGCAATGACAGCAAATGACGAGCGAAGCTCAAAATGACGGTTCCCTGCGGGCGTCATTGAGCAAGCAAGGACCAAATGACGTCGTAGGGCAAATGACGGCGCGAAGCGCTAAATGACTTTTTTCGCAGCGAAGTCTGCGAAAAAAATTAGGATTCTTAACTC
Organism: bacterium; assembly: GCA_046757165.1. Lineage (GTDB taxonomy): Bacteria > Zhuqueibacterota > Zhuqueibacteria > Oceanimicrobiales > Oceanimicrobiaceae > JBHHXT01. Next base: position 4,282 of record JBHHXT010000340.1, on the reverse strand, counting down.
GCAGTTATGCGCTCTGTCATACTCCTCCAAATATCCCAGCCATTTGGCAAGGTTGATCTGATAAAGCAATTCCCTTAACGATGCAAAAGCAATTTTAAGGAAGTGAACATATTCGCCTTGACTTTCTCTTGCACATCCTTCGACGATATTGGATGGAACCGAAACCGCAGCTCTTCTCATCTGAGAAGTCAACCCATAGGTCTCTTCTTTAGGAAAACCCTTTGTTGCTTCATAGATGTTCAATGCCAATTCGTCGGCTAACTCAAAAGCTCGAAGTTTCGTATGATCTCTCATCGATTCTTCCTACAGCCTGAAAGCCTACAGCCTATCTACCTGAAAGTTACGTCACAGGCCGAAGGTGATAGTAAACCATTGCGTCCCGCCGTCAAAGATCGAGACCGTCCGATACGCGTAATCCAGATTCATGACCACCGAAGCGCTCAGCTCCAGCTTTACCCCGGCACCGAGAGCAGGGCCGAAGAGATAATCTTCGCTGGCGCTCGTGAAGCCGTCGCTTTTTTCTTCCAGACCTTCTCTCTGGACAAGAGAGTAGCTACCCCGTACAAACACCCAATCATTGAACGCATATTCGACGCCGACATTGTAGCTGTCGAATGAAAAGCTGTTATTCTGAAAGGTCCCCATGATAATCAAGGAGCTTTGTTCGCCCATGCTAAGCGAGTAAGAGACGCCTAATTCCAATTGCGAAGGCAATTCAAAGGAAGCGGCCCTGATGCGAAGGTTCTCCTGACGCGTGCCGGATTCACTGCCTGGAATCTGAATCTTATGCTCCAGCTCCGGACCGTCGAATCGCATGTTTGGTCCGAAATTCTTGAGGACGATTCCCAGTTGCAGCCCCCCCAGGCCAGTCGAGTATTGCAATCCGAAATCGAAAGCATAGCCGGTCGCCTGGGCGCTGATGATTTCTTCGGAGACGACCTTGAGGGTTGTGCCAAAAGTAATCCGGTCGGTCATTTGGCGCGAATAAGTCAACCCGACTGTCAAGAATGTCGGTGAAAAGGTTCGTCCGGTGCCGTTTGGATTTTCAACCGTGGTCTCAACCATGTCCGTACCAAAGCCAAAGGACTTGATAGAAAGTCCGAAGGTACCAACATTGCCAAATTTTGCTGCAACCGCGCCGTAATTAACCGTCATATCAGCCAGGTAATCCTGGTGTGAGAAGATAGCTTGAGCCGCGTGTTCGCTGACAGCAAGACCGGCCGGGTTCCAATGGATGGCTTCTATCCCACTTATTCCGGAGGTGAATGCTCCGTTTAGCGCGGTTCCCCTGGAGCCCACCGGAATGATCAGCTCTGAGGCGCCGGATGTGCCACGTCGTCGCCCTGAGCCGGCAAAAAGGTCTGAACTCACCGCCAACACGGCAACGGCGAGAACAAGGCTGATAAGCTTACATGATTGAATCATGATTTGTCTCCTCCTGAAAAAATTCCCACCACAAGCATCAAATTACAAATAAATTTCAATCTCAAAACCGGGAAAATTCATGAACCACGAAGTGCACGAAGGACACGAAGAAAAAACAGAATCAAGCATCCGCAAATATCATAATTTATTGATATTAAGTTAATTCTGAATTTGTTTCCTTCGTGAACTTCGTGGTAAGAAAAAGTTTTTGATACCAAGTTTCTGTGAGTATCTGTCTGTATTCTTGCTATCATAGCTCGTTTCCCAATTTGTGAATTGATCAGGCTATGGCATTATTTTGATTTTTCCGCTGTTGAAGAGAGCATTCAAAAGTCCTTCGGAGGTTCTAAAAAATATCCAACCGCTCCTCCGGCAAAATGATCGCCGCTTTTCTCAGGGCATTACCCACCCCTTCTACCTCGAAATGGATGAGGTAAACCCCGCTGGAGACGGGAATGCCGGCATCATTTCTCAAGTCCCAGTTGGCATACTGCACCCCTAGTGTTCCATCTGTCTGTCTGTCGGAGTCGTCGATCACCCGGACCAGGTCACCTGCCAAGGTAAAGATGCGAATGTTCACCCCTGAACCCGGTAGATTGGTGAGCCGGATGAACCGGTTGATCGGGTCGCGTTCGCCGGGATTGTGCGCCCAGTAGGGATTGGGAACGATGTTGATCTTTTGCAATTGCTCCTGCTTGAGCGCTTCCTGGTCCGTGAGCATTCCCGCGGTTGTGGTCAAGCTGAACTCATCACTTTCTGCCACGAGCGGGTTTTGATACCCAAGCGTCAGGACATCACCGGTGCTCCATTTGGCGTCTCCGAATGGGGCAAAAAACAGCAGCCAGGTGGAATTGGGGTCGTTGTGTGGATGAAGCGTACTCTCGGCTGTCTCCGGGTCGTAATCGGTCATGATTGGGATGATCCAATCCAGTCCGGTAATGCGCCAGCGCGGTTCCAATCCGGTTGTATTGGGATCCCCGACGCCGAATCCATAGGGCGCGCCACCATCGCGATTTCGATTGATGACCGCAAAGTTGACTTGTCGATCATTTTCGATGTCCCAAAGCTCAAAGGGGGCTCGCATTTGCACGTGGGCATAAGTGGCAAGATCGGCCTCGCCAAACGAGGTTCGTTCCCACTGGGTTGTCCACTGACCGCCTTCAGCGATGGGCGTATCGTTGTCGTCATCGCCATTTGTGGTGACGCCGGTGAAACGGAACTGCAAATCTCTGCGCAAGATATCTGCTTCAGGAAACGGAACGCCGTTGCCAAACATATTGAATAATCCGAAGGGGGCGCCAAACAAGGTCGCATCACCGAAAAAGACGAGATCGCCATCCGAGGGGTTGGCATCGGTTGTGAATTCGACGCTGCTGAAGGTGTTTGGCGGCTCAAAGGTCGCAATCAAATGAATTTGCAGCCCGTCAACGATGGGGGCATTGGGCAAATGCGTATAATTTGAGACGCCGTGGTGATCAAATTCCGGAACGGTTGCGACCACACCGCCATTCTTTGCCACAGACATTGCGTGATCTTCGTTGATGGTGATCTTGTAGGTGGCAGCGGACACCATGGCCGGATCGACAATTTTGGCAAGAAACGTCCCATCAGCAATCCCATTGTCATGAGCAATGGGCATGGTATTTCCGAATTCTTCCGTGAAAGCGACGCCAAAGTCCGGTGCCATCGGTGCAACCTTCTTTCCGACAATGGCGCTCTCCACGACCTTCGGCACGCCCTCGAGGTTGACCGAATAGGTAGTCACGGCAAGGTAGTAGTCGCGATAGTTGGAAAGGCGCTGATTAGGATTGAAAATGGCGTCATGTGTGATCCTGATGTAACGCTGCAGCCCGGAGTCCTTTGCCAACACCACAGGCGCGCTGACGATCAAGCCCGTTTCAGAATCAAATTGCTCGTCGATCACCGCCTGAATGCCATCATTCAGGTCGTAGATGGCAATTTGCTTCCATGGGCCAGTTACTGACTGACCTTGATAGACAATGTACCCCTGGAATTTGTAGCCAATTTTTTCAAAGGACTCGATTTCATCGGCCTCCTCGAACCAGCTCAGGATAATTTCCTGGTCGAGACGGCGTATGGCAAGTCTCTCGATGTCGGGTGATCGCAAGACATCAAAGTTGTTGTCAAACGCCCCCTGCGCAAACTTGTCAAAAAATCGCAGGGCATTGACAGAGCTGGGAGGATCGATTCCGGGCGCAATGATCTTGGCCCCGGCAATCACTTGCGTATCGCCGACAGCCAGGGTAAAGGGGCCGGAGGACATCAGGTAGCGCCGGTCACCGGGAGTGAAATCCAGGTCGCCCAAACCTGTTACCGGGTCGCCGGTATGGGTGAATTTGGTTTCCTTCCCAGTAGTTTGATCAATAAATGGTGATCCATCTGCCCAACGCCCGGTCATGTAATTATACACTTCCTCGACGTTGCTCGGATCCCTTCGCCCAACTGGTGCATTGCCGGTAAATTTTGCAAATGAGGTCATCTTCAGGAAGTTACCGCTGCCTTTGGGCACTTCGGGTCCTTGAAAAAAGTCGAACCCGAGGGCGGGTGTGCGCGTGCCATACACCAGGTCATTGGGGACCCCGTTATAGAAGTATCCCAGGCCGAGCGAGGTATCCGCGCCCACCAGATCGTCGCGCCAAAAACCGAGGTCAGAGTCATCCCAGACCGCAATGAAGGCGCTGTCGAGATCCGCCGTGCCTTTGTTGATGACCCGCCACTGAACGAACATGATGTCGCCCAGGGGGCCACGGTCGTTGAAGCCGAATATCGTAGTCTGGACTTCGAGACCGATGGGCGGGCTGCCGGCAATGATGGACTGGTGACGCGCTTCCTCGAG
>JBHHXT010000339.1:0-4604 GCA_046757165.1 bacterium | reverse complement strand
CGATAAAGGAAAACAAAAATGAATAGACGACCCACCGCGGTGAAGGCTCTCGGGGAGATTGCACTCCGTGTTGATGATCTGGATAGAATGCAGAAATTCTATGAAGAGGTCATCGGTTTAGAGGTATTCAAGCGGTTCCCAAAGGCAGTTTTTTTTCGCATTGCTGACGGTCATAAAGGTCATCCACAGGCTCTCGTATTATTTGACAGGAAAGAGAAGCCAACTGGTCCCAAGATTCACAAATCAACACCGCAGGGTGTAAGTCAGGAACGCTCTACCCTTGATCACTTGGCATTTGAAATTGACTTGAAAGAGTATGAAAGTGAGCACAATCGTTTAAAGCAACTCGGCCTCTCTGTGGAAACAAAATCGTTTGAATGGGCTGGGTGGCGTTCACTATACATCAGCGATCCCGAAGGAAATACCGTCGAATTTGTTTGTTATGATCCCAGTGTTAAGAAATCCGAACAGGATGCAAAGTGACCGTGAAGTAAGGAGCGATGAGCAATCAAGGTAGTAACTACTATGAGATTTTAGTAAATAGGTGTTATTCCCTTTCCAAATCACCAAACTCAATTTCTGGAAGCGGGACATCTTTGGCAGGATGAGCAAGGAGGACACACCAGTAAGTTGATAAAAGAGTGGTATCAAATTAAGTTAATTAGAGAACGCTACCTATGAAGAAAAAAACGAACATGATCGCCCTAACAGACAAGAACTTCAATTATCAGGTGCTTGAAAGCACACAGCCGGTTCTGGTGAAGTTTGGAACGAACTGGAGTGGGCCGTGCCACATTATGATTCCAATCATCGAAGAACTGGCAATGGAGTACTCTGGCAAAGTTAAGTTTTGCAAACTGGATGTTGACCAGTTTCCTGAAACCGCTAAGAAGTTTGGGGTTCGAACTATCCCGACTTTGCTCATTTTCAAGAATGGCAGAATTCTCGATCAGGCAACCGGCGTGACTTCAAAAAGTGAATTAGCAGACAAGCTGAAAGCCCTACTTGGACATTAACTTCCATTAACCTATAAGGAGAACCACAAAATGAAACAACCAATAAAACCTCCGTTCACAGAAGTGACCGCGCGGGCAAAAGTAAAGGCTGCCGAAGACGCCTGGAACAGCCGCGACCCGGAGCGCGTCGCGCTTGCTTATACCGAAGATTCCCAGTGGCGTAACCGCACAGAGTTTTTCACCGGCAGAGAAGCGAGCAAAGAATTCCTGCAACGCAAGTGGGCAAAGGAATTGGACTACCGGCTCATGAAAGAACTTTGGGCCTATACAGACAACCGCATTTCTGTGCGCTTTGAATACGAATGGCGCGATGCCGATACGGGCCAATGGTACCGCACCCACGGAAACGAGCACTGGGAGTTTGATCCGGAGGGCCTGATGCAACGCAGAGATATGAGCGCCAACGATGTACCAATCCAGGAATCTGAACGGCGATATTGAGACCTGAAAATTTAATAATGTACGACACAACCAACTCATTTCAAAAAGGAGGGTTATCGTGGAACACGCAGAACATTTGGGGCACAAAGACAAAATTGACGACAACGGTGAAAAGCTGAAACTGACAACCAGCGCAACGCTGCACTGCTTATTGGGCTGCGGGATCGGCGAAGTAGTCGGCCTGGTCATCGGGATTGCATTGGCGCTGTCCAATGTTGTAACGATAGTTTTTGCAGTCACCTTGGGCTTTGTGTTTGGTTTTGGGTTAGGGTTGATATCGCTGTTGAAAGCCAACTTTCTCTTAAAGGATGCAGTTCGTCAGGTGCTGATTGCCGAAGGTTTGAGCATTGCAGTCATGGAGACTGCGGAGGTTTTAGTTGAGGTTTACACCCCGGGCGTTATGGGCACCGGCCTGGTAAGTTGGCTGTTCTGGGGAGGGATGCTTTTGGCGTTGACCGCCGGCTTTTTGGTGGCTTTTCCTGTGAACTATATCTTGGTTGGACGCGGTATTCGACATATTCATCGATGGGGACAAACGGCCTCAAGTAAATTACAATGTAGAAAGGAGAAATTAATCATGAAAAGAACAACAATTTTCCAGGTCACATTACAGTTATGCATAGTCCTCATATTTTTCTGTATCGCTTCCTCTGATTTGCAGGCCCAACTTGATGAGGCGATTAAAGCACATGGCGGCGGCGATACATTCAGCCAATTTGGAACGCTTGAATACGACTTGATAGGTTTTCCGGGTCCGAAAGCTGCCTTGAGCGATCATCAGCTCTTTGATCTAAATTCAAGGCGTACGCTCATCACAAGTAATGCCTACAAAATTGGATTTGATGGCGAGCATGTATGGATTACAGACCCGGAAGCCCTTGGCATGCCTGCAAGGTTCTATGCCTTTACGCCATTTTACTTCTTCGGCTTACCGTTCTTCTTTGCGGATCCCGGGTGTAAGCATGAATCCCTCGGAACCAAAACGTTGGATGGCAAAGAGTACGATGTGGTAAAATTTTACTATGAGGCAGGAATTGGTGATACACCAGACGATAATTATGTCGCCTACTTTGATAAGGAAACTCATCTCTTAAAACTAGTCCATTACATTGTCACCTATCCTGCCCTTTCTGGTGGCAAGTCTCCTGACGAATTGGAACGCCATGCGATCGTTTATGATGAATGGCAAAAAGTGAAAGGATTATTGCTACCAAAGAGAGTAACTTCCCATGGCTGGCAGGCGGGCAAGCTGATCAGCCAATCTCCGCGCTCATTCTCATATGAGAATGTTACTTTCAAAAAGAACCAACCTGCCGTCGGGGTATTTACGAAGCCAGGAGACGCTGTGGTAGATAAGTCACATAAAATGATGGTGTCTAAATAAGCAATCAATAAATTAATGAGGAGTGAAACACGATGAGTCAAAAGAATAGGACACGCATTGCCATCGTTGCTGGTGGCAGAACCCCCTTTGCAAAAGCCGGCAAAGCTTTCAAAGACCTGGGGCCGTTAAAGCTTGGCAGTCATGCAGTGAGCAACTTAATCGAGCGGGATGATATCGATCCTGCTGCTATTGAGGCCCTGGTCTATGGAGTCACGCTGCCTGAACCGGGTAAACCCAATCTGGCCAGAGAGCTTGTATTCGAAACCGGGCTTCCCAGGAGTATTGAAGCCCAAACCATTTCCTCGTATTGCATTACCGGGCTGCGTACGCTAACGGTCATCGCCGATGCCATCGCGGTTGGGCGCATTGAAATCGGCATTGCCGGAGGGGTGGATTTTCTGTCGCACGCCGATCCTGATACGTTTCAAGAGCCCAGCACCGGTCTCTCGATGGGCGAGCATACGGAAATTACCCGCAAGCAATGGGAAATCCCCCGTCAACGTCAGGACGAAATTGCCCTCGCCAGTCACCGCAACGCTATCGCAGCGCGGGAACGTTTGGCTGCGGAAATTTTTCCGCTCTTAGGCGTTGAGCATGACACCGGTCCCCGCAGTGACACCTCTGTGGAAGCTCTGGCGGCGCTTCGGCCGGTTTTCGAGGAGAACGGCACGCTCACAGCAGGGAATTCCTCGCCTGTTACGGATGGCGCTTCTGCGCTCCTGCTTATGAGTGAGGAACGAGCTCGCACTGAAGGAAGGGAGCCGTTGGCTTTTATTTGTGATATGGTATACGCTGCCATTGACCCGGCCGAGGGATTGCTGATGGCCCCCGCCATAACCGTGCCTCGCATTCTGGAACGAAATTCATTGAAACTCGAACAAATTGACCTCATTGAAATTCATGAAGCGTTTGCCGCACAGGTGTTAGCCAACGTAAAAGCCTGGGAGCAAGGATGGAAGGCTCAGTCCATCGGCGCCGTGGATTGGCAACGGGTGAATGTATCCGGCAGCTCCGTTGCCATCGGGCATCCCTGGTGCGCTACCGGCGGACGCATTGTGACGACTTTGGCGTACGAGATGGCCCGACGGGATGTCCGGTATGGACTGGTCAGTATCTGCGCTGCCGGCGGCATGGCAGGTGCGTTTCTGTTGGAACGTAATTAGATCAAAATATCAATTCACACATGCTTATTGAGATGAAGCCGAATATCCGAAAGTCACGGCGCCATTGATTTAAAGTTCTAAACAATTCTAAACAAAAACGGAGGAAAATAATTATGCAGAAATTTGACGCAATAATCATTGGCACCGGTCAGGCCGGACCCTTTCTGGCAGCCAGACTCGCCAGCGAGGGCATGAAAACAGCGGTCATCGAGCGCAAACTGTTCGGTGGAAGCTGTGTCAACGTAGGCTGCACTCCCACCAAAGCCCTGGTGGCCAGCGCACGGGCGGCTTACATGGCCAGACGCGCAGCGAACTTCGGCGTGATTATCGACGGTCCGGTTACCGTGGATATGAAGAAAGTCATGGAGCGCAAGCAGGATATCGTGGGGCGATCAAATCACGAAGTTCCGGAGTGGATGAAGAAAATAGACAATCTAACGGTTTACAAAGGCCACGCGCGCTTCGAGGATTTGCAAACCGTACGCGTCGGCCAGGAGTTGTTGCGTGCGGAGAAAATCTTCATCAACGTGGGCGCACGGGCTTTCGTTCCACCCATCCCCGGTGTGGATAGTGTGGATTACCTCACCAGCACCGGCATTT
>JBHHXT010000338.1:0-4629 GCA_046757165.1 bacterium | reverse complement strand
GGTGATGCCTTTTTCAAACAGGCGGTAAAACTGTCGGGTGCATTGCCGAAACAGCTCGAGTTCCGGGGCAATGATAAACATCAAGGCCAGGTCTGCCTTGTCCTGGTCACGCAGTTCCTCGTGTTTGCGGACGATGAGATACTGCTGGTCCCAGATGAAGGTGGCTTGCTCTTTCTTGCTCATGCCTTGGCGCCGTTGCCTTTGTTGCCGGACTTTCTTGCCGGGACGACCGCGACGCTTCTTGCGCCCTTTGTTGCCTTGCCGTTTGAGGCGGTTCTTGATGGCGCGCACCCCAGCGAGGATGAGTTTATTCCACCTGTGCAGGTGATTTGAAAATTTCTTAACCCATGGATACCATGTATGTATCCAGTTGTTCCAGGAAAAAGCATGAATTTCTTCGAATGGAGGTATCCATGTCCAATTACGAGATCAAAATCCAGGTAGACATTAGCAAAACAGAAAAGGAAGTCACCCAGGGAGCGCATCAATCTGCGGATGGTAGTTTCGGGATCGTGGTTTCTGGCGCATCAGGTCAGAGTATCGATCAATGTGAGCAAGCGTTGTTAGCCACCAATTATCCCGCCATTCGTGAGGCGTTATCGCGTCACTTCAGTGAGGTTTCGAAACAGGAGGCTGATAGTTATCATGTAGGGATGTTAAAAAAAACCCCACGCCGTATGCGGTCGATGGAGAAATAGGTCGTTTTAGCTTTGCAACCTACAGCAAAGTGAATGTATACGATGAAGTCCTTTACAATACCTCGAGAGAGTTCTTTCGTCCTTTGCAAGGTGAAGAGAAGTACCTTACAGACGGTTTCAAAGAGATTGCCTTGATTTACGGGGCAACGGAGGAATCTTTTCGTAAAACGGGGGTGTTAATCAATCGTATTCGCCATCAAGAAGAAGGGGGAGGAACACCTTCTCGAACGATCAGAGAGCATACAGAACATGAAGGGAGCAAGATACAGGAACATCTGGAGGAAAAAGTCCGCACAATTTTTCAAGAGAATGATTTTACTGAAGCAGGTGAACCTCAAGGAGTTATTCGAGAGTTGTTTGGTCAGAGCGTACCTCTTGTGAAAGAAGAGAGCCTCAATGATATTGTTCTAGACTTTGACATTTCAGATACATTCAAGCCTGAAATACTGAACAATCCTGTTCCATATGAAGATGCCAAGGAAGCAGTGAACATTTCTGTAGATGAGGTGGGAGCAAAGAAGCAAAGGGAGAACCGAGAGAAAAAAACGCAAGACCCTCCTTCTGAGAAAAAGCGAAAATATGTTCAAAATACGATTATTCATGTGGAGCAAGCAGGAGCGTCCTACATTTTAAATGGATACGGAGTGCTTTGCGTCCTTCGTATATTGCTTGCCTTTTTATTGAACAATGACTTATTGGGAAACACGTTAATATTTTTTGTTGATGGCCGCTCCCTGTATACTACAGTAGTCCAATTCTTCTCATGGCATAACAACATAACCGTGATTTTAGATTGGTATCATTTGAGGAAAAGATGTAAAGAACTGTTGAGTATGGCTTTGAAGGGAAGAGAAATTCGTAACACGGTACTGGAAAAGTTGATGCCTCTTCTGTGGCATGGATTGGTGGATGAGGCGATCAATTATCTGAACAATTTACCTGCAACCCAGATCAAAAACACAGAAGAAATCGAGCACTTGATCAGCTATTTGGAAAGAAATCGTCCGATGATTCCCGCCTACGCGGTACGACGTGCGTTAGGACTGCGTAATTCGAGCAATCGCGGGGAGAAGTCCAATGATCTGATTGTTGCCGACAGACAAAAGCACAATGGGATGAGTTGGTCTCAATCTGGAAGTGTGGCTTTAGCTTCTGTGACAGCCTTAAAAAAGAACAACGAATATAAAAAGTGGTTTCAGGAAGGAGAAATTGAGTTTAAACTCGCATCATAGCAACAGAAGCACCTGCACAGGTGGAAAAAATTGGCGGCATTAGTTGACCGTTCCTGGCCGAAGAGGTCAAGCGACACGCTGTAATGGAAATTGAGGAATTTCTGTATGGTTGGCAGGTCGATTGCACCGGCCGCACGCACACGTTCCGGGTCATCGGTCTTGAGTTCGTGCATCACCTCACAGGTGCGCTGCACAACGCGCATGACCCCAGTCTCTCCGACGAACATATGATGCGCTTCCTCGGTCAGCATGAACTGACAAGTGCGGGCCAGCGGATCGAAGCCGGATTCCGCCAGGGAGGCGAGCTGGTATTTGCCATCGCGGTCGGTGAAGTAGGTGAACATGAAGAAGGAGAGCCAGTTGGGGGTCTTTTCGTTAAAGGCGTCCAGGATGCGCGGCTTGTCGGGATCGCCCGAATGCCGCTCCAGCATGGCATCGGCCTCTTCACGTCCATCCCGGCCGAAGTAGGCGTGCAGGAGATAGACCATGGCCCACAGATGGCGACCTTCTTCGACGTTGACCTGGAACAGATTGCGCAGGTCGTACAGCGACGGACAGGTATGACCGAGGTGTCGCTGTTGCTCGACCGAGGCCGGTTCCGTATCTCCCTGGGTGACGATCAGGCGACGCAGCGTACTGCGGTATTCCCCCGGCACTTCCTGCCAGGCCGGTTCGCCCCGGTGCTCGCCGAAAGCGATGCGGCGGTCCGCTTCCGGCGTGGCCAGAAAGATGCCCCAGCGGTATTCGGGCATCTTGACGTAGTCGAAATGCGCCCAGCCATCGGACTCGACACTGATGGCCGTGCGCAGATAGACATCGTAGGTGGTGGTCCCCTCGGGTCCGAGGTCCTGCCACCACTCCAGGTAGTGCGGCTGCCAGGACTCCAGGGCCCGTTGCAGGCGACGGTTCTCGGATAGTCCGACGTTATTCGGAATACGCTCGCTATAATTGATGGACATGAGCTACACCCTTCTTTTGTCAAACAGGTTCTTTTTTCCGGTTCCATAGAGCGTCAGCGCGCCGTCATCGCCCACCGCGTTGGGTCGCTGGAAGATCCAGTTTTGCCAGGCGCTCAAGCGGCCGAAGATCTTGCTTTCCATGGTTTCCGGACCGCCAAAGCGCAGGCTTGCCTCCATGCCGGTCAAGGCATCGGGAGAAAAGCTGGCCCGCTCTTCGACGGCCAGGCGGACTTCATCTTCCCAGTCGATGTCGTCCGGTATAAACGTCACCAGGCCGAGTGACTCGGCGTCTTTGGCACGGAGATCCCGGCCGATGCAGTCTTGTAGCGCTTCGATCCGCTCCGGTTGGGCCAGAAACCGCCGTTGCAGCCGCGTCAGGCCATTGACCATGGGCAACGGACCAAAATTGAGCCGGGTCAAGCGGATCGTAGCGGGCGGCAGATCGCGGTCTGCAAAGGTGCCCTCCAGCATATAAGACCGATCCGCCGCGAGCACCAGTTCCAACAGCGAACCGGTAAAGCAGCTTCCCGGTTCGATCAAGGCCATGAGGCTGCGTGAACTGACGTCCAGGCGTTTGAACGTACGCTTCAGATACAGGATGATCTCGCGCCCCAACCAGTGATCGGCGTGCGCCATCAGCGCCGCATCCGCCGCCTGCACCCGCTGGTGATCGCCCCTGCTGCGGAACACCCAGGTGCCGATGGCAGGCCGGTTCAGCCGCAGGTGCAGAATGGCGTCGTCCAGTTCGCGGGCAACAGCCAGCGGCCAGAACCCCGAACCCGCCGCCTGCATCGCCGCCGCGTCCTGCGGTGGGTCGTCTTCGGGACCCCGGAGCATAAACCCGGCGGTCGCCAGGTCGCGGTCGATCTCGATCGTGATGTGCTCATACACCAGCCGGTCGGTCTCGAACCTCCGTTGCAACGGGGTCAGTTCGATACCGGTGGCATCCGACGGCCGGTCGGATCGGGCGGCGAATTCTTGCGCCCGCTGCAGCACCACCGCATCGAAGCGGGAACGCGGTACCAGCTCGTCCACCAGTCCCCAGTCGACGGCGCGCTGACCCCGTACCCCCTCGGAGGTGGTGCAGAAGAAATCCGCCCGGTCGTGACGCACCTTGCGTTTGTCGACCAGGCGGGTCAAGCCGCCGGTACCCGGCAACACCGCCAGGAGCGGCAATTCTGGAAGCGATACCGTACTGGAACCGTCGTCGATCAGGATGATATAGTCGCAGGCCAGGGCCAGCTCATAGCCGCCGCCTGCCGCCGGTGCGTTGATGGCGCAGATGTAGATTTGTCCCGAGTGTGCCGTCGCATCCTCGATGGCATTGCGGGTCTCATTGGTGAACTTGCAAAAGTTCACCTTATGCCCATGACTGGACTGACCGAGCATCTTGATATTGGCGCCGGCGCAGAACACCCGGGGCTTGGCCGATGTGAGCACCACGGCCGCCACTTCCGGATGTTCAAAGCGCAACCGCTGGATGGCGTCGTACAATTCGATATCGACCCCGAGGTCATACGAGTTGAGTTTCAAGTCGTAGCCCGGTACCAGCGTGTCGTTTTCCCGGACATCCATGGCCAGGGTGGCCAGCCGTCCGTCAATGGTGAGCTGCCAATGCTTATAGCGATCCGGGTGCGTGGCGAAATCGATCCGCCCCTCGCCTGTCGCCGTCCGTGTCGTTGCCATACCGACCTCCGAAACCTGCAAGACGTACGGGCTCTGGCCTCACGGCCGGCGCCC
>JBHHXT010000337.1:0-4637 GCA_046757165.1 bacterium | reverse complement strand
TTAGATGCGCGCCACAATTCATCGTTTATCTCTTTGCCAGCAGAGGGTCATCAACAAGAGTTGAATCTACCGCAGCCTGTCCGGGTGGTGGTCACCATTTACAACATCCTTGGAGAACCTGTCCGGAGGTTGGCTGACCAGACCTACCCGCTTGGAACGCACCGGCTGGTCTGGGATGGCGCGGACGAAAACGGACACCGTGTGGCCAGCGGCGTCTATCTCTACCGGATACAGGCGGGCGATTTCTCGGATGTCAAACGCATGCACCTCATTCGTTGAGACTTGTCAAGGGGTCATGACGAAAACAGCACAAAAATAGGAGGGTAGAATGAAACACCTATCATTATTTTCACTCTTCCTATGGGGCACCGTTTCGATGTCGACGCTCAAATGGTCACAAACACGGCCAATGCGCAACCGGCAAGGACCGATCGCAACAGCGTCTCAGATCAGCAAATTAGAACGCTAATAATAGATTCGGACCTATCACAGGGAGGGTTGGCGGCCACGAGCACTAAAGTAAACAAGAACCAATTCGCACTAGATGTTGGTGGTCTGCTAAACCACTCAATCTCCTACGCCCGCAGAGTCGGTGACACCAACCTGAGCGTCGGTGTTGGACTTGGCTTTGGGTGGGAGCTCAACTCACACAGTTTCGAACGCGACATCTGGAATGCGGGTCACATCGTGGTCTTCGGCCGCTACCAACTCTCTAATACGCTACAGGTAGATCTGGGACCAACCTTGTTGGGATACGTGTGGGCAGACGACTGTTCCGAATGTACAGACACGTTCGTTGGGCTGCAGCTGGTTGCCCTTGCTGGATACAGGTTTGTCTTTATCGGCCCATGGGTTCGGACCGGCTTTGCCGATGACCGCAAGCACGGCTCGGAATTCGGAACAATCTGGGGCCTGCAAGCAAGACTAGCCCTGAGTTGGGGGAGATAAGTCAATCCTGCGACGAAAAATAAACAACTGTTTAACTCACAACCCAATCAGGAGGGTTATCATGTACAATTTATTCTTCAAATCGACCGTGGAAGGTTCTCTTCCCGCCAAAATTGTCTTTGTCGCCTTAGCATCACTTCTGGTCATGACCTTGCCTGACAACTCATTTGCGCAACCGGCAAGGACCGACCGTAACAGCGTCTACATCGAGCTGCTCGGGAATGGCCTTCTCTACTCGATCAATTACGACCGTATGTTTTCCGAATCGGTCGGGGGGCGCATCGGCATCATGTATTTCGGAGCCGCTGAGGTGGATGGGGATGAGGACGTCAACCTGACGGTTGTTCCGGTTATGGCCAACTATCTGGTGGGCAAAGGAACACACAGACTCGAGCTCGGTTTAGGCGCGCTGCTCGTCTTCGCAGCCCGCGATTTCGATGAAAAAGGCGGGGCTGTCGACGAACAAGGCGTCGCTGGCACGGCCACCGTTGGTTACCGTTTCCAGCCCCTGAATGGCGGCTTCCTCTTTCGGGCCGGGGTTACCCCGATTTTCTCAGACAAAGTTTCGCTCTGGGGTGGCCTGAGCCTGGGATATGGCTTCTGAGAACGCGGCATTTGCCCGCCAATTGACGCGGCGGGAGGCAACGACTGCATGACAATTGTACTTTCTGAACAAATAAACAAATTCAAGGAGGTGCAAAATGAAACGCACAATCAAAACCTCACTCTTGTTTGTTTTGTTGGCAGCTTGCATGGCCGGGATGAGCTGCGGCAACGATGACAATCCTTTGGCACCCAGTTCATTGGCCGGTACCTGGAAACTGGTTACCTTCACGAACAAAACAGACAATTTCACGGCCACCGCCGGCCAGCCAGTGGATGTTGGAGGTGGGGTCATCGTAACTGTCACTGGCACCAGTGTGTTGACAGAAACACGCTACGATTTCACCATTACACAGATTACTGAAATTCCAGGACTACCGTCCCAAACCGATGAATTCAAAAGTGCGGGCACGTATTCCGTTAATGGCTCCACGATGACCGCGACGGATGATGGAACCGGGGAGGTGACGACTTTTACCATGAGTCGCAGTGGAAATCGATTGACCCTCGAAAATGCTGAAAGCAAAACGGTGTGGGACAAACAGTGAGGCCTGCTAATCGCAGGTTCCGTTAGTCCACAGGGCTGTCCACAAGTTCCTGAGCAATTCGAAATCCTGACAGGGCCCAGTTGACATCACGGTATGAGCGCCCTGTCAGGGTTACGAAAACTTGCCGACAGCCCTTGACAATTTACTCTGTGCTTTGCCACAAGGAGCTCTGTCATGAAGAACTATCTCGTTTTCTTGGCTGTTATCCCTTTTTTTGTAGGGGACTCAAGCGTCAACTTGACGCAGGCTCAATCGAAGCAAAACCAGCCGCTCTTGCCAGTCGGTTCTGGAGTGATTGCAACCTCTCGACCAGAACAGAACTGCATTACCCCTGAGATGGTTGCGGAGATTCAGAAAACACTAGATAGCTTGCCACGCGAGAATCATCGTCTGGCCAACACAAATTATCCCCTCCTGGCATGGCCTTTCGATCATGCACTGCATGACGGACTGATTCTCGGAAATTATGTCGACGATGACCCTACGGATGCGATCAAGGATTACATGGGAAACCCACACAGTTACGATGGCCACCGTGGCACCGATATTGGCCTTTACAGTTTCCGTGACATGGATCGCGGCGTGCGCGTCATTGCGGCGGCCGCAGGTGAAGTCATCGCGACGGAATTCTCACAATACGATCGCAACACACGTCCACCTTATCCCGGCGACTGCAACTTTGTCACCGTCAGGCATGCCGATGGCACCTTTGCTCTGTATTGCCATTTCCGCAAGAACGCAGTGACCGTTGAAGTGGGCGAAACGGTGCAAGCGGGACAGGTGTTGGGGCTTACAGGGAGCTCAGGCAACTCAACCGATGCACATCTACACTTGGAGCTGTTCGAAAGACTTGGAATCATAAACAGGATACGCGACCCGTGGCACGGCACTTTCAATCCCTTGCCGAGTTTGTGGAAAGAGCAGGAGCCGTACGTCGGCACCGCCCCGCTGCGGATTTACGACATGGGGGTTTTCACCCAGGCGGCCGCGGGGGGAAACCTGAATGTCTTCCCGATCGAGGTTTTCAAGGAAAAACCGACGCAACCGAAAGTAATGGGCGCCAACGAGCCGTTTGTCGCCATCTGGATTTTGCTGCAGGGACAGGAAGGCGATCCCTATACACTTGAAATCCTGCGTCCTGACAATTCTGTATATTCGTTTGTTGATTTTTCTTTGCCATTCAAATTTCAAGGGGGTTGGAATTACTGGGTCTGGAGCTTTGCCGGCGCCGTGTCGTCCGCTGATTACGGCATTTGGACCGCCAGAGTACTCATCAACGGCAGCAATGTCAAGCAGGTTGAGTTCGAAGTGGGCGCCGCCACAGTCTATCCGCCGCGTTTTTGGCCCATCGCCGGTCGGTCATTCCGCATCGACGGCAATGTTCAGAAGGACACCCTGCGCGTGTCATCGCTCGGCGGCCCGGTGACCTATTCGCTGAGCAACGCGCCGGACTTTGTGACGCTGGCGGATTCCATTGTTACTGTTGCCGCCGTTTCAAGCCAGCCCAATCGCTCGCTCTATTTCGAGGCTGTCGCCACCGACGCGGTCGGACTGACGGATACGATGTGGTATCATATCGTCGACCCATCCAAGCCACTCGACGCCCCCACAAGTGTTGAAGAGGCCTCAGGCAAGCCTGCGCCAGGATCTTTCAGCCTGTCACAGAACTATCCCAATCCGTTTAATCCGAGCACCACCATCGAGTTTGCGCTGCCGCAACGTTCTGACGTAACGCTGAAGCTATACGATATCCTGGGCCGAGAAGTAGCAACACTGCTGGAGGGAGAACTCGCGGCCGGCGTGCACCAGGTTGATTTCAATGCAGAAGAGCTCGCAAGCGGGGTGTATATCTATCGCATTGAGGCGGAGGGGTCTTCGCGATTTGTACGCGCCAGGAAGCTCATGTTGTTGAAATAACAAGATGGTTGCGGAGATTCGCAATAGTCTTGAACATGCAATCATCTTGGAGACAAAAGGCCGCAACACCATTGAAGGCAACTACATCGGGACGGATGTATCCGGTACCGATTCTCGGAGCAATGATTTCGGTATACAGGTTGGAAAAGGCTCATCCCGAAATACCATCGGCGGGCGGAAAAAGGCGTCACGTAATCTCATATCAGGCAACGGCGATTATGGTATTAATATCAACGGCAATGGGACCTCGGGCAATGTCGTGCAAGGCAACTTCATCGGAATCGATGTCACTGGCACCAAGAATCTAATTTTTTTCGCAGACTTCGCTGCGAAGAAAGTCATTAGCGCTTCGCGCCGTCATTTGCCCTGCGGGCGTCATTTGGTCATTGCTTGCTCAATGACGCCCACAGGGCAAATGACAACAAATGACGAGCAAAGCTCAAATGACGGCCTTTTCTGAAACGATCGACCCAAAAAAATTATCGACAACACTTTGTCGATGTCTGGCGCCAGGCGCCTAGACAACGGTACCTGGGGAGTTTTGATTCAATTCGGGGGAGCTAACACCCTGTTAGCAGTAATAAAGTAAAGCACTCATAATAAAGAATAAGTGGGTAAACT
>JBHHXT010000336.1:0-4660 GCA_046757165.1 bacterium | reverse complement strand
TGGTACAATTTTGATTTCTTACCGGAAATCGAGGTTATGGGTCACATTGATGTTGAGCTGCCGCCCGGCTATCGAGGGTACATGAGAGACCAGGTGTTTTTCCCGAAAGGTCGTCCACCCAACAATTCCATCGGCCTTACACCAGACGTGGGCTACATCGTGGAAGACCTGGGTTTCGATCACCTTCCCGGGACTGGAGATGCAGGAGAAGGCAACCTTTTTCTCGATTGTGAGGATCTCAACGGCAACGGCATCCTCGATCCCGGCGAAGATGCAGGACTGGATCGAAAGCTCGGCACTTTTGATGCGGGAGAGGGCAACGGCCTTATGGACTGCGAGGATATCGGTTTAGATGGCGTTGCCATGAGCGGTGATGAGGGCGAGTTCAATGGATTCATCGACCCCAAACCTGCCGACTTGATCGTCTGCGGTGATGCCCTCAGTGACACCACATTACTTGGCTTTGCCGTGGAATGCGATACTGTTACGCACAATGGTATGAGCCGCAATCTCCAATGGTTGACGGCCAACTACCGGGCAGACCTGTATATCGAAAAGATTCCCGCGACAGTTGGCCACATAAACGGATTCGTCTGGAATGACCACCTCGCAAGAGGCACCTGGCTTGGCGATGGCGTCTACGACCCCGAGGAAGAACGAACCATGCACGGCGTCAGGATCGAGCTGTGGGATGCGACCATGACGACGCTGATCGCTGATACTGTCACCGGCAAGTTCGATAAGGCCGCGACCAAGGCTCAGGGATGGGTGGAGCCCTACACCTTCCCACCGGATGAGTTGGGTGGGGTGTTCGTCGGTCCACAGGTCGGCTATTTTGAGTTCCGGGATGTGCCGACTGGCACGTACAAGGTGAAAGTGATTCCGCCAGCGGGGTTTTCTCCTTCAGATCTCCTGCATCCCGCGGGTATCGCAACGGTAACGGTGGGCGCTGGCGCCCGCAACGATGTCAATTTTGGCGTCAACAGCCTCGTGCCGTTGGCTGGCGAGATCGAAGGCGGCGTCTTCGATGATCTTAATATCGACGGCCGGGGCGGTCCGTTTACTCCGGATCCAAGTGACGTCACGAGTCTCCTGTTCGCTGAAAAGGCAGGGATACCGCACGTCCCGGTCGGCGTTTACGACCATCTGGGCTACAATCTCGGCGTCGGCTTTATGGGCAATCCCTTGTGTTTTGCCGGGGCACCGGATTCACTCGAATGCACGGCCTGGGACGCTTTGGGCAACTGTACTGCCGCAGACACAATGGTGGGGACACCGCAATGTCCGCCGGGCGAAGATCCGGTCCAAAAACCGGAAATGGAACGGCGGTTTGCGCCGGGCGTGCACATCTACGCCGGCAACGATGCCGCTTTCGATGGCGTTTGCCCGAACTACTTGCCGCTTATTTTGCCCTATACGTTTGGCCAGGGAAAATTCAAGTTCGAAGCGGATTGGTCGCTGGTTCCCACTGCCATCCCTTTGGATCCAGGATGTAATATCGATCCGCTCATATCCATGACTGAGCCGATCATCATTGACCCCTTTGCGCCTCCGCCGCCGGCTCCGATGCCGGGGAGACGGTTCGGTAGACGGGCGCCGAAGGTGGCTTCCAGTGTGAGCGTGGCATCTGTCACGCTGAGCCCCGGCGATGTCTATCGCGTTCAAGGCCTGGGCTTTGGTGATGCGCAAGGGTTTCAGACGGTGACGTTATCCGGTCAAAAACTAACCGTCCAGGCCTGGACCGACACCTACATTGACGTGGAAATCCCCACAGACGCCATCAGCGGTCCGATAGTGGTGACCGCGACAACAGGCCATTCCAATGCGCTGAAAGTCGATATCAACTATAGTGCATCCCGGGCCAATTATCTCCAAAAGCGTTCGGTGTATGTCGATGCCAGCAATGCTGGCGCCGAAGATGGCAGTGAGGCGCATCCCTATAACACGATCCAGGAAGCGCTGGACAATCTGCCTGGCAAATCGCCGCGCTACGTGTTTATTGCGGCCGGCACGTACAACGAGCTGGTCCACATCAAGGACGACGATGTCCATCTAATTGGCTGCGGACCGCATGAAACCGTCATCAACGGCCTGCCGGCACAGTTGGATGTTTTTCATCAGGGCGCGAGCAGCGGAGCCGGCCCGGTCATCTTCATTGGCAAAGGCGGCAAAACGGGCGCCCTCGAGAACATCAGTATCAGTGGCTTGACGGTCACCGGTGGCACGGTCAACGCAAACGATCTTGGCTGCGGCATTTTCGGCGATTACGGTAACCAGAATATCGACATCAACACCTGCCGTATCTATCAAAACGGCGGCTATTACGGTGGCGGCATCTGGCTGCACTACTCCAACCACAACGTGCAGATTTGGTCTAACATCATTGCCGAAAATGGCAACTTTGGTGGCTACGGTGGCGGCATCAGTGTGAACGATGAGCCTGAGTATGACGACTTTCATCATGGGCAGCCCGAGCACATCGGCGATGATTATACGCCGGGTCCGCCTCCGGGCACCTATGAGATCTACAACAACATCATCTTTCACAATTGGTCCGCCGATCTAGGTGGCGGTATCTGCCTGTATGAAATCAAGGACCATCTCAAGGTTTACGGAAACGTGATGTTGGAAAACAAGAGCGAAGATCACGGCGGCGCGCTCTTTTTTGAAGACTGCGGCCCCGTAGACGTCTGGGGCAACGCCTTTATTCGCAATTACAGTCCAGATGACGGCGGAGCCATCAGCTTCGAAGACGTGGCAGACACCCTGGCTCATATCAATATCTGGAACAATCTGTTTGCCGAGAACATCGCTGACGACCATGGTGAAAACACCGCTCGCGGTGGCGCGCTCGCATTCGACGATATCCGCGATGCCAATGTCTTCAACAATACCTTTGTGGGGAACATCGTTGCTGGAA
Source organism: bacterium (assembly GCA_046757165.1). GTDB lineage: Bacteria > Zhuqueibacterota > Zhuqueibacteria > Oceanimicrobiales > Oceanimicrobiaceae > JBHHXT01. Next base: position 1,740 of record JBHHXT010000336.1, on the reverse strand, counting down.
GTGCTGGTCCTGCTGGCGGCGCTATCGATAGCGAGCGCCATGGCCACGAATATAATGGCACGGATGGCGTATACATGGCGCCCGGCTACAGCCACCCGAAGATCTACAACAACATCATCTGGGACAACTGGCGCCTGGAGTACGATCAAAAAGGTGCTGCAAGTGATGAAGAGGATCTGGATGCTTCATGGGGCAAGAACTACCGCTGGACGCTGGACCAACTGCACGTGGACAATCCCCACCTGCAGCCGGAGTGGGAAAAACAAAACAATTCCAATAGCTTCGGCTACGTGCGCTACAACATCATAAGCGGAGGCTATGATTATACCAACCTGCTTCCGACGGCTGATGCGGGGCCGGACCAGCTCGTGATAGACGAAGACAGAGACCACTTTGAGGACGTTTGGCTGGACGGGTCGGGTTCGTTTGACCCGGACGGCCCAATCACCAGTTACGATTGGTTTGACAACGACAGTCCGATCGCGACCGGAGTCAATCCACTGGTCAACCTCAGTGTCGGCACCCACTACATCGACCTGGTCATCTGGGACGATCGCGGTGGAACGGCCACGGACCAGGTTGTGATCGACGTGGGACGTCCCAAAGATGACAAGAAGCGGCCCGTCGCCAATGCCGGTCCGGACCAGACCGTGATCGACATCGAGGATGACGGCGTCGAGGATGTCACGCTCGACGGCAGTGGTTCAACCACTCCGGAAGGCGCCATCGTTTCCTACGTCTGGACTGAGGACGGGAGTCAAATCGCAACCGGAGCAACTGCGGTCGTGAGTCTGAGTGTGGGAACCCACGTGATCAAACTCACGGTGACGGACGACCGTGACCTGAGAGCAGGCGACGAAGTGGTGGTGGACGTCAGACCTGGCGGCGCGAGCTTCGCGGCCATCCATGATTCCTATGTGAAGTCTTCGAGCCCGAACAAGAACTTTGGCTCCAAGACCAACGTTCGGATTCGTGGCGGCAATCCTGCGTACACGGCCTACTTGAAATTCGACGTCAGTGGCCTGACCGCGCCGGTCAAGAAAGCCATCTTGCTTCTCTATGTCAGGCAAGCCAGCCCGGAAGGCGGCACCATTTATGCCGTCTCCAACGATTATATCGGAACCACGACGCCGTGGGAAGAAGACGGGCTGACCGCCGGCAACGCCCCGCTTATCTCTGATCCGCCCCTGAGTTCGGTCGGCGCAGCAGAAATGGATACGTGGGTGCGGTTTGATGTCACCTCGGCTATCACCGGAGATGGCACCTATAGTTTCGGGATTGCGAACGCGGACTTCTCGGATGTCAAATACAGCTCGAAAGAAGGGTCCTACCCGCCCGAGCTGGTCATTGTGACAGAATCCGGAGCCGGCGTCAACCAATCGCCGATCGCCCATGCCGGCGCAGACCAGGCGCTCACAGACACAGACAACAACAGCACGGAGGACGTTCAGCTCGATGGCTCTGCATCGTTCGACCTTGACGGCTCCCTGTCAGCCTATGTCTGGTCTGAAGGTGGGAGTCAAATCGCAACCGGCGCCAATCCGCTTGTCAGCCTTGGTGTCGGCACTCACTTTATCGACCTGACCGTAACAGATAACCTCGGTGCAACCGGTACGGACCAGGTCATGGTCACGGTGAATACCAGTGGCGGCGGCCCTTCTGTCGCGGTGAGCTTCACCCCGAGTGATGATGCGCAAGTCAAGTCTTCCAGCGAGAACAAGAACTTTGCCTCCAAGTCGA
>JBHHXT010000335.1:0-4713 GCA_046757165.1 bacterium | reverse complement strand
GAACGGTAGCCTGGTATTTAACCAAATGAAATCCATTAGCTTTACCCTCTGCCCACTGTGTCAGGCAGACCAAACGACTCAGCCTTTAGCGCTACGTGATTGGGGATATGGCGGTCCCGGCTGCTTTTCAATGGTACGTTGTCTTCACTGTGGGGTGCGCTATCTGAATCCACGTCCAACGCCAACCCAGATGGCAACTTACTACCCAAGCCATTACACCCCTTATAAAACAGCCATCGAGGACGAACCCTGGACTTTGATGCGTTGGATGCGTCGTCGTAAGATCGTCCAAAAGCGAAGGTTGGTGGAACGCTTCAGCAAGGGTGACGCCGGTCATATCCTCGATTTGGGCTGCTCTACCGGCATTTTTTTGGCGGAGATGAAGGGCGCTGGTTGGCAAGCCAAGGGGGTGGAATTAAACGCTGAGGCAGCCGCTTATGCCCAACGGCGTTTTGGCTTAGATGTAGTTGTTGGGCGCTTGTTAGAAGTAACTTTGCCCATAGCAACATTTGATGTCGTGACGATGTGGGATGTGCTGGAGCATACCTTCGAACCGCTGGCCACCCTGCAACAGGCCCACGATCTGTTGAAACCTGGCGGCATTGTGGCCTGCACGGTACCCAACGAGCACAGTTTTGATCGTCTTTTGTTTGGCGCTACCTGGGTTGGTTATGACGCTCCCCGCCATCTGACCGTTTTCTCCCCCGATACCTTGCGGAGGGCATTGGTTAAAGCGGGCTTTCAGGTGCTCACGTTGCGTTGTGGTTTCGGTGGCTATTTCTCCTTCATCAGCAGCTTCACCATTTGGCTAAATCGCAACGTATCATCGAGGAGAGTACGTGAAGCGCTCTTACGTCTGGTGCACTTGCCCGGTTTGCGCCTACCTTTTGCCCCCTTTTTTGGAGGGCTCGATTGGATAGGCTGGGGCAATGAGTTGTTCGTCGTTGGGCGCAAACAAGCAACTTGAAGACTCGGTAGATCCAAATTTGAGGAGCTGGCACGCTTCGCAGAACTTGGATCTGTTGAGACTATGAATGGCTGTGTTAATGCTAGAGATTCGGCTCGATTCAGTTCGTCAGTATGGCGACTCGCGTCATGCTTATGACGTCCTCTATTCTGATCAAAACATCTCGCAATTAGAATCTTTTTATATTTGGGCGGCCGGGCTGTTCGATCTACCTCCTGGGGCGAAATTCCTGGACGTTGCCTGTGGAAAAGGCGAATTAGCTTATTGGGTCAGGCGTGAGGGGGCCGTTGGCTTTGGCAGCGATCTGTCCGCTTCAGCTATTCAACAAGGGCACGAGTTGTTTCCCAATTTACCTTTGGCCGTGGCTAACGGGCAAAACCTGCCTTATTCCGATAACGCCTTCTATGCGATTGGCAGTATGGGGAGTTTAGAGCATTACGAAGATATGGCTGCCGGTATCCAGGAGATGGTGCGGGTCGTAAAACCTTATGGATGGGTTTACATTCTTGTGCCCAACATTTACAGTCTTCTGACCAATGTTCTGGCGGCTTATCGGACCGGACGCACCTGTTTGGATAATCAACCGATTCAGCGTTATGCAGCTCGCTTGGAATGGCAAGATTTGCTGCAAGATAACGGACTCATAGTTCGGCATACCATTAAGTATGAAAGGGTTTGGCCGAGAACCTGGGCCGATGGTAAGTGGTATTTACAGCATCCAAAGGAACTCATTCGGCTTTTCCTTCAGTTTGCCATCCCACTTGACCTTTCTTTTAGTTTTGTTTTTTTCTGTCAAAAGGCCGAGGGTTCGAAATAAATATGGATACTGTGAAGATTTTGACGGTGTTGCGCTTGGGTGATAAAATGGCCTGTGTTTTATCTGTTGTAACAAGTTTTTCAGTAGTTCCCCTCTTGAGAGTTGTTGTTGAAACAAGGCCCTCTTCTACCGCCGAGACCGCAGAGATCGCTGAGAAACCTGAAAAATTCTCTGCGAACTTGGCGCTCTTTGCCGTAAATCTTTTAGCAACACTCCAGGGGAGGACCACCAGATTTTTAAATGCATCAATATTGATCGGGTATGGAGTATTTTTCTAATGATCATTTTGGGCATTACGCATCCTATCTCTTGGAATAATGCAGCCTGTATTCTGGTAGATGGTCGATTAGTGGCGATGGTTGAAGAAGAACGTCTCAATCGAATTAAGCACGCGCCGCGTATGGCTGCCAAAATGGCGATGGATTATTGTCTTACGCAGGCCGGGGCGACGTTAGACCAGGTAGATTATGTGGCCGTCGGGTTTGACAGCGCAATGCGGGCTGCGCTAGGAAATCTGCAATCCGAAAAATTCTTCGCCGGCTTGAATCAGGCGGCGCAATGGTTCCGAGATGGTATCACCTATGAGCGCCAATTGCCCCTGGGTGGTTACGTGCGTGACCGGATCATCTTTGTCAATCACCACCGGGCGCACGCCGCCAGCACGTTTTTCGCCTCAGGCTTTCCCGAAGCGAATATCTTATCGCTCGACGGCAGCGGGGGGGGTGAGTCTGGCATCCTGGGCGTAGGGCGCGGCACGGAAATTGAGATTTTGAAGACCGTGTCAAACCGGAGGAGTTGGGGTCTGCTTTATGAGGAAATTACCGAAGCACTCGGTTTTCGGCGGCACAGCGGCGAAGGCAAGGTCATGGGATTGGCCGCTTATGGCGAACCTGACCCAGAAGGGTTACCCTTTATCGACTGGGACGGCGACATCCCCGTGATTGACCCGGCCGGTAGAAAGACTTTTATGGCCAAGTTGGCGCCTCGTCACAAAGACGACCCGATCACCTCGACTCATAAAAATTTGGCTGCGACCTTGCAAGATACCTTAGAGCGCGCGGCTCAAATGATGGCGGAATGGCTTCACCAACAAACAGGCTTGCGGCGACTGTGTTTGGCTGGAGGTACAGCTCTCAACTGCTCGATGAATGGCAAATTAGCCTTGTTACCCTGGGTGGATGATATTTTTATTCAACCGGCAGCGCATGATGCCGGCACGGCTTTGGGCGCGGCCCTGATGGTCTATGTGGAGCAGACCGGACAACCGCCCGACTGGCGTATGGAGCACGCCTACTGGGGCCCAGAATATGACAACGAGATGATTGAAACCGCCTTACGAGGTTTCACCGGGATTCGCTACTATCGTAGCGATGATATTTTCGCTGAGACCGCTGATTTGCTGAAAGAAGGTCACATCGTTGGTTGGTTTCAAGGTCGGCTAGAGGTGGGGCCTCGCGCCTTGGGCAGCCGCAGTATCTTGGCTAACCCATCAATGGCCGATATGAAGGATGTGATCAACAATAAGGTCAAACACCGTGAGCCCTGGCGACCGTTTGCTCCATCCGTCCTTGAGGAATACGTAGGGCGTTACATCGACCCTCCGCTACCCTCACCCTACATGATTTTGGCGTTTGACACGAATGCTTCAACCCAAATGGAATTGATAAGCGCCACCCACATTGATGGCACCTGCCGGCCACAAACCGTAAGTCGCAAGACGAACCCACGTTACTGGGAGTTGATTAAGCGTTTCGAGGAGCGCACAGGCGTCCCAGCAGTGCTCAATACTAGTTTCAATGTCGATGGCCAACCTATTGTCAATACCCCTTACGAGGCCATTGACACATTCCTCAACTGTGGAATGGATGTCCTGGCCATTGGCGACTATCTTGTTTGGAAGGAGAACGTCTAATCATGGGAGCCAGCACCCCTGTAGACGCGTTAGGCAACGGCGCACAGGATACCTCAGTTGCATAAGGAGATCATCAACTGGTTTGTTGGGCCTGGCCGAACGTATATGCGCCGTTTTGGAGGGCCCATTTTTTTGATCTTAGCCATTGCCGCTGCCCTTGTAGTTCTATACCTCAATGGTAAACAGGTTCTGACTTACTCGTTTCATCTAAATCCCGCATTGGTGTTACTTTCGTTGGGGATTGCCTTCAGTGGCCTGGGCTTCGTTGTATTGGCATGGCATTTAATTCTGGCGAGATTTGGCAGTCGGTTGAGTTATCACGCTGATTTGCGGATCTATTGTTATAGTATTCTGGGAAGTACGATCCCCGGAGGGATCTGGCAATTGGCCGGTCGTGTCGCCTTATACGAGCGTCAGGGGGTGGCAGGTATCCGTGTAACCGTTGCCACGGTGGTTGAGTTTACGTTACTTGGATTAGCAGGACTAACTGTGTACGGTTTTACCATACTGCTTCAGCGTACCGAGACCTTTTGGCAACGCCCCGAGTTTGTGCTTATTGCAGCTGCCTTAGCTTTTGTTCTTGTTCAGCCTTCAATCTTCAACAAATTCATCATCTTTATCTTACAACGATCGGGCGGAACCGATCAGCCGATACTCCCTTTGCGTTATAGAGATTTAGGCGGCCTATTGGGGTTGCAGGTCTTGACAATTGTTTTCGGCGGCAGCGCCATTTATGTACTTCTCCAAAGTTTCGTTGCCGTTCCTATCGACCTTTATATTACGGTTGTTGGTGCCTGGGGGGCCGGTGTTGCTGCCAGCAACCTTCTTTTTTGGTTTCCTGGAAAGCCTGTGCTGCGTGACGGTGCGATGGCGCTTGTGCTGGCGCAAGCTTTAACACCGTCATTGGCACTGATATTTGTTATCGTTGTGCGGATCTGGACAATTGCTTCCATCATCATCATGGCTGGCCTGGCCTGGCTTTTTCTCAGGCGTGAATCGCCGTTGCGGACCAACTAG
>JBHHXT010000334.1:0-4766 GCA_046757165.1 bacterium | reverse complement strand
TCTCCCTCTGCTGCAACTATCTTGGTTACCAAAGCAGAGGAGAATGACGTGAAATCCAGCAGCAAATTTGTCGTCGCCGTTCATATCCTGGCCGGGTTGACAGTGGCCCGGCTGAAAGAGAAACAACAATGCGTCTCTTCGCACAACATTGCCTGGAGCGTCAACACCAACCCGGTGGTCATCCGCCGGCTGCTTGCGGCTTTGAAACACGCCGGACTGGTGACGACCGAGCCGGGTTCCGGGGGCGGCACAAGAATCGCGCGTAGCCCGGACCAGATCACCTTGTTCGATATCTACCAGGCTGTGGAAGACGGCCGGGTTTTTCATTATCATTACAACCAGCCCAATCCAGATTGTCCCATCGGCGCGAACATTCAGGACGCGCTCACGTGTTCGCTGGACAAGGCAGAGGCAGCGCTCAAGAGGGAGCTAAGCCGAACAACATTAACAGAGATCGCGCAGGCCATCCTGCAGAGGCTTTCTGCAAGCGCCTAGCATTTTGCTCTTGTTTTATTCAACAAAAGTGTTACATTTTGGGATGACTTTTTCTATTGTGGCACTATAAACACAAGGGATGACTGATGGACATTTCAATCGAATACTGCGTTGTCTGAAACTACTATCCCAAAGCCTCCAGTTTGAAGGCAGACCTGGAAAAGAAATATCCCGATGTTAACGTGACCCTGATCGAAGGCTCAGGCGGGGTTTTTGAAGTCACCAGGGATGGCGCGCTGATTTTTTCAAAGAAAAAGCTCGGCCGGTTTCCTGAACCTGAGGAGATTTTCAAGAAGCTTTAGCCTAACCCGGACAAGCCGGAAATCCCAAATCCTAAACTCGAAAAAGAACTCGTCAGGGCTAAATTACGCGGTTCCTGACCGGGGGGACGGTGTACAAGCTTCAGCTTGCTGGCGGGAGGGGAAAAACACGCTTCCAGGTGAACACCCTGTTTGCTGGTTGGCCAAAACCACGCCCTGCGTGGACATCGCTAAAGCGTGCTAAGCCGGACAAGCCGGAAATTCGAAATCCTAAACTAGTTTAGGATTTCGAATTTCCGGTTGTTGAATCCCGCGCCTTCTGCGGGGCTTGTCCGGCTTAGGTGTTTGGATATCCAGATTGAGGGCAATGGCAAAATACAAATTCATTCAATTAGCCCACTACCGCGAGTATCCGGTTGCGGAAATGAAGCAGCGTGCATCTGACTTCTATGCTGAAGTCAGAAAGCGGCGTTCGGTTCGAGAGTTTTCTGACCGGCCTGTGCCGCGGGAGGTGGTAGAAAACTGCTTGCGGGCGGCGGGCACCGCCCCCAGTGGTGCGAATTTCCAGCCCTGGCATTTTGTCGTGGTCAGCAACCCCGAGATCAAGCGCAAAATTCGTGAAGGCGCTGAGGAGGAAGAGCGCGCATTTTACGGCGAAAGAGCGCCGGAGGAATGGTTGCAAGCCCTCGCGCCTTTCGGCACCAACGAACACAAACCCTTCCTCGAAACGGCGCCCTATCTCATCGTTATTTTCGCGCAAAGTCACGGCTTCAAGAAAGATGGCAGCGTGGAAAAGCACTACTACGTGCAAGAGTCAGTCGGGATTGCCACTGGCATGCTGATTACGGCTCTGCACCACGCCGGTCTCGTTTCGTTGACACATACGCCCAGCCCAATGAAATTCCTGAACAAAATTCTGAACCGACCTTCGCATGAACGACCGTACTTGATTCTCGTGGTCGGGTACCCGGCAGAAAAGGCGCGGGTGCCGGATATCCGCAAAAAACCTCTGAGCGAGATCGCGACGTTTCTTGAATGACCGTTGGGCTTGTGACAATTGAAAAACCTGCCGGACTTTTGCGCCACAACCCGTCCAGCAAGTCTGACCACATACCAAGGAAACAGTAGCATGATAGGTAAGACGGTGCTTTACTATAAAATCCTCGAAAGACTCGGCGAAGGCGGCATGGGCATCGTCTACAAGGCCGAGGACACGAAGCTCAAGCGGGAAGTGGCCATCAAATTCCTGCCGCGGCAGATTGCCGCCAGTGAGGAAGAACGCCAGCGTTTTAAGATCGAGGCGCAGGCCGCCGCAGCACTGAACCACCCGAACATCGCCACAATTCACGCCATCGAAGAAGTGGATGATGAGATGTTCATCGTCATGGAGTACATCTCGGGCAAGGAATTGCGCGAGATTATCCATGAAATTCCCCTCGGTCCCCCTTCAAAAAAGGGGCAAGAAAAACAGTCCCCCCCTTTCGAAAAGGGGGGGCAGGGGGGATTTCTTTCAATCTCAGACATTCTCACCTATGCAAGCCAAATCGCATCCGGCCTGCAAGCCGCCCACAAGAACGGCGTCGTTCACCGCGATATCAAAAGCGCTAACATCATGATCACCGCAGAGGGCCAGGTCAAGATCATGGATTTCGGGCTGGCGAAGATCGGCGGCGGGGCGCAGCTGACGAAAGATCATTCCACCCTCGGCACGGCGGCTTACATGTCGCCGGAGCAGGCACAGGGTTTGGAAACAGACCACCGAACGGACATCTGGGCATTCGGGGTCGTTTTGTATGAAATGCTGACCGGCCAATTGCCTTTCAAGGGCGACTACGAGCAGGCGGTGATTTATGCGATTCTCAACGAAGAACCGGAAGCCGTTTCGGCTTTGCGCCCCGATGTGCCGGATTTGCTGCAGCAGGTGGTGGCGACGGCACTGGCCAGGCGTCCGGATGAGCGCTACCAGGGAATGGCTGTGGTGCTGCAAAACCTGAAGGTTGACGAAACGGCCAAACCGGGCGCGCTGCAAGCAGCCAGGCCCGGGAGCCAAAAGAAAAAACGAGGCCAGAAACAGAACAGGGTCGTGCTGTTTGGGATTCTGGCTGCTATCCTGATTATCGCGGTAGCAGTAGCTTTTTGGAACCGCGACAAGGGCAAACCCCAATCCACAATCAAAAGGATTGCGGCTCTGCCGCTGGAGAATCTGGGTCCTGCCGAACAGGACTATTTTGCCGATGGCCTCACCGGCGAAATTACCAGCCGGCTTTCCGGCTTGTCCGGTCTCAGTGTCATCGCCCGTTCCAGCGCCATGCAGTACAAGAATACGACCAAAAGCCTGCAGCAAATCGGGGAGGAGCTCAACGTTGACTATGTGCTGGAAGGCACGCTGCAGTGGCAGGAAAACGCCCGGGGCGGCAGGCGCATCCGGGTCAATCCCGAACTCATCAAGATTGCAGATGCCACCCAAATCTGGTCGCAGCCTTATGAAGCGGATTTCTCCGATGCTTTTAAGCTGCAGGCGGACATTGCTGCGACGGTTGCCGAAGCCTTGAATATTACGCTGGTGAAATCGGAACAACAGGCGTTGCGGGGCAAGCTCACCGATAATCCTGAGGCTTACGATATTTATTTGCGCGCAGTCGAGTATTCAAAAACTTTTGGAGGCGAGAAGAAATATCGAATCGCAGAGCAATTGTTTCAGAAAGCAATTGCATTAGACAGTAATTTCGCGGCTGCCTATGCAAGTCTATCCACGGTGCAATCCAATATGCACTGGTTTTACTTTGAGCGCAGCGAGGAAAATTTGAGCAAATCCAAAGTGAACGCCCAAAGGGCTTTGACCCTGGCTCCCAATCTCCCCGAAGCCCATGTGGCCATGGGGAATTACCATTATCATGGCAAATTAGATTACGAGCCGGCCCTGCAAGAATTTCACGAAGCTATCAGACTGCAGCCGAACAATACAAAGGCATTGCTCGGCGTAGGCTCGGTTCTCCGCCGACAGGGCAAGATGAGAGAAGCTGTTGATAAATTTAGAAAAACGTTTTCCCTTGACCCCCGAAATAGCGACTACGCTAAGGTGGTTGGTGAAACCCATCTTTTGCTGGGTGAACATGACCAGGCTGAGCAGTTTTTCGACCGGGCCATTTCGTTGGCGCCTGATGCTGTCAATGCATACTATTATAAGGCCCGGGTCCATTTGCTCAAGAGTAGTGTCACCAAACAAGCGCGGACCGTCATCGAAGCGGCCCTGGAAAGGAAAATAGGCGTGGGCGATCCATCTTTCAGCTACACCCTTGCGATATGTGACGTGTTGGAAGGCAACCTTGAAGAGGCGTTGAGAAATCTCTCAGGTATCGGGAAGATGGATGACCAATTTATGTTCAAGCCTGAAGACTTACTGGTGGCCCGGATTCATAGATTAATGAAAAACGAACCGCTGGCCCGGATGCACTACGAATCCGCACGCCGGATGCTGCGGGAACAAATCCGCCTCAACACGGAAGATTCGAGATTGTATGGTTCGTTGGGCCTCGCCTATGCTGGTTTCGGGCAGAAAGCCGAAGCCATCCGCGCAGGCAAGCGCGGCACCGAATTGCTGCCCATCTCAAAGGAAGCCTGGCGGGGCAGCTACCGGCTGCTCGATCTCGCTCAGATTTACACAATGGTCAATGAGCCGGACCGGGCCCTTGACTTGCTGGACGATCTGCTGGGCCGACCCACGGATGCCATATCCGCGGCGCTGCTCAAGATCGACCCGACCTGGGCACCGTTGCGCCAGCATTCGCGCTTTGAAAAGCTGCTCGAGAAATATTCACAAGGTGAGCCCAAATGATCGGCAAAACCATTCTCCACTACAAAATTATGGAAAAGCTCGGCGAGGGCGGCATGGGCATCGTCTACAAAGCCGAGGACACCCGGCTCGAGCGCACGGTGGCCATCAAGTTTCTGCCGCGGCAGATTGCCACCAGCGAGGAAGAGCGCCAGCGCTTCAAGATCGAAGCCAAGGCC
>JBHHXT010000333.1:0-4833 GCA_046757165.1 bacterium | reverse complement strand
TGATTTCAAGGGAGAGTAGGAAGCGGAGCGCAAAACTTCAGTTTTGCAAGTAGAGCGATGCTAAAGCATCGCATTCCGGAGTCGTAAGAAAGAGAGAAGAAATGGGCAATGTCATCATCACCTGTGCCTTGACCGGCGCGCAGCAAGGCAAAGAAGCCAACCCGAATTTGCCGGAACAGCCCGATGAAATCATCCAGCAGGGGTTGGATGCGTGGCGGGCCGGGGCCGCGATTCTGCATGTCCACGCGCGCGATAGAGCAGGCAAGGCCACTGCTGACGTTGAGGTTTTCCGGCACATCACCACCGGGCTGCGGTCGGCCGGGTGTGACGCGATTCTGAATCTGACAACCGGCGGCGCGGTGGCGGGATTGCCTTTGCAGGAACGTCTACGGATTATTCCGGAGCTGGAGCCGCAGATCGCGACCTTTAGCCTGGGGTCAGGAAGCCTCCTCGGTCGCTACCATCCGAAAGAAGCGCGCTGGGCCCGGGATCAGTACGTGCCATTGTTTCAGTCCTACGCGGAAATGGAGAAAACCGCGCGGCTGATGCAGAACCATGGCGTAAAACCCGAGATCGAAATCTACCATGCAGGTATGCTGAACAATCTGAAAGAGCTGGATGCGATGGGTCTCTTCGATCATCCTTTGTGGGTCAACTTAGTCGTGGGTATTCCGGGTGAGGTGACGCCAGCTAACATCGAGGACTTACAATTCCTCGCAGGCAAACTCCCCGCGCGTGCAAACTGGCTGGTGACGGCCATCGGTGCCAAGAACCACTTCAGAATGACACTGGCGGCGGTCTTGCTGGGCGGCCATCTCCGCGTCGGGCTGGAGGATAACGTTTATGTTGAACGAGGAAAGCTGGCCAACAGCAATGCGCAACTGGTGGAAAAGGCCGTTCGACTGCTGCATGAGATTGGGGAGTCGCCCGTTTCGCCAGCGGAGGCGAGAGAGACATTGGGGGTTAAGGGTTAGTTTCCAGCGGATAGAAAAACCCAACGGATGTTTTTATTCGATTGTCTGAAATCATGCTCATTAGATCACGAGACAAATATGGCGCAACGGGACAACATGGCTGAAGAAAGTGTGTTGACGCACGTCGAAGAAGGCATCGGAACGATTACGCTAAACCGGCCGGAACGGCTGAATGCAATCAGTATTGATATGCTGGAAGTGTTGATTGGCAAAATGGAAGCTCTGTTAGACAACGAGCAGGTCAGAGTATTGGTTTTGACCGGGGCAGGGAAGGCATTTTGCGCCGGAGCAGATCAGGGCGAAATGGTAGAGCGGGACGCGCAGGAGTGGGAGTATCTTGTGGAACGCTATCTCGACCCAATTCGATTGATTGCCAGTACGACAAAGCCCGTGATCGCTGCTATCAACGGTGACACGGTTGGCGGCGGACTGGGGTTGGCCATCGCGTGTGATTTCAGAATCGCCGTAGAGAAGGCACGCTTTTGCGCTCCATTTGTGGCCATCGGGTTGGCCGGCTGCGATATGTCGGCGGGGTACTTTCTCCCGCGTTTAGTTGGCCTGGGGAAAGCGACGGAGATGATGATGACAGCGCGGTTCGTCAAAGCAGAAGAAGCTGAGCGCATTGGGCTGGTTCAGCGCATTGTGCCCGCCGGGCAATTGGCTGAGGAGACGTCAAAACTCGCAAAGACGCTGGCCTCATACTCCCCCATCGCCATGGGTTGGACCAAAAAGGCCATTCGGCGTTCGTTGGACCGTGACATGGAGAACGAATTCGATTACGAAGTGCTGGCGCAAATTCAATGTTTGCAGACGCAGGAACATCGAGACGCATTGAAAGCTTATCAGGCGATGATGATGGGAAAGAAGCACAAGAGTTCTTGAAACCGCAAAGCTCGCAAAGTAATCGCCAGGGCCGCTAAGGAAAATGAGAATAGGTCTGCTGCTTGCGAACGCTTTGCGGTCTTAGCGCTTCCTTAGCGAACTTTGCGGTTAAGACACACTAATGAGCAAAGAGCTAACTGAAGAATCAAAAATTTGTTTTTGAACCGCAAAGCTCGCAAAGTGATCGCCAGGGCCGCTAAGGAAAATGAGAATAGGCCTGCTGCTTGCGAACGCTTTGCGGTCTTAGCGCTTCCTTAGCGAACTTTGCGGTTAACCTTTCACGTTTCTATGTTCAGGACTAAACCATGAAGTCGTCACAATTCTACAATTTCACCGAAGAACAAATAGCTTTCAAAAAACAGATGGACGAGTTCGTGCACAACGAAATTCGGCCCCATGCCCGGGAATGGGATGAGAGTGAGAAATGTCCGTTAGAGATTTTTGAAAAGCTCGCGTCGCTGGAGTGTCTCGCCACGGGCTTTCCGGAAGAAGTAGGCGGCGTTGGCGGCATGCTGGAGCTGCTGCTGCTCATCGAAAGCCTGGCAGCGGGCTCTGCGGGTGTGGCGTTGAGCGTCTACGTCCACATGGCCCTGGCCTGTGCCGCGATTGCTTCTTTGGGCAATGACGACCAGAAAGAGCGTTATCTGTTGCCAGCGATGAAGGGAGAAAAACTGGGCTGCTGGGCCTATGCCGAACCCAACGCCGGCGCCGACGTGACCGCCGTTCAGTGTCACGCCCGGCCCGATGGCGAGGGCTTCATTCTCAACGGCTCGAAGCTCTACATCACCAACGGCACCTTCGCCGATTTTGTCGTGCTGGTGGGGAGGACTTCGCAGGGGGCTGGACTCAAGGGCATTTCTTTGTTTATCGTTGAAAAAGAACAGCCGGGGTTTGCCCGCAACGAGATGAAGAAACTGGGCATGCGCAGCTCGGAGTTGGCAGAGTTGGTATTTACGGATTGCCGCCTTTCGCGCGAGCAGCTTTTGGGCCCGCTCGATTCAGGGTTCCGCTCTGCCATTCAGGTGTTGTCCCGCGGCCGCGCCGTGGCGGCTGCCTTTGCTTGCGGCCTGGCGGGCGAAGCGCTACGGCAGACTGTGGAACATGTGAGCAACCGGCAACAGCACGGAGCTCCTTTAAGCAACAATCAATTCATTCGTTTTACCCTGGCCGACATGAAAACCCGTCTGGAAGCATCCCGGCTCATGACCTATGCGAGCGCGCGGTTGATCGACGCTGGCAAACCGTTTGACCTGGAATGCACAATCGCGAAATTATTTGCAACCGAGAGTGCCACCTGGATTTGTGAGCGCGCGCTTCATCTGCATGGCGCCCAGGGTTACATGATGGAAAGCGATATCCAGCGCTTCTATCGTGATTGCAAAGTCCTGGAGTTTGGCGAAGGCACCAACGAAATCCAGCGGGAGATGATCTCGGCAGCTATGTTGAGGCGATCTAATCCTGGACACTGATTTTGACAAATTCACACAGATTGGAGGTTGTGTTTATTTGTAATTTGGACCTTGCGGTATCGTCGAAAAGATCTGCAAGAACCAGCGTGCATCTGTGTCCTAAGAATGACAAAAGGAGAATACAAAAATGGGTATGAATCCCTGGAACGAGGAACATGAGCTTTTCCGCGCCTCGGTGCGCAGCTATGTCGAGAATGAACTGAAGCCGCATGCAGACGAATGGGAGGAGAAACAAGCCTTTCCGGCTGCGGTGTTCAAGCAGTTGGGCGAGTTAGGCTACCTGGGCCTTCGTTACCCTGAGAAGTACGGCGGCAGCGAGCTGGATTACTGGTATACGGTCGTTTTTTGTGAGGAGCTGGTGCGCTCTGGCATGCTCGGTCTGGCCGTGGACGTCATGGTCCAGTGCGAGTTCGCCGTTGGGGTGATCCATGCGGTAGGGACGGAAGAACAGAAGCAGAGATTCCTGAAACCAGCGATTGCTGGCGAGAAATTGATTGCCCTGGGTATCACCGAGCCGGGCGCCGGGTCGGATGTGGCGGCTTTGCGCACCAAAGCGGTCAGAGATGGCGACCACTACATCATCAATGGCTCGAAGACATTCATCTCCAACGGCACGCGTGCCGACTATGTGACCCTGGCGGTGCGCACGGGCGAAGCCGGACACACCGGCATCAGCCTGATGGTCGTGCCCGCAGATGTAGCGGGCTATCGCGCCACACACATGAGAAAAATCGGCGTCCACACCTCTCACACGGCTGAGCTTTTTTTCGAGGCGTGCCGCGTACCTGCGGCCAATTTGCTGGCCAATGAGGGGGACGGCTTCAAACTCATTATGACTCACTTTCAGGGTGAGCGGCTGGTGCTGGCCTCATTTGCCAACGCCATGATGCAGAACGCCCTCGAACTGGCACGGGCATACAGTCAGGAGCGGTCTATTTTCGGTAAATCTCTGGCATCATACCAGATCTGGAAACACCGGCTGGCCGACGTTATGACCCGCATCGAGGCTTCCCGGCAGTTGACCTACCATGCTTGCGATCTTCTGGTGAAGGGACAAAATCCGGAAAGCGCCATTTCCATGGCGAAATTGTTTGCCACTGAATCCGTGAAGCCGGTGGTCAACGAGTGCTTTCAGATCTTTGGCGGTTATGCCTTTACAGAGGACTATCCCATCTCCCGGATCTACAGAGATGTGGCGGCGATGACTATCGGCGCCGGGTCCAGCGAAGTGATGCGCGAGATCATCGCACAGCGGAACGGGATTGGGTAGAACTACAACGGATAGAAGAACCCACCGGAGGAGTTGAAATCAGTTGAGTGCGTCTCAAATCACGTAGCCTACTTTGCCGTCTAAGATCGCCAACAATTTCTTGCGTACCCAAGTCAGTTGGGTTCTTCTATCCGTTAGCAGTAAAAAAGTAAAGCACTCATAATAAAGAATAAGTGGGTAAAGCGAAAGGAAATGAAACCACGAAGTTCACGAAGGACACGAAGTGGAATTTGATGAG
>JBHHXT010000332.1:0-4850 GCA_046757165.1 bacterium | reverse complement strand
AAACGTGTGGGCGGTGGCGGGCTTGGTTATCCGGGCCTTATAAACCGCCTTCCTGTGCGGCACTCGCGGATTTTTTCTCGAACGCGCCAAACATGAACGTGCCATGATAATCTGCTTGCAGATCTTTCTGATGCAAATTATGCACGCGACGAATTTGGTCTTTTAGCTCATCCAAAATGCATCACGCGTGCTTCAGGGGCGAGGCTCCAGTCGCCGGAAGCCGTGGTTTTTTCTTCGGAATCGACTAAGTCAAACAGTTCTTTGAGATGCTCGAGGACCTCTCTTTTGCGCGAGCTAAAGAAGCCGTAGTAGCGCAATTTGATGACAAGCGCCTTGTAGCGGTGCTTGGAGAGTCAGCCACGCATTGGAAAGAGATCAAAAAGCATCTAAAAGAAAAGTTTGGCGAATTAACTGAAGAATGGAAATTCTATAATCAGGTTTGGATGAAATTTTCCCCTCCGAAATTTTGTAACTATTCAGGCCGATAGGATGTAACCTAACAGCCTACACTCTAAAGACCTGAATAGTATTATTTTTGAGCAACTCCAGCAGGCAGTCCAGAAAGGGAGATTCCCATGTCAGAGAGCAGCAAGGTCCGGCTTTTCTTGTGTGTGGCAGTGACCCTTATGGGAGCTGCGCCTCGCGGAAAGTATGGGGTTGAGCAGGTTCAAAACGGCGCTAAACTGCGCGGCTCCGTGAGAACGCGGCTTGCGCAACGTTCCGAAGGGGGAGAAGCTGCGTATCCTGAACAGCGACCCCATCTGGTTGATTCGGCTGGCCGTTTTGAAATGGATAGCATTCCCGCTGGCGATTATGTAGTCACGGCGTGGCACCCAACACTTGGGGAGCAGGCTTCTGAGGTGACCCTTGAGGCTGGCCAGGAGCTATCCCTGAATTTTGAGCTTAGGACCGGCGAATGATGGCTGGCTGGTTTCGTGCTTTTGGCTACGTCTCTGCACTTTGCTTCTCGCTGATAGCGCAAAGCTGCCAGGATGCCGCGGCGCCGGTTGCAGGGCCCTATCTACTCGAGATGCCGCTCGGGCTAGATGCCAACGCCCGGAACATCCCTGCCGACAATCCTTTGACGGCGGCGAAAGTCGAGCTTGGCCGCCAGCTCTTTTTCGACCAGAGACTATCGGCGGACGGAACGGTTGCCTGCGCCACCTGCCACAATCCTTTGCTGGGATTTACCGATGGCAAGTCTGTGGCCACCGGTATCGAACAACAAGAGGGTGTGCGCAACACGCCGACGCTCATCAACCGTCTTTTTGGCCGGTCGCAGTTCTGGGATGGCAGGGCGGGCAGTCTGGAAGAACAAGTTCTCGGCCCCCTGGAAAATCCCAGAGAAATGGCCAGCACGCTGGAAAATGTTGTGCGAACCGTGGCTGCCGATCCGAGCTACCAAAGCGGTTTTCACCAAGTTTTTGACTCAGAAATCACAATGACGACCATAGTCAGGGCGATTGCCGCTTTCGAGCGCACGCTGGTTTCCGGCAATTCGCTTTACGACCAATTCAAGGCCGGCAACACTGGCGCCCTGTCAGAGTCAGCGCGGCGGGGACTCACGCTGTTTGAAAGCGAGCGCACGAACTGCACGGCTTGCCATTCCGGGCACAATTTGACCAACGAGGCGTTCCGGAACAACGGCGCCGGCATGGACATCGCGGCGCCCGACTCCGGGCGGTTCAAGATTACGGGCCGTCAGGCTGACTTTGGCGCCTTTAAAGTGCCTACTTTGCGGGACGTCGCGCGAACCGCGCCCTACATGCATGATGGCAGTTTGTCGACCCTGGCCGAGGTGGTCGAATTCTATGACCGCGGCGGCATTCCCAACAAATATCAGAGTAAAGAAATTCAAAAATTGAACCTGACTGGGCAGGAGAAGCGTGATTTGACGGCGTTTCTGCAAAGCCTGAACGGCAGGAATACCTGGCAGTCACTTTGAAAGGTGGCACGATGCAACCCCTCGCAACGCACTCCCGAAAACAGATGACGAGCAGCAAAACCCTGTGGCGCTGGTTGGCTTTGGCGGTTTTGGCAGCCGCGTGTGGCAAACCGGAACGTGAGCTACAAGTCGCCGCAAACTACGTGACGGATAGGGGAGTTGCCTATTTGAACACAGACCTCAGCGTCGAGTATGTCGGCGCTCAGGCGTGCAAAGAGTGCCATGCGCAAATCTACGAAACTTACGTCGAGACTCAGACCGGCAAATCCATGATGAAAATGTCGCCGGAGAATCTCATCGGCATCCTGCCGCAGGAGATGGCGGTGTTTGATTCAGTCGGCAATTTTTACTATGAAATGGTGCAAAGAGGCAACCGCTTCTTTCAGCGCGAATGCCGGCTCGGCCCCGATGGCGATGTGATTCACGAGCGCGAAATGGAAGCTCAGTACATCATGGGTTCAGGCGCCAACCTGCGCAATTACTTCTATGTGGAAAAAGGCATGTTCTACGAGTTGCCGTTGAGCTGGTATGAGAACGAGGTCAAATGGGACCTCAGCCCAGGCTACCGGGAATTTGGCAATGTCCGCTTCAACCGCTTTGCCAGCGAGCGCTGCTTCTATTGCCACAATGGCTACATGCAACCTTCTTCGACTGCCCGGGAACGATATGTGGCGCCCTACACCATGGGAATTGGCTGTGAAAGCTGCCACGGCCCCGGCGAGCTGCACGTCGCGGAAAAGCACGGAGAGAAGATAGGGCGGCCGGCAGGCGAGTCCAGGACAATCGTGAATCCGGGAAAACTGTCTTCTCAACGCCGAATGGATGTTTGTCGGCAGTGTCACCTTCAGGGCCAGTCGCGCGCGCTGCGTGGCGAGCAAGGGTGGTTCGATTTTCGCCCGGGGATGTTGTTGGCGTCTCATCATTCCGAATACTTTACCGGAGAAATTCATCTCGAAGCCTTCAAGGTTGCCAATACGGCATTCAGGCTCGAGCAGAGCAGGTGCTTTACCGAAAGTCATGGCACGACCGATTGCATTGTCTGCCACGACTCTCACGGAAAGCCTGGAACTTCCGGAAACGCCTACCAGAACGCAAATTGCCAGAAGTGCCACCCGCCCGACAATCTGTCCGTTGCAGGCCGGTTCACCCACGCGGCGACGGACAATTGTGTGCCTTGCCACATGAACCAGACCGCAAGCGACAACACCTTGCACGGCGTCATCACCACCGACCACTGGATTCGAATTGACGCCAACATGGTCGAAGTAGACTGGACCTCCAAGCGCGAGGACCCGGGCGACAAACCGCTGACCCGGCTCGTCCCGTATCTCGATGCGGCCGATGACGGCGCGGATACGCGACTGGGAATCGGCTATTTCACCTACTACAATGAAAGTGACAATCGCACAGCCTACCTGGATTCGGCTCTCGAGTACTTGACTCTGGGCAGAAAAAAACAAGGCGCCACTGCCGTCGGAGAAATCAACCGCGGCGCCGTGTTGCTTGCGTTGCGCCAGCCTGAGCAGGCGGCGCTGGCGTTGCAGTCCGCCATCGCGTTGAGTCCGGGCTCGGCAGAGGCCCATTTCAAGCTTGGCGAGGCCTTCAAGGTGCAAAAAACATTCGACCGGGCTCTGAACAGCTACCAGCAGGCCAGAAAGCTGATGCCGGGCGAGCCACGTTATGCGGAGGGTCTCGGGCAGACGCTCATCCTCGCCGGGCAGCCCGAGGAGGCGGCCGCGGTGCTCGAAGCGTCCCTGCGGCTCGACCGGCAAAATCCGCACACCTACTACACATTGGGGAATTTGTACGCCATGAATCTCAATGATCCCAAGCAGGCGTTATCCCATTTCAAACAACTTGTGGTGGTTGATCCGGATTTCCCGAATGGCTATTTGAATCTTGGCAACACCTACGCCGTGCTGGGTCAGTATGAAGAAGCAATTAAAACGTACGAGAAGGAAGTGATGGTGAGGCCAAAATCAATAAATGCGCTGGTGAATATGGGGCGTTTGCTGGTCATGACCGGTCGGGTGGCCGAGGCGCGGCGGGCGTTTGAGCGGGCGTTGGTGATTGAGCCTGAACTGGAGGTTGCCAGGAGGGCGCTGGCTGACCTGGCTGAGTAGTCAGCAACGCAGAGAATGCCTGCCTTGCCTTTCCTTCTGCGAGCAACGGGCGGATATGGCGGAAAAGCAAGACGGGGACAGGTGGTGAAGAGAGAACGGGGCACGTGTTTATCGGGACGTCCGAGCTCGCGCAGCTTTCTCTTCTGCCCGGCAGGATGAACGGTTTGGAACAATGATAGTCCTGGAAGAATCAAAATCCTATTGCGCACTCCTATCAAATGCTAACAAGAATCGCCGCTGTGCTGCGTGTTCATCAGGGTGAATTAGTTGAACCCTATTTCAATGGCGCCGGCCAGGAAACGCCCGCGAATCTGAAGTCGGTGACGAAATCGCTCGTCTCGGCGCTGGTTGACCTGCCTGATGGTGTTCCATTATGAACCGACCGAGGCGAATTCGAAGTCTGTATGAGGTTTTGAGTCCTGTCCGAAGAAAGCAATGGTCCCAGAGACATAGAATAGCCCACGCTCGCGCTGGGGTCTGGTGGGCCGTGCACGCGGGCCAGTGATATTTAATCATGGCCTGAACTTTTTGTTGACATTTTCGTCACGTTTCCCTATCTTTCATCATTCCCTATCTCCAACTACGATTTCCCATCTCGATTGAATGCACCTGTACGGCGACGATCTCTGGTTTTCAGGAAGGGAGAGAGCGAAGTGATCGTGAACAGACGGGTATATTCGTTTTTCAAATGCGCCAGTATCGGACTTATCGAGTTTCCTGATATCGCCCCCGTTAGCAGTAATAAAGTAAAGCACTCATAATAAAGAATAAGTGGGTAAACT